>JUEF01000135.1 GCA_000802045.1 Peptococcaceae bacterium BICA1-8
ACAATAAGACAATAAGACAATAAGACAATAAGACAATAAGACAATAAGACAATAAGACAATAAGACAATAAGACAATAAGATATAGTGAGTATTATTATAGTACTTAAGAGCAATGACGCTCACTGAGGTTTTTTAGTGAGCGCCTTTTTATGCCATCCAAACCCATTTTATGCCAACCATTTGTAATATTTTTTTGTCGAATTACTGACACTTGCTTAAGTTTTTGGAATATATTTTGGGGGGCAGGTAGTATGTTTTCAGGCCCAAGCCGGACTCTGGATTTAGCTAATCTGACACTAAAGCCTATTAAGGTAGTTAACAAAGTCTTATCCCAAGAAGAAGTTGACCAGCTTTTTAAAGAATTGGGACTTGAAGCTATACTAATTAATATTGAACTAAAATGCTGGCAAGTGATTCTAAAATCTTTTCCGTACAAAATATTTGATGGGTTTTCCGTAGAAAATGAAACACCATTAAATCAGGTATTTTCAGCTTTTCATGCCAACAGAGGGAAGTTTGGAGTCGTATTTGAAGATAATGAACCTCGCGGAGTTATTGATCCGTATATATTACATACCACCCTTTGGCAAGAAATCCTTCATTTAGAGTGTGAGATGAATACTTTGATGGATACGATAAATGAAGCAGTTACAATGATAGATAATGAGAATAACGTAATAGGCTGGAACAAAAGGGCTGAAGATATGTATCAAATTCCCAGTGCTACCATTATGGGCAAAAACATTGGGCAATTCTTTTCTAGTCTTGTTGTTACTGACGTAGTTAACAAAAAAGAGGTTCGGGATAAATATCATCAGCCTCGGCCAGAGAATCATGTTTTGATTAATGCCAGACCTATTCTTTATCAGGGGAAAACTATATTAGGCAGTGTTTGTTCTGAACGGGATATCACAGAAACGGTGAACCTGCATAATGAATTATCAAAAGCTAGCTCTCAGGTAAATCTTCTCAAAAGTGAGATAAAGAAGATTAGCGGTCCTGCCGATGCTTTTGGGAGAATATACGGTCATAGTAAAAAAATGCTAGAAGTTATTGGTCTGGCCAAGAAAGTAGCTACCACTAAAACTGCGGTGTTAATTCGTGGGGAAAGTGGTACAGGCAAAGAGTTGCTTGCAGAATCTATACATAACTATAGTACGCGGCGAGACAAGCCCTTTATTGTAATTAACTGTGGAGCAGTACCACCTACTTTATTTGAAGGTGAGTTATTCGGTTATCAGGCTGGAGCCATTTCTGATGCAGATAAAAAGGGCAAACTTGGAAAATTTGAATTAGCTCACAATGGCACCATTTTTTTAGATGAAATCGATGCGATGCAGCCCGAGATGCAGGTTAAACTTTTAAGGGTCCTGCAAAATATGCATTTCTACCGAGTTGGAGGAAGCGAACCTGTTCGTGTGGATGTGAGAGTTATTACCGCCACCAACAAAATTTTTGAACAAATGATTGAGGATGGCTCATTTCGAGAGGATCTATATTACCGCTTAAATGTAGTATCTTTAGAAATCCCGGCATTAAGGGATCGTAAGGAGGATATTCCAGAGTTGGTTTATCTTTTTACCCGGGAGTTTTGCAACCAGCATAATAGAAACATAGTTCAGATCGATTCGGAGGTAATGAATATTTTTCTCGCCTATCTATGGCCGGGGAACATAGGAGAACTTCGTAATGTCATCGAAAGAATGGTTATTATGGCTGAAGATGATAAAATTACCGAGGAAAATTTACCGATTTCTCTCAAACTTACTAAATTCAAAAAAATATATTATGAAGGCTCAATTTTAGGTGAAGTCGCTGATAGGGCTGAAAAGGAAGTTATAAGGCAAGCTTTAGAGGGTGCTTCGGGCAATAAAGCAAAGGCTGCGAAAATTTTGGGTATTCCCCGCAGTACACTCTATTATAAAATGAACAAGCTTGGTATCCGCTAACTAGGAGAGGAAAGAAAATAATACAAGGGGGGGAAGGAAGTTAAGCTACTTAGTTTGTGAAAACTCTTATTAATCACAATATTACAAAATATTAAAAAAATTAGGGGGTAAAAAATGATTAAGTCTAAGAAAATATTTTGGGTTTTATCTATTTTATTAATTTTGTCTTTAACGTTAGTAGGCTGTGGTGGGGCAAAGGATGAGCCAGCACCAAAGGAAGAAGCGAAGAAAGAGGAAGCTAAAGCTCCTGCAGCTTTAAAAATCGGTTTTTTAGGTGACTTGACAGGCGATACAGCTATGTATGGTCAAAACACCCTTGATGGTATGAAGATGGCTGTTGAGGATATCAATGGAGCTGGCGGCGTATTAGGCAGTAATTTTGAAATAGTAGAAGCTGACCACCGTTATGATAAAGCCGAAGCTGCCAATATTGTGCAAAAATTTGTTAACTCAGATAAAGTAATTGCAGTTATCGGTGATCCAACTACTGGTATTACTAAAGCAACTGCTCCTATTATTAACCAAGGCAATGTTGTTCAGATTTCTGCCGGTGCTACAGGGCCTGGTGTTGTTGAAATCGGTCCATATATCTTCCGTAATACTTTACTAGATTCTGTTGGTGGACCTACTACTATGGATTATCTAGTAAATGAACTAGGCTGGAAAAAAGTAGCGTTAATTACTGCGGTTAATAATGACTTTAGTGTTGGACTAAGCGCAATTTTTAAAGAAGGTATCTTAAAAAATGGCGGGGAAGTAGTAATTGAAGAAAGTGTACAAGATGGTGACACTGATTTTAGTGGACAGGTAACTAATGTTAAAAAATCTGGTGCTGAAGTAATAGTTTTCTCAGGTTACTATACTGAAGGCGGTCTAATCATGAAAGAAGTTCGCAAACAAGGCATGAGCGATATCATCATGGTTGGCGGTGACGGACTACAAGCACCAACCTTCTGGGAACTAGGCGGAAGTGCAGTAGAAGGCAGTGTTTCCTATGCAGGCTTCTCTCCTGAACAGCCTACTCCTGAAGTAGAAAAGTTTATTGAAAGATTTAAAGCTAAATATGGTAAAGCTCCTGATCTGTTCCATGCCCAAGGTTATGATGCAGTTATGTTAGTTGCTGAAGCTATTAAAAACGCCAATAGTGCAGATCCTAAGGTATTTAAGGATGCATTGGCTAAAATACAAGATTACCCAGGTGTTTCCGGTAATACATCCTTTGATGCTAACCGTGAGCCAATCAAATCTCCAGTATACCTATTACAAGTTAAAGACAGTAACTGGACCTTGTTGAAGAAGGTTCCTGTAAAAAAATAGGCAATTAGAGGACCTTAAAAGGGTCTGGCCTTAAAGGCAGACCCTTTTAAGAATTTAATTTGGGGGGATGGAGGATGGATTTTACTAGTAATTTTATTGTACAATTGATTAATGGAATAGCACTTGGGTCTACCTATGCCCTAATTGCCCTAGGTTATACAATGGTTTACGGTATTATTATGCTAATCAATTTTGCCCATGGTGAGATATACATGGTAGGGGCTTTTGTAGGATTAGCTCTAGTTACTGTCTTTAAAGTGCATATAATTATTGCATTTTTGGGAGCTATGCTTTTTTGCATGCTTATGGCGGTTTCAATTGAAATTATTGCCTATCGACCACTAAGGCGCTCTAAACGTTTAGCGGCACTTATCAGTGCTATTGGGATATCTATTATTTTATCGAATTTAGTTAATCTTTTGGTTGGACCTAAACCTCAGACTTTTCCTCCTATAGAAGAAATCTTATTTGAAATTAAATCATATGACTTAATAGCTGGAGCTCAGATTAATACTCTGCAAATATTGTTGATTGTTGTTTCCGCAATACTTATGATTGGTTTGCAGTATATAGTTAAAAGAACAAAGGTTGGCAAAGCGATGAGGGCAACCTCTCAAGATTATGATACCGCAGCTTTGATGGGAATAAATGTAAACAGAATCATTTCCTATACCTTTGCAATTGGTTCTGCTTTAGCCGGTGCTGGTGGAGTGTTGGTCGGGATATACTTTGGTGTTGTAAAATATAATATGGGTATGCTGCCTGGCATGAAAGCTTTTACAGCAGCCGTTCTGGGCGGTATTGGCAGTATTCCGGGAGCTATGTTTGGCGGAATTATTCTTGGAGTAATTGAAATGATGACAGTAGCAATTGGGCTTTCGTCTTATCGAGATGCTATAGCATTTGGCATTTTAATCCTGGTTTTACTAATAAAGCCTACAGGGTTATTCGGTAAACAAATTTTCAAGAAAGTGTAGGTGGCAGAAGGTATGACTTTACTAAATGGTTTATTACCGCCTTATATTGAATCCATAGCCATTACTGTAGGAATATATATAATTATGGCTTTAGGGTTAAATTTGATTACTGGTGTTACCGGACAGCTTTCTTTAGGTCACGCAGCATACATGAGTATAGGGGCTTATGCTTCTGCCATCGTATCACTGCAATTAGGTATGCCTTTTATTTTTGCCCTCTTGGCGGGAGGGATAGCAGCAGGTATTTTTGGTTTAATTATTGGCTATCCAACATTACGTTTAACAGGAGATTATCTGGCGATAGCAACACTGGGCTTTGGGGAAATTGTCAAATCCCTCTTATTTAATATGCCTATTGTAGGTGGTGCTATGGGTCTGGCTGGTATACCTTATAAGTCCACGTTAACGGTTACCTTTATTCTTGTTGTTATTGTTATCTGGATGATGTTAAGAGTTGAAAGGTCCCGTTTTGGGAGAGCCCTTTTAGCTATTAGGGAAGATGATATTGCTGCAGAATGTTACGGAATAAATACATCCCTTTATAAAGTTAAAATGTTTGTATTAGGCACATTTATTGCTGGAATTGGTGGAGCCTTATGGGCACATAAGATAATGGTATTGCAGCCTAGGGATTTTGGTTTTATGAAATCTATTGAGATTTTAAACATGGTAGTTCTAGGTGGATTAGGAAGTATTCCTGGCACCGTACTTGGTGCAATAGTATTGACATCTATCCCTGAGGTGCTTCGTTTCTCCTCTGATTATCGGATGCTTTTGTACGGTGCCTTACTGGTTATTATGATGAGATTTAGACCTAATGGCTTACTAGGCGGGGTTGATGTAACCAAATTAGTTAAAAAAAGCATTAAATCAATTACTGGTAGTAATTTTACTAATAAAGAGAAAAAAAAGGTAAAGGGGGGAGATTAAATGGCCTTATTAGAATTAAACAAACTTACTATTCAGTTCGGTGGATTAATTGCTGTAAATAAAGTGGATTTAAAAGTAGAAAAAGGTCAAATAAGTGCCTTGATTGGTCCCAATGGTGCAGGAAAAAGCACTGCCTTTAACCTAGCAACAGGAATATACAGTCCAACTAGTGGTAAAGTGCTGTACAAAGGTCAGGATATTAGTGGCAAAGCGCCTTATTACATTAATGGATTAGGGATTGCTAGGACCTTTCAAAATATTCGTCTTTTCAAAGAACTGACAGTTTTGGACAATGTCAAGATAGGCTGCCATTCCCGAAGTAAAGCTGGTATTTTTGGAGCCATCACCCGACTTTCTGCTATTAAAAAAGAGGAAAGAGAAATAGAAGAAAAGGCTTATCAAGCTTTAAAATTGATGGGATTAGAGAAAAAATATGATGAGTTTGCTGACAATTTATCTTATGGTGAACAGCGCTGCTTGGAAATTGCCCGAGCTATGGCGTCAGAGCCCGAACTCCTCTTGCTCGATGAACCGGCCGCTGGCATGAACCTTCAGGAAAAGGGTGTTTTAGTTGAGAAAATTAATAAGATTAGAGAAATGGGCTTGACAATTTTTCTAGTCGAACATGATATGAAGTTTGTAATGGGGCTATCAGATAGGGTCGCAGTTTTAGATTATGGTGTAAAAATTGCTGACGGTACCCCAGAAGAGGTACAGGTAAACGCTGATGTTATAGCTGCCTATCTAGGAAAGGAAGTGGTTTAGGGTGTTATCCATTCAAGATATTCATGTAAAATATGGTGCAATAAGGGCGGTAATGGGTATCTCATTTGAAGTTAAGGCTGGGGAAATTGTGGCTCTAATAGGAGCAAATGGTGCCGGCAAAACCACGTCTTTGAGGACTATCTCAGGATTAGTAAAACCTGAACAAGGAAAAATTTTTTACAATGACCTTGAATTAACAAGTATGCCAGCTCATAAGATAGTAGAAATGGGGATTTCTCAGGTTCCGGAGGGCAGAAGGGTTTTCCCCTTGATGTCGGTTCAAGAAAACCTTGAAATGGGAGCCTTTACCCGTAAAGATAAAAATAAAATTAAAGACGATATGAAAAAGATATTCCAGCGTTTTCCTCGTTTAGAAGAACGGAAAAACCAATCAGCAGGAACCTTAAGTGGTGGAGAACAACAGATGCTTGCAATAGGTCGGGCATTAATGAGTAATCCAAAATTGCTTTTGATGGATGAACCTTCTATGGGTTTGGCACCTATGCTTGTTCAGGAAATTTTTAAAATTATTCGGGAGATCAATTCTGAAGGAACTACCATTCTTTTAGTAGAGCAAAATGCTCGCATGGCATTATCTATTGCCAATAGAGCATATGTTTTAGAAACAGGAGAAGTTGTAATATCCGGTGATGCTAAAGAATTGGCAGAAAACAAAGAAGTGCAAAAGGCATATTTAGGACTATAAAAAGGTTAGAGGTCAGATGTTGGAAGTTGGAGAAGATAGACAACTATTTTGACTATTAGTTATTTAGTTAGAATTGTTTTTATTGTCTAAATGTTGACACATGTGCAAAAAACTGTACAACTATAAGCAATAAGTACAATAAATTGTTATTAAGATTACGTCATTATGAAATATAAATTTTGTATGGAGTGATTAGTGTGCGTATAGAAAATCATCCAATATTAATTTTTGATCGGGGCAAAATTCTTTCATTTTTCTTTAATGGAGAAGTAATAAAAGGCTATGAAGGGGAAAGCATAGCTGCTGCACTCCATGCTGCAGGTATTAAGGTACTAAGTCATAGCCATGAACTTCATCATCCCAGGGGTCTGTTTTGTGCAATAGGTAACTGCTCTTCTTGTCTGATGGTAGTAGATGGTCAGCCTAATGTTCGGGTATGTGTAGAAAAACTGCGGGAAGGAATGAGGGTTGAAACCCAAAAAGGGAAGGGGTGTTTAACCCAATGAGAGAAACGGAAGTTTTAGTGGTTGGTGGTGGTCCAGCTGGGATGGTAGCAGCCATAGAAGCAGCGGAAAGAGGGGCCAAGGTTGTCCTAACCGAAAGAGATGATAGACTAGGCGGGCAGCTCATCAAACAGACCCATAAATTTTTTGGTTCCCAAAAGCAGTATGCTGGTTCACGGGGAATAGATATATCCAAATTATTAGAAGAAAAACTGTCTAATAATCCAAATATCGAAATTTTGACTGAAACAACAGTTTTAGGGATTTATGAAGATGGGGTCGTTACCATGGAAGGTGCTAATAAACATCTAAAACTGAAGCCGAAGAGGACTATCTTAGCGACTGGTGCTTCAGAGAAATTTCTACCCTTTGCAAATAATGATTTGCCTGGAATTTATGGTGCAGGTGCTGTGCAAACTTTGATGAATGTTTACGGTGTTACACCGGGACAGCGGGTGTTGATGGTTGGAGCAGGAAATATAGGTTTAATCGTTTCCTATCAATTAATGCAAAGTGGTGTAGAGGTAGCAGCCATTATCGATGCCGCCCCCAAGATAGGTGGATACTTAGTCCATGCATCCAAAATTCGTCGGGCAGGTGTACCTATATTTACTTCTCATACGATTTTAAACGCTTATGGTCAGGAGTTTGTTGAAGGAGCAATTGTTGCTTCCTTAGATGACAAATGGCAGCCTATACTAGGAACAGAAAAGGACTTAGCTGTAGATGTGATTTGTTTAGCAGTAGGTCTCAGCCCTTTAACTGAGTTATGCTGGCAGGCTGGCTGTGAAATGAAATATATACCGGAGTTTGGCGGTTATGTACCTAGGAAAAATGAATTTTTAGAAACAACTGTTCCAGGAGTATATGTTTGTGGTGATGCTGGCGGGGTGGAGGAGGCAAGTGCTGCTATGGTTGAAGGACGGGTGGCTGGTATTTCGGTGGCTGCAAGTTTAGGCTTTGGTCTAAATATAGTTCAAGATCTAGAAGCAGCTTTAAAAGACCTGGACCAACTCAGATCCGGTCCTGCAGGAGAAAAAATCTTGAAAGGACTAGAAAAATTATTTGCAAGGGGGAAGCAGCATGTTAGCTAAGACTGGTATTCCCACTGTTGAACAAGTTTGTCAGGTATCTCCATCCCAAGAAAGATTGGCAGCTGGCCCTGTGGCTGTTATTGAATGTTTTCAAGAAATCCCCTGCAACCCCTGTTGGGAAGCATGTGCTAAGGGAGCCATTTTAGGGATGGATGATATGAACAATATTCCTCAGCTAGATCTTGATAAATGCAACGGCTGTGGGACCTGTGCCCTGAAATGCCCAGGCTTAGCCATATTTATTATTGACTCATCCTATAGTTCTACTGAGGCTGTTGTCCGGCTTCCCTATGAATTCTATCCTCTTCCCGAGGTGGATGAAGAAGTAATAGGCTTGAATAGGGCTGGGGAAAAGCTGGGTAAATTCAAGGTGATAAAAGTGCAAAAAGGTGGAAAACAAAATAAAACCGCCTTAATATGGATTGCTGTTCCCCACGAGTTAGCTATGGAATTAAGAAATATTCGGATAGAAAGGGTGGTAAACGTTGGATAAAGAAATATTTGTTTGCCGCTGTGAAGATATTACTTTAACTCAAATTAAGGAATTAATCAGTCAAGGTCATAGAACTATAGATGAGATAAAAAGGGTTAGCAGGGCTGGGATGGGTCCCTGTCAGGGTAGAACTTGTCGAATGCTCATAGCTCAAGAATTGGCTAAAGCCTATGGGGTAAATGTAGAAGAGGTTTTAATGCCTTCTTTTCGGCCACCGGTAAAGCCAATAAAATTAGGGCTTTTGGCGGGAGGGGAATAATATGCAGAAAACAAGCAGCATAGTGATCATTGGCGGTGGAGTAATTGGCTGTGCTTTAGCTTATCAGTTAGCAAGACGGGGTGTTAAAGATATTGTAGTTTTAGAAAAGGAATACTTAACATCTGGCGCTACTGGTCGTTGTGGGGCAGGTGTTAGACAGCAATGGGCTACTGAGACTAACTGTTTATTAGCAAAAGAAAGTGTAAGAATGTTTGAAAACATGAATGAAGAACTAGGCTACTCCAAGGATATAGAATTTAAGCAGAAGGGATATCTCTTGTTAGCTTATACGGACGATCAGTGGAATCAGTTTAAAAAGAATGTGAAATTGCAGAAGAGCTTAGGTATCCCCGTTGAAATGGTCAAACCCCAAAAAGCAAAAGAGATTGTACCCCATCTTAATATTGAAGGTCTTATTGGAGCTACATATTGCGGTACTGACGGCCATGCTAATCCTTTTCATGTAACATATGCTTATGCTGAGGCAGCACGGAAGTTAGGTGTAAAAATTGAAACCTATACTGAGGTTATTGGCTTTGAAGTAGAAAAGGGGAAAATTAAGAAAGTGAAAACAAACAGGGGGGATATTTATGCTCCTATTGTGGTCAACTGTGCTGGTCCACATAGTGGTGAGATTGCTAAAATGGCTGGGGAAGAAATTCCTATTTATCCCGAACGGCACCAAGCCTTGGTAACAGAACCCGTAGAAAGTATCCAAGATCCGATGGTGATTTCATTTCACCACCATATCTATTGCCAACAGGTACCTCATGGGAGTTTTGTTATGGGAATGGGAGACCCTAATGAACCAACCAGCTTTAATCAAAAATCAAGCTGGCAGTTTTTAGAAGAAATGGCTCAGAAGGTTGTAAGTATTCTGCCACCACTAAAGGATATTAGAGTTGTGCGGCAATGGGCAGGTTTATATGATATGAGCCCTGATGCCAATCCAGTCATAGATGAGTTAGCAAGCGTTAAAGGCTTTTATACAGTGGCTGGCTTTAGTGGCCACGGGTTTATGGTGGCGCCTATTACAGGTGTAATGGTAGCTCAGTTGATTTTAGGTGAAGAGACTTCTCTGCCTGTTCATCCTTTTGGTTTAGAGCGTTTTAAAAGAGGAGAGTATCTCTTGGAGCATTCAGTTGTTTAGTGGAAATGGGACACACCTCCTTAAAAGCTAGACTCTGGTGCCGAGGAATGTCCCCATCTGTATTGGACGCACCTCCTTTGTAGATGCTTAACTCTTAGGCTGAGGAATGTCCCGATCGGTATGGGACACACCTCCTAAAAGCTAGACTCTGGTGCCGAGGAATGTCCCCGATTAAAAAGAATTGGTGATAAAAAAAATAAAGTAAATAAGTGGGGTGAAATAGATGAAATTTCTGGATAAGAATGAGGAGCTTTGTACAAAATGTCATCTTTGTGAGGAAGTTTGTGCTGCTGCTATCAATAAAAGTGATGACAGAGAAAAATCCGCTATCAGAATTGATGATGAGAAAGATATAGGTATAATTAATGTCTGCAATCAGTGCGGGGAATGTATTGAGGTTTGTTCGGAACAGGCTATTTTCAAGGCAAAAAATGGAGTAATCCTCATAAATAAAAGTAAGTGTATTGGATGTCTGATTTGTGTAGGCTATTGTCCCAGCCTGTCTATGATTTTTCATGAAGATATACCTGCTCCATTTAAATGTATTGCCTGTGGCAAATGTACAGATGAATGTCCCAGCGGAGCTATTTTCCTTAAGGAAATAATAGACGAAGAGCAGGTAGCAGCAGGTGTAGCGGAATAAAAAGTTAAGGAGGAAAAAAATGAGTTGTATTTTGACTGCAGAACATGTTCACAAAATAAAAGCAGCCCGTAAAGTTCTCAAAGAGTTTAAATACGAGCCGGCTAAGCTTGAAAAAGGTTATGCCAACAAATCCTTATATATCAATATTAGTAATAACTCAATAGTATCCAAAGATGTTACAGAAAAAATGAAGGATGTCTTTATCGGTGGTAAAGGTTTTGGTTTATGGTATCTATGGAATGCAGTTAACCCTCTAACCAAATGGAATGACCCCGAAAATGAAATTGTTATTTCACCGGGTCCTATCGCTGGTATTACCCAATATCCTGGTGCGGGGAAATCTTTGGTTGTCAGTATATCACCTACCACGGGCTCCGTGGTGGACAGTAATGTAGGCGGTCATTTTGGACCATTTTTAAAGTTTTCCGGCTGGGATGCTTTAGAAATTCAAGGTAAGGCTGATCGGGAAGTGATAATTTTTATTGACGGAAACAAAGGAACTATTTCAATAGAAGAGGCACCTCTTGAATCCGTTGACACCCACTTAATTATTGAAGAATTGACAGAAATGTATGCTGAATCAGATGAGGATAAGAGAAATATTTCTGTAGTATCTTCCGGTACTGCTGCTCAAAATTCTTATATTGGTTTGCTTAATTTCAGTTTTTACGATAAAAGGAGAAAGTCTCCCAGGGTAAAACAGGCAGGCCGGGGGGGTATTGGAACTGTATTCAGAGACAAGAAAATTAAAGCCATCGTTGTCAAATTCAATGGTGTTAAGGGTGATTTGAACAACCCCGTAGACCTTAAAAAAATTCAAGAACTGGGAATTAAACTTCATAAAGAAATCCATGATTTTGATGCTATCCAGACCCAAAAGCGAGAAGTAGGTACTGCCAATCTGGTGGAGATAATGAATGATTATGACCTGCTGCCGGTTAATAATTTTAAATACGGCAATCATCCTGAGACTTGGAAAATAGATTCTAAGCAGATTAAGAAAAAAGTAACACAAAATATGCCCGACGGCTGCTGGTACGGTTGTTCCATGGCCTGTGCCAAGGCGGTAGACGGCTTTATACTAAAAACAGGTCCTTATAAAGGTCAAAAGGTCTTAATTGACGGACCGGAATATGAGACTGTCGCAGCAGTAGGCAGTAACTTGGGTATCTTTAACTTGGATCATGTTTTAGAGTGCAACTTCTATTGTGATACTTATGGGGTTGATACCATTTCTCTAGGTACTACCACAGCCTTCTTGATGGAGTGCTATGAAAGCAATATTCTCAATAAAGAAATTACCGGAGGCTTAGAGTTGACCTTTGGCAATAAGGACGCTGCCATGGAACTTCTCCATCAAATGTCTCGAGGTGAAAGCTTTGGTAAGATTGCTGGTCTAGGTGTTAGAAAAATTAAAGAGCTTCTGGTTAAGGAGTATGGTGCCGAGCCACAATTTTTAAATGATATTGGAATGGAAAATAAAGGTATGGAGTATTCCCAGTATATCTCTAAGGAATCTTTAGCCCAACAGGGTGGTTATGCCATGACCAACAAGGGACCCCAGCATGACGAGGCTTGGCTGATATTTATGGATATGGTTAATAACCAAATTCCTAGCTTTGAAGATAAGGCAGAAGCCCTGCATTATTTCCCAATGTTCCGTACTTGGTTCGGCCTAATGGGCTTATGTAAGCTGCCCTGGAATGATATAGAACCTGCTAATAATAGGCAGACAAGTGAACCTGCCAAGGTTCCTGAGCATGTACAGAACTATGTAGAGTTATTTAACAGTGTAACTGGAAAAACTATTAATAAACAAGAATTGATAGTCCAGTCTGAGCGGGTTTATAACTTCCAGCGGATTTTTAATATCAAAATGGGCTTTGGGCAGAAGGTTCATGACAATCCGCCTTACCGCTCTGTTGGACCTGTAACAGTTGAGGAATATCTATCTCGTCAGGACCGTTATGACCAGCAGATGAAGGAATTAATAGGTGTAGCTCCTGACGGGAAAACTATTGAAGAGAAAATTAAGATTACCCGTAAATATAGAGAAGACCAATACGAAGAGTTAAGACAGACGGTTTATAAGAGAAGGGGCTGGACGGAAAACGGTATTCCAACTCTGGAGCACATTAGAAATCTGGGTATAGATTTCCCAGAGGTTCTAGAAGTTGTAAATAAACATCTCTAAAATAATAAACCGGAGTGATATAATGATAAAGGTAAACAACAGGCCGGTAGAGTGGCAGGAGGGTATGACCATAAAAAAACTAATAAACATCCTCAAATACTCCTACCCTGTACTGATTGTCACTATAAACGGCGAACATATCCCAAGGGAAAAATATGAAGCAGCTACCGTCTCAGACGGTGATGACGTAAAAATAATCCATCCTATTGCAGGAGGATAAAAACAAAGCCGGCCTTTTGGGGTCGGTTTTGTTTCGTTTGGAAAGGGAAGTACTTGCTATGTTAGCATATATTTAATAGATAGGGATATAATTGTATCATGCTGAATCCCTGAAGCATTTTCATAATATTTTCCCGTTGGTAGGGGCAGACCTGTGTATGTGCGTCTGCCCTATGGTATTTTGTATTTAACAAATAAAATAATTTCCATGAAGGAATTTGTTCTAAATTGTTGAATAAACTATGTTTAATTCTGTTTTTATAATAAGGGAGGGAATATAATGCAGGCTAAAGGAAGTACAAGGATAGTTGTTACAGTTGTTGGTAAAGACAAAGTAGGTATCATCGCTGGTGTGGCTAACGTGTTGAGTGACTTAAATGCAAATATCTTAGACATAAGCCAAACGATTTTACAGGATTTCTTTACCATGATAATGATTGTAGATATTGCCAAGTGTAATGTAGATTTCAATACGCTCAAAACAAGACTGGAGGATAAAGGACAGGGAATCGGAGTAAAAATATCAGCACAGCATGAGGATGTTTTCGAATTTATGCATCGGATCTAAAGGAGGAAGAAACAAATGCCAATTTCCATTACTACAGAAGAAATATTAGAAACTATTCGGATGGTGGAGGCTGAGAATCTCGATATCCGTACAATTACTATGGGAATTTCTTTACGGGACTGTGCCCATTCTGACCTAAAAGTTACCTGTAGAAAAATATATGATAAGGTGACCCATACAGCAGGAGATCTGCTAAAAGTAGGAGCACAAATTGAGGCAGAATATGGAATACCCATTATAAATAAAAGAATCTCTGTTACTCCTATTGCCATTGTGGCGGAAGCGTGTGAGGCGGAAAATTATGTTGATATAGCTATAAGTCTTGATAAAGCAGCCAAAGAGGTCGGCGTGAATTTTATCGGAGGTTTTTCCGCTTTAGTACATAAGGGATTAACCAAAGGTGATGAGAAGCTAATCTATTCTATACCTCAAAGCTTGGCCCAAACAGAAAGAGTTTGTGCTTCTGTTAATGTTGCCACAACTAAAGCAGGCATCAATATGGACGCTGTAAAAATAATGGGAAGAATAATTAAAGAAACAGCAGAATTAACCAAAGAAAAAAATGGCTTGGGTTGTGCAAAACTGGTAGTTTTCTGTAATGTACCAGAAGACAATCCCTTTATGGCCGGAGCCTTTCATGGTATTGGCGAACCGGAAGCAGTTATTAATGTAGGTGTCAGTGGCCCCGGGGTTATCTTAAATGTAGTCAGAGCAAACCCTGATATTACCTTTGGTGTGCTAGCTAGCAGGATTAAGGAAACTGCCTTTAAAATAACTAGAATGGGAGAATTAGTGGGTAAGCAAGCGGCTAGAAGATTAGGTCTTCCTTTTGGTATTGTTGACCTTTCTCTAGCTCCTACTCCTGCCGTCGGTGACAGTGTTGCTGATATTCTAGAAGCTATGGGTCTGGAAAGATGTGGAACCCACGGAACAACGGCTGCCTTAGCCATGCTTAATGATGCGGTAAAAAAAGGTGGGGCTATGGCATCTTCTTATGTAGGAGGTTTAAGTGGTGCGTTTATTCCCGTTAGTGAAGATGCAGGGATGATTAGGGCCGTTGAAGAGGGTGCCTTAGATATAAATAAATTAGAAGCCCTGACCTGTGTCTGTTCTGTTGGATTGGATATGATTGCAGTACCAGGTGATACCAGTGCTGCAACTCTTTCCGCAATTATTGCCGATGAAGCAGCTATTGGAATGATCAATAAGAAAACCACTGCTGTTCGAATTATTCCTGTTCCAGGTAAGCAGGTAGGTGAGATGGTAGTCTTTGGCGGGTTATTAGGACGTGCTCCTATTATGCCTGTAAATAAATTTAGCTCGGAAAGCTTTATTAATCGAGGAGGCAGGATACCAGCACCTATCCATGCCCTAAACAACTAAAGATTATTTTTAAGTTATTAGCTTTTACCGTCCTAAGCAGGGCGGTATTTTTTTTTCTTAAATGGGGAAAATATCACTAAGATGGGGAGGAGTTAGGGTGCTAAACACTAACAAAAAAATCGAAGATTTGCTTAAAAAATTATCACTAGATATGGAAAAAATGAAATTAGCCGAATATATTGAGCTCCTAAATAACCCCAAAAGACTTCTTTGGGTAAATTTTATTGCAGGGGTTGCTAGAGGATTAGGTACCGCTATAGGATTTACAATTCTTTTTGCAATAATTCTTTACTTTTTGCAGAAACTAGTATTGTTAAAGCTACCTCTGATAAGTGATTTTATAGCAGATATCGTAAGGATGGTACAAAACAATACTAGAATTCCTAAATATTGAGAAGAGGAAGGTATTATGTATGGACAATCTAAAACAAAAAAAATATAAAGACCTATTGGAAAAACTTAAAGGGGAGTATAGTGAATTAATTAACTCATTAGAACAAGGATTAAATGATCCAATGAGTTGGACAACTTCAGAGCTCTCTTTATATGATAACCATCCTGCTGATGTAGCTAGTGAAGTTTATGAAAGAGGGAAAGACATCGGCTTTAAAACTTACGCTTTAGAGCAGATTGAAAAGGTAGAAGATGCTTTAGAAAGATTAGAACAAGGGAAGTATGGCACTTGTGATAAATGCGGCCAGTTTATTCCTGAAGAAAGGCTAGATACAATTCCCTTAACAACAATGTGTGTTAAATGTCGAAAAGAGGAATGGGAGGATGGAACCCAATATAACCTAAAAGCCAGGAGACCTGTAGAAGAAGAAGTGGTAATGCCGCCCTTTGGTGGGGAAACCAACGATACCTTTGAAGACAAATTAGGACAAGGATTAGATCTTAATGAATTCGATGGCGAGGATTCTTGGCAAGCCGTTGCCCGTTATGGCACTTCTGAGTCCCCTAGTGATATAGGAAGTGTCCTCAATTATAACAATACATATTATGATTATGATGAGGATATAGGAACAGTGGAGACGTATGAACAGATTCCCGTATACAAGGATGAGGATGGGCAGTTTTATCAAGATTTTAAAGGATTAGATGATGAGGATGGACCACCCGATGCCCATGATGAAGATTAGGTAATCTATTATGTATTTATATGCGGATCGAATTATACTCCAAATATTAGCATTTTCCTTAGGACCATTTTTAGGATTACTAACCGCAGCATTTGTTAACCCTTGGGCAGGTATAATTATTGGACTGACAGCCTTTATATTTATATTTTTTCAGCCGTTTTTTTCTGATTGTTGCTTGAAAAATACTGCAAAAGACCTCGGGTTAGAAAAAATATTACTAGCTGAAGGTAATGTAAAGTATTATTCCAGAAGTTTAGATTTAACAGGAAAACTATATCTTTGTCGGGACAAGATAACCTTCGTCATAAATAATAAGGTGGACATTATTCTGCCAGTAGAAAAAATTTTAAAGGTGCAGGGGGAAACTGAGCAAATCGATGAGGAAGCTCTCAAGTTAACTCCTATGTTTGAACGAAGATCCCCCAATCTTCCTCAAGTTACTCAGATGGTTACGGAAATAGCTGTGTTAAACTGTGGTATCTTACAGATAACTGTTGAACAGAGTATTTTTAGCAATGAATTCTGCTTCGAGGTATCTGATATTAATCTATGGGTAAAAAAGGTAATTGAACTACAAAAAAGCCGGGCGCTGTAAGCCTGGCTTTAACACCTATTATTTAACCACGGGCCCCTTCAGGGCACACGGATATACACGGTTAAAAAAATAAATAATATTAAAAATTATTTGTCTATCCTGAATGAGGCAAAACCCTAATTCATTACTATGGAAGTACTTATTGTTGCTGTGTCATCTCCTAATCCATACCGTGTTCATCTGTGTGCCCCAGAGGGGCCCGTGGTTAAATTAATGCCTTTGCCTCTTGAACGTTGTAGGCGATTTGTTATTTTTATGCTAAAATTACAGGGTACAGAAATTTTTGTTGGTTGAAGGAGTGACTTGCAGTTGTTTTTTTGGATAACTATAGTAATTGTATTAATTATTGATCAAGGCACTAAAATATTGGTGAAAACCACCATGTCGTTGTATGAAAGCATAGCGTTGATCCCTAATATCTTTCACTTAACTTATATAGAAAATCCCGGAGCTGCTTTTGGATTACTTGCTAATCAAAGAGTTTTTTTTATAGTTATAACAACTATAATTTTACTGGCAGTTATCTATTTTTATAATCAATTAAAGGGTCAACACCTGTTATTGCGAATTGCTTTAGGAATGGTAGTAGGAGGAGCATTAGGTAATTTAGTTGATCGAGTACGAATGGGTACAGTAACAGATTTTTTTGACTTTAGAATTTGGCCTGTTTTTAATATCGCCGATTCAGCCATTGTTTTAGGAATGATTTATATCTCATACCAGCTTCTCTTTCAAGGGGAGGAATTTTAATGGATAAATTAACCTTTATAGTTGAAGAAGATGAACAAGAACAGCGCTTAGATGTCTTTATCTCTGAAAATTTGGAGGCAATATCCCGTTCCTATATCCAAAAATTAATTAGTGAAGAATTAATAAAGGTTAATGGAAAAAAAGTAAAATCTAATTACCGTTTAAAAGAAGAAGATTTAATAGAAGCAGTTATACCCGATCCTCAGCCTTTGGTTATTGAGGCTGAGAATATTCCGTTAGAAATAGTTTATGAAGATAGTGATTTACTAGTAGTAAATAAACCAATTAATATGGTAGTTCATCCTGCGGCAGGTAATTATTCTGGTACTTTAGTCAATGCTTTACTTTACCATTGTCAAGACCTATCAGGTATCAACGGAAAACTGCGGCCAGGAATTGTCCATCGAATTGATAAAGATACTTCCGGTTTGTTAATGGTTGCAAAAAATGATATTAGTCATCAACAGTTAGCAAGGCAATTAAAGGAGCATACTGTTGATCGTGCATATTTGGCATTAGTTCATGGGAATGTTTCGGAACCTGGTGGAATTATTGATGCTCCTGTGGGTCGACATCCTACCGATCGAAAAAAAATGGCAGTTACTCTAAAGAATTCCAAGAATGCCATTACTAAATATATGATTAAAGAGCGTTTCCTTGACTATTCCTTTGTGGAATGCAGATTAGAAACCGGTAGAACCCATCAAATTAGAGTACATATGGCTTATATTAGTCATCCCTTAGTAGGCGATTTACTGTATGGATATAATAAAAGGAATAGCCTGGGCTTTGATGGTCAGGCTTTACATGCTTATCTTATTGGCTTTGAACACCCTCGTACTAAAGAAAGAATGCAATTTCAAATTGATTTGCCAGATAATTATCAAGAAATTCTAAATAAATTACGTAAGGAGGATTTTTAATTGGAGATTAATGAAAAAACACTTCTTATGGATGTAGATGCATTAAATAGGTCTTTAACCCGAATTGCCCATGAAATCATAGAAAAAAATAAAGGTATTGAGGATTTAGTCTTAGTTGGTATTAGACGAAGGGGGGTTCCCTTAGCTGAGAGGCTGGCCCAAAAGGTAAAAGAAATTGAAGGAACCGAAGTTAGGGTGGGTAAGCTCGATATTACTCTTTATCGTGATGACCTTACAACCGCCGGTGACCAGCCTGTGGTTCACGGTACGGAGATATCTTTTGGTATAGTGGGAAAAAAGGTAGTCTTAGTAGATGATGTATTATATACCGGAAGGACGGTTAGGGCTGCCCTAGATGCAATGATTGACTTAGGTAGACCCTTGGCTATTCAACTAGCCGTTTTGGTGGATAGAGGTCATAGGGAGCTACCTATAAGAGCAGATTATGTGGGTAAAAACATTCCTACTTCCCGGAAAGAAATTATTCTAGTAAAACTATCGGAAATTGACGGCTGTGATGAGGTAGTCTTAGGAGAAATCATATAATTTTCTAAACATTTTTTTGTTGAATGCCCGAAAGAAGGAATATGAGGAAATAATGGCGAAATAAAGGTAATAAAAAATTCTTATAGTTTGGGGGCATTTGATATTGGTTAATGATAGCATTAGGGTCTTTCTGGCGGTAGCAGACAAAAGGAACTTTTCTAAGGCTGCTAAATCCTTGTTTTTGACCCAACCTGCAGTAAGCTTTCAGATTCAGATGCTAGAACAATATTATGGCACAGTCTTATTTGACAGAGTCAATCGCAATATTACATTAACATCTGCTGGTGAACTCCTATTGAGTTATGCGCAGGAATTAAGTACTCTTCAAGCAAATCTTGAAAGAGAAATGCAGGAGCTTACCGGTACAATTAAGGGTAGGTTGATGCTGGGCGCTAGCACAACCATAGGTGAATATGTTTTGCCCTACCTGGTAGGAGGATTTAAAAAGCAATTTCCCGAAGTTGACGTAAGCTTAGTGGTAGCTAATACTGAGGATATTGAAACAAGTATTCTCAATACTACTTTAGATGTAGCATTAGTAGAGGGTCCTGTGAGTGGTAAAGATCTGAATACGGAGAAGTTTCTTGATGATGAATTAGTATTAATTACTCCGATGGATCACCCTTGGGTAAATAATAAAAGAATCTCTGTTTTTGAGTTAAGCCAATATCCTTTTATCACTAGAGAGAAAGGTTCAGGAACAAGGCATATTATGGAGAATGCTTTTAAAAAGGTGGGTTTTAACCCAAATAATCTGAACATTATAATGGAATTAGGTAGTACTACTGCTATTAAAGCAGCAGTATCTAGCGGATTAGGTGTTTCAATCATTTCTGAATGGGCCGCTAAGGATTTGGTAAAACAAAACAAGTTGGCGACTATAGCTATACATGAAACAAAGTTTGAACGCCAATTTACTGTTATTTATCATGAGAAAAAATTTAGAACAAAGGCTGCATATGAATTTCTAAACTTTTTGCGTAGTGAAGAGGTCCATGATATGCTAAAACAATAATTTATTAATAAGGCAGGGAACGTTCGTGCTGATACGTAATAGTCTAAGTAAGGTTTTAAGGGAAAAAGAGATAACATTAGCACAACTAGCAGAGGAGAATAACATCCCCATAGCAACCTTAGAACAAATTTATTTAGGACACAAAGAGTTTACTCCTGAAATCTTAAATAAAATAGCAGATTACTTAAATATTTCCCAAGAAGCTATATTATTTGACAGTAAAAAAAATATTTATGATAATATTGGTATCCAGCTCAGACAAATTAGGGAAGAAAAGAAGATGACCTTAATTCAATTGGGTAAAATATCCGGTGTTTCTTATACTCATATCAGTGAAATTGAGCGAGGGAAAACCTGCGCTTCCCTAAAAACTTTAGAAAAACTGGCCATAGTTTTAGAAATTCCTACAAGATATTTTTTTCAACTTGAGGAAAATTTTACCTTGGGTGATAAAGTAAGAAGGTTAAGGGAGAAGCAGAATCTTACCCAGGTTCAGCTAGCAGAAAAATTTGGTGTATCCCTAAGTCTAATAGGGCAAATTGAAACTGGTAGGGTTAAGCCTGCATTAGATACTTTACAAAGCATTGCCAATGTTTTTGGAGTGAATATTTGTTATTTTCTTATGACAGAAACTGAGGAAATGTCTTTGAGACAGGCGAACTCTGGCTGTGCAACTTCCTATGATAAACTTATAGAATTAACTCAAGGAATTCAGCCCCAAGGTTTTGCTTTAATAATTGATTTAATAAATGTATTAAAAACCCACAATCGTTTTAATATCAATGATGAAATTATAAATAACCAGACTAAAGAACTATTAGATATTATGGCTGATCTTTCTGAGGATGATAAAAATTATATTATTGAAAACGCCCGTTGGGTTTTAAAAAAAGCAAAATCAAATACGCAATAAATCGCCCAAAAGGCGATTTTTCCTATTTAGTACCTTCTACACTAGTTATATTCTGATAAGTCTTGTTAAATAAATTTACATTAATGTGACCGAACTTTCTTTAGATAAAAAGAAGGGAATAATAAAATAATTGTTGAATGTTGTAAATTGGGGTGATAAGGGACAGTATAAACATACATTATTAAACAAATTTCTTTACTATATTTTTCTGCTAGAAGTTTCTAAAATGGTTTAGAAATAAATAGTAGGTATTCAACGAAAGAGTGTAAAATCTAATTAATAAATATAAAAAAACTATTAATTATTTATGAAAGGTGGAATACGACTTTGTTAAATGATAGTATTAGAGTATTTCTGACAGTTGTTGATAAAAAAAGTTTTTCTAAGGCTGCAAAAGCATTGTTTCTTACACAGCCAGCTATTAGTTTTCAAATTCAGATGCTTGAAGAATATTATGGGACAAGACTTTTTGATAGGGTAAGTAGGAATATTTCTTTGACTCAGGCCGGGCATTTATTGCTTGGATATGCTAATCACATGACTAAATTGCAAAGTGAGCTAGAGAGAGAAATGCAAGAATTAACCGGAACTATCAAAGGACGGCTATTAATCGGTGCCAGTACAACTATTGGTGAATATATTGTTCCCTATCTTTTAGGTGCATTTAAGAAAAAATATCCTGAGGTAGAGCTCTCCTTAGAGGTTGGTAATTCAGAGGATATTGAAAATAAGATTCACGATACATCATTGGATATAGGGCTTGTGGAAGGACCGGTAACCGTTAAGGATATTGAAAAGGAACTGTTTTTAAAAGACCAAATGGTTTTAGTAGT
This sequence comes from Peptococcaceae bacterium BICA1-8, assembly GCA_000802045.1. Taxonomy (GTDB): domain Bacteria; phylum Bacillota; class Peptococcia; order Peptococcales; family BICA1-8; genus BICA1-8. Next base: position 21,866 of record JUEF01000135.1, read on the forward strand.
TTCCCATGACCACCCTTGGGCTCAACTGGATAAAATATCCGTATTTGAATTAGATAAATTCCCCTTTATTTCTAGAGAAAAGGGGTCAGGGACAAGAATTGAGACTGAGCAGCATTTGAAAAAGACGGGTTTTTCTGCAAATAATTTAAAAGTTATTATGGAATTGGGAAGTACTTCTGCGATAAAAGCAGCAGTGGAAAGCGGCTTAGGTATGTCTATTATCTCTAAGTGGGCCGCAAAAGAAAAGGTTAAACTGGGGCAGCTTGCGCAGCTTAATTTCAAGGAGGATATTTTTGAGAGAGATTTTAATGTTATCCACCATAAGAAAAAGTTCCGTACCCAGGCAGCTGATGAGTTTCTGCGTTTTATAAAAACAAGTGAGGCTTTAGATTTATTAGAAAGGTAGGATATTCACAAAATTAGACCTACTGTATCTACAGAGTTAAATATTATTTTATATAAATAAAGAAGAAGCACATTAAATAGTGCTTCTTCTTCTTTATTTATTATTTCTTACTTTCCATCCAAGATATAAATTTAAAGCAGGCGTATCCCCAAAGGAAAAAAAGGCCGAAGAAGAGGAAGGGTTGCTTAGTTCCTAAAGTAATGCTCTTTTCTCCAAAAAATATTTCTTCCCATCCAGGGAGATCCGTATAATAATATTGACCAGGGCCAAAGTCCAGACCCTCAATCAGACCTATATTATTACGCATTATGTATATTGCAACAATTAGTACTGAAGCTAGAACTAGGATACTTAGTATATTTAGCCTGCGGGTCGTAAGGAATTTCTGACTACCCATAACAACACCTCAATATGATATGATTTTATAACTTTATTATACTGCTAATTGATGAATTGAAAAGATAATTCCAAAAAAACATTATATTAAAAGCTGTCTTCCTTTTAAAGCTCGCCTCCTTCCAGTGGAGCTAAAACTATGGCAAAGGAATATGTTTTCCGCTTAATAATTAAATTATAAGCATAAAAGGAACTTATGCATATCCCTCTTTTGTACTAATTGACGAAATTTGCTGAAAAAAAAGGGTCCATTCCGTAAAGAATGGACCCTTTAAAGAAGCAATTATACTGTTAATACTGGAATTGGGAATATAACGCCACTGAGTAGTAACCAAGCAACTAATAAGGTTAATACTAGGTTAAAGCTTTGACCTACAATGTATAACCAAAGTGGCTTACCGCCTTGGACAAGCTCAGCCATTTCTTTAAAGTTGGACTCAAGGCCGATACAGACAAATGCCATACAGAAGCACCAGCCCTTCCAGCCACCTGTTAGACCTAATAGAGTTTTTGTTTCTTTAGCACCAATTGCCGGCTCAACAATAAAGGAGAAGATTAAAGACGCACCAATAAAACCAAGGATAAATTTGGGGAAACGGTGCCAGATTTCATCTGCTCCCACAGAAGGTCCGTCAACATCTTTCTCAACTTTTGTTGCAAAAAATACAGCAATGGCAAAAGCAATAACACCAATTAATACGTTTTGAATCATTTTAACAAGAGCAGCAACCTGACCCCCTAGTGGCCCTAATGCTTCACCGGCTAATACAACAGCACCTGTTGCGTCAACTGTACCACCGATCCAAGCACCGCCAACCATAGGATCCATACCAATAGCTTTAATAAAGATAGGCATACCAACCATCATTAAAACTGTAAAAATTAAGGATAAGCCAATTGCAAAGGTTAAATCGTCCTTTTTAGCTTTGGAAGCGGCTGCTGCAGCGATAGCGGCTGAAACACCACAAACAGAAGTAGCAGTAGCGATAACTATTACCATAGGCTTACTGGTCATTTTAAGTATTTTTGTACCATAATGCCACATGAAAATAATTACGATAGGAGTAACGAACCAAGCAATACCTAAACCATAGATACCAAATTTAACTACATTGGAGAAAAGAACCTCAGCACCCATTAAAACCAGACCGGTTTTAATGTAGTATTCAGTTTTTACAGCAGGCTTTAACCAATCGGGAGTTTTTACAGTATTACTTACTAAAAGACCTACTGCTAATGCCCAGAAAGCATACTCTACATATTTTTTCATAGTTGCTTGAGCACCTAATATATAGGCAATTGTAGCTAAGAGGAATATTACAGGGAAGGCAATTGCAAATTTAGGTACGTTTTCGCCCATAAATACTAATCCAATTGAAAAAAGAGCAGTTAATACAACCATTGTGATTAGTAAACTAGCAATATCAAAAGAACCTAAGAAACTTGGAACCTTTTCGGTTCCCCATGTTGCGATCTTGGATGCATTAAACTTAAAAGCTCCTGTGGATTTACTGATAGCAGCTATTATAATTACGATAAGTCCAAGCCAAATTGCCCACCAGTCTTCTTTCTTTATTAAATCCGACCATTTAAACTTACTAGCTGTTACGACATCTGACATATAAAGCACCTCCAAAATTTAAAATATTTTATAGGGTATTTGAACAATTAATTTTTTTAATCCCTCCTTATAATTTAGATAAATAACGCCGCGGTACAGTCATTGAGCATATTGATGCTGTCATACACACAAATTTAGGGTGTGTTTTAATTATAAGTTATCAAAAAAAATCTTTATATCATTCTTTAATACCATCTTTATTAAATGCATTAGGAAAATTTATTAATTTAGGAAAAAGCATTTGTTGAACTAAAAAATTAAGATAATGCAGGTAGATGAAATTAGACTAAATCTCATAATAATAAAATAAAGAGGCCAGATGGCCGCTTTAAAAGGAAATAATTATTCAATTATCATTTTTCGTAGTAGTAGCATTTTAGTGAAAAATGGCACCATTCCTGAAGGAATGGTGCCATTTGATATTATACTGTTAATACTGGAATTGGGAAGATAACGCCGCTTAGTAATAACCAGGCTACTAATAAGGTTAATACTAAGTTAAAGCTTTGTCCCACGACATACAGCCAAAGTGGCTTACCACCTTGAACAAGCTCAGCCATGTCCTTGAAGTTAGACTCAAGACCAATTGATACGAAGGCCATGCAGAAGCACCATGCTTTCCAACTTCCAGATAAGGAAAGTATAGCTTTAGTATCCTTTGTACCTATTGAAGGCTCAACCAAGAAGGAGAATATTATCGATCCTACAATAAAACCAAGAATAAATTTAGGGAAACGGTGCCAAATTTCATCGGCGCCCACAGAGGGTCCATCAACATCTTTTTCAACTTTTGTTGCAAAAAATACGGCAATGGCAAAAGCGATAACACCAATAAGAACGTTTTGAATCATTTTAACCAGAGCAGCAACTTGACCTGCTAATGGCCCTAAGGTTTCTCCGGCAAGTACAACTGCACCGGTAGCATCAATGGTTCCACCCATCCATGCTCCACCAAGCATCTCATTCATACCAATAGCTTTAATGAACATAGGCATGAAGACCATCATTAATACGGTGAAGATAAGGGTTAAACCGATGGCAAAGGTTAAGTCTTCTTTCTTTGCTTTAGAAGCAGCGGCAGCGGCAATAGCTGCAGAAACCCCGCAAACCGAAGTAGCTGTCGCAATAACGATAACCATAGGTTTGCTGGTCATTTTCAAGATTTTGGTACCATAATACCACATAAAGACTATAACAATTGGAGTAACAAACCAAGCAATACCTAGACCGTAGAAACCAAATTTAACAACATTGGAGAATAGTACTTCAGCACCCATCAGTACAAGACCTGTTTTAATATAGTATTCTGTTTTAACGGCCGGCTTTAGCCACTCGGGGGTTTTTACGGTATTACTTACCGCAAGTCCGACCACTAGTGCCCAGAAGGCGTACTCAATATATTTTTTCATTGTGGCTTGAGCACCAAATACATAAGCAATTGTTGCTAAGATAAAAACAACAGGGAAGGCGATTAAGAAGCCTTTCACATCTTCTCCCATAACTTTAAGACCGAGAGCAAATAATGCACCTAGTACAATTAGACTGAAAATTAATAAGCCTACTTGACCATTAAAAGCATCCATAATGCTAGGCGCCTTTTCATTTCCCCAAGTAGCTATTTTGGCGGCCTTAAAGGCGAAAGCACCTGTAAATTTACTTATTGCTGCTAAAGCTAATACAATGAATCCAAGCCAAATTGCCCACCAATCTTCTTTCTTTGTTAAATCAGACCATTTAAACTTACTAGCTGTTACGATATCTGACATTTAATACACCTCCATAAAATTTTAGATAAAGACGGAAGAAAAACATAGTAAAAATTTTAGTCAGTCCTCACCACCCATATAAATGACTTATTTGATCGATAAATTATTACGATTATATTATATTAAAAATTGTTATACACTGATAATCCACCATTCTTACTATTTTTTGACAAAAAAGTAAGTCAGGTAATAAGGGGTTGCGCTATATATAAATTTAGTATAAAAACATAAATAGGAAAATACTTGCGGCTACTTGTTTTATTCTTTTTTAGCAGGAAATTGGGTACTTTTAGTTGAAGTAAAGCATGAGGTGATATGAGGTGATAAATATGAAGCAGAGGCCAAAAATAAATAGTAAGTTAGGGAAAATGAGTTTATTGATAATTTTAATAATTATAGTAGTAATTGTTTATGCTATTGTAGTAGATCCTTGGAACATAAGTGAGGCGCCTTACGGCGCTGGGGATTATTATTATGATGAAGTAGAGGGTTATGATTTTAGCATAAGCATAGGTACTAAACATCCTATTATATTTTTCATTTTGTTTTTTGGCTGGGCTTTTGGCTGCTGGCATTTTTTAAAGTGGATGGAAAGATAAAGCTTGGGATTTTTGATAAAAAGGATCATAATTAAACTTCGTTATAAAAAAAATAGGTTAATGAGAGAAAAACAGTAATAATAATTGAGTGTAAAGAAAAAAAGCCGAGCTATTGCTCGGCTTTAATTAATTTTACATTGTTAAATTGGGTATTGGGAAGATAATTCCACTTAACAGCAACCAAGCCACTAAGAGAGTTAATACTAAGTTAAAGGTTTGACCAACAATGTATAACATTAATGGCTTGCCGCCTTGTACAAGCTCAGCCATATCTTTAAAGTTAGATTCTAATCCTATACAGGTAAAGGCCAGACAGAAGCACCATCCTCTAAAGCCTTTAGCTAAGCCCGTAACGCCCTTTGTTCCAGCTGCACCCAAAACGGGTTCTACTATAAAGGAAAAAATGACTGAGGCTGCTATGAAACCAAGGATGAATTTTGGGAAGCGATGCCAGATTTCACTAGCTCCTACAGCAGGGCCGTCGACATCTTTGTCTACTTTAGTTGCAAAAAATACAGCTATGGCGAAGGCGATAACGCCTATAAGTACGTTTTGAATCATTTTAACCATTGCAGCTACTTGACCAGCCAAAGGTCCCAATGCTTCTCCAGCAAGAACAACTGCACCGGTAGCATCAATTGTTCCACCCATCCAGGCTCCACCTATCATTTCGTTCATGCCAATAGCTTTAATAATCATAGGCATGAAGATCATCATTATAACTGTAAAAATGAGGGTTAAACCAATGGCGAAAGTTAAATCTTCTTTTTTAGCTTTAGAAGCTGCAGCAGCGGCAATGGCTGCCGAAACACCACAAACAGAAGTCGCGGTAGCGATTACAATAATCATGGGTTTGCTAACCATTTTTAATACTCTAGTACCGTAATACCACATAAATATTACTACTATTGGAGTAACAAACCAGGCTATACCTAATCCGTAAATACCGAATTTTACAATGTTTGAAAAGAGAACTCCAGAACCCATTACAACCAAACCTGTTTTTATATAATACTCTGTCTTAACAGCTGGTTTTAGCCATTCAGGGGTCTTTATAGTATTGCTAACCAAAAGACCAATAGCCAGCGCCCAAAAAGCGTAGCCTAAATAGTTTTTTATGCCGGCATTAGCTGAAAAGAGATAGGCTAATGTTGAAAGAATGAATACTACCGGGAAACCAATGAGGAATTTCCCAACATCACCGCCCATTACTTTCAGACCGATAGCGAATAAAGCGCCTAGTATTATCATTGTTATTAATAATGATGGTAAAGTACCATTAAAGGAATCAAAAATACTAGGTGCTTTCTCTACACCCCAGGTATTAAGTTTAGCGGCTTTAAAGCTAAAAGTACCAGTAGTAGAACTAATAAATGAGAGAATAAGGATAATAAATCCAAGCCAAATTGCCCACCAATCTTCTTTATTGATAAGATCTTTCCATTCAAACTTACTAGTCGTTACGACATCAGACATTTAAATACACCTCCTGAAAATTTGAGAAGCTTAATTGAATTAATCTAAAGAACCAGACCCTCCTTTCGTTATGTAAAAATAATTACAAACAAGAGAACATTGATTAAAGACAAATAAAAAATACTTATAAATTAATTTAGCTATAACTAATTATAAGTATAAATTATATTTAATAAAACCCCTCGATTTTACTAGAACTGTAAATTAACTAAAAATAATGACGGAAATTATTTAAAATAATTACTGTTTTGAACTTATTGGTATAAAATACTGGTTAATAAAGGGAATGAAAAGGTGCATGTTAAAATTAATTTTAAATATAGAGTAAAGAAGTAAACGTTATATAATATAAAATTATTAATAATATAAAAAATTCTTATATATATACTTTTGATAGTTATGTAGGTTTTCGAAATCCTTGTGTAGAATAGTACAAATTAACTATGAAAATACATAGTACTTCCTACCTAATTGGAGTTGATTTGATGTGAAAAATAATTTAGAAGACTATTATGTGAATATCAAATGGATGGCTTTTGTTATTCCAGTCCTATGGGTAGGCATTTATGAAGTGTTACGGTTTCAAATTCTAGGCAATATATTTACGCCAATCATTAATAGTGTCATATTAATATGTTCAGTTGGTTTTTTCGGACTTATTTTTTCGGCATATTTGTTTAGAAAGATTAGGACTATTCATAATTCACTTTTTTTAGAACAGCAAAAACTGAAAACTATCTTTCATCATACATCTGACGGAATTATCGTTTTAGGAGAGAATTGTCAGATCCTTGATATCAACCCAGCCGTAGAAAAATTAACAGGGTGGAAAGCTAAAGAGGTAATTAAGAAAATTACTTGTGAAGAAATGAACCGGTGTTTAAAGAGTACAGAGGCCTGTTGGAATTCTCAAAATCCCGAAGGCTGCATGAATGTAGACTGTGGGCATAGGGAGTGCTGGGGTAAGACTTGCCTGGAAAAACAAATTTCAGTTCCCCATGTAGAGATGTGTCTTGTTTGTAAAAATGGTAAGAAAATTAAGGTTGCCGCCAGTTATTCTTACATACCTGCTGTAGGCGAGGAAAAGCCGTTGGTAAAGCTTGTTCTAAGAGATATCTCTGAAAAAAAAGAATTTGAAAAGGCTATTCAAAATTATGCTACTTTAGAGGAAAGATACAGACTAGCCAGAGAAATGCATGATGGATTAGCGCAAGCTTTAGTTTATTTAAATATTAAGGCTTATAATATTCAAAAGAATTTAGAAAAGCATGGTAACCATGATTCTATTATTAATGACCTAGTTGAAATAAGGCAGGTTACCCAGGAGGCTGTTAATGAAGTCCGTCAGAATATTTTTGATTTAAAAACACCTCCTAGAGATGAAACTAGTTGTTTTAGGGTATGGATTGAGGATTATCTAAAAAACTTTGGTTTTATAAATCATTTAGATACTGAGTTTTTCTGTAATTGTCAGGCAGCACTTATATTACCTACTGATGTCAAAGTTCAATTAATTAGGATTATTCAGGAGGCTTTAACTAATATCAGAAAGCATGCTCGAGCTACAAAAATAAATATCTTTTTAACAAAGAATGAGAAGAAATTAATTATTAAAATTACTGATAATGGAAAAGGTATTGATTTAACTACTCTAAATATGGACACAAAGGAACATTTCGGATTAACTATAATGAAGGAAAGAGCTCAAATTATCGGAGGAGATATAAAAATTATTCCAGGTGAAGCCCGAGGAACTCTTGTAGAATTGACTTTGCCATTGATTAATGGATATGAAAGAAATAATAGGATAGCAAATTAGTTGTACCGGCTGATTTAAAGGGGGCATTGAAATGTTAAAGTTTAAAGTACTTTTAGTCGATGACCACGCTTTATTCCGTAAAGGGATGGCCAGTTTATTAAATGAACTTAAGGAACTAGAAATAATTGGCGAAGCAAGTAATGGTAAAGAAGGGGTTGAGAAAGCTAGAGAACTCAAGCCAGATATTATTATCATGGATGTGGAAATGCCTGAGATGACAGGAGTAGAGGCAGTAAAAGTTATTAAAGAGGAACTTCCACAGTGTAAAGTAGTTATGCTAACAATATCTGAGGATGATGACAATTTATTTAAATCAATTAAAAATGGAGCTCAAGGGTATTTATTAAAGAGTATGGACCCTGATGATTTAATTAGACAAATAAAAGATTTGTTAAAGGGTGAGGCTGCTTTATCAAAGACGATAGCTAGTAAAATTTTAAAAGAATTTGCAAACCTTTCTAAAAAGCAAAAGGAAGTAGATTATCATAAATTTAATCTGACTGAAAGAGAGGGAGAGGTTTTAATTCAGGTAGCTCAGGGAATTACTAATAAGGAGATTGCTCTTGAACTGGCGATTACTGAGAATACAGTTAAGAATCACCTCTGCAATATCATGGAAAAACTCCACCTCCAGAATCGTGTCCAGTTAGCGACTTTTGCCTGGCGGGAAGGGTTTGTTGAATAATAGGTATATTGGATAAATATTTAAGATGATACTATTCTTAATTAAGAAAGTATCATCTTTGTTTTATGGTCGTTATGGCTAGATAGAGTTAAATCGCCAAAAGGGGTTTAACATATGAAGTGAAGGGTATAATAATTTATAATATTTTAGTGATAGCTAAGTTTAGAGGGGGATAATATATGGAATTTCCTCAATGGGATATTCTAATTATCGGTTGTGGGCCCGCTGGGCTTTCAGCGGCGGTAAATGCGACAATTCGTAACAAAAAGGCAATAGTATATGGCGGAGAGTTTTGCAGTCCCAAGCTTCATAAAGCTCCACATGTCAATAACTATTTAGGTTTCTGGGATGTATCAGGAGAAGAATTGCGGAAAAAATATCTCAATCATGTTCAACAGTTAGATATAAAAATGGAATGTCATAAAATTGATAATATTTACCCTGCCGGGAAATCTTTTAATGTTGTCAGTAAGGGCAATATGATTATGTGTAATGCAATAATAATTGCAGTAGGCTTGCAAAATCCTAAATACCTGCCAGGAGAAGAGGAACTGTTGGGCAAGGGTGTGGGTTATTGTGCTACCTGTGATGGCCCTTTGTATAAAGGGAAAAAGGTTGCAGTAATTGGTTATAACACAGAGGCAGAGGAAGAGGTTAACTATTTGGCCGGGTTAGCTAGCCAAGTTATATATCTTCCGTTGTATCAAGGGCTAGGAAGTATCGACAGTAGAGTTCGAATTTTAAATGAAAGACCCAAGGCTCTATTAGGTACAGATAGATTACAAGCACTAGAAACGGAAGGGGAAACCCTAGAACTAGATGGATTATTTATTATTCGGGATAGTGTTCCTCCAGCTCAGCTTTTGCCTGGCTTGGAGCTTGAGGAAAACGCAATAGTAGTAAATAGAAAAATGTCTACAAATATAACCGGTGTATTTGCTGCCGGTGACTGCACCGGTGCCCCTTATCAGCTGGCCAAAGCAGTAGGTGAAGGAGCAGTTGCAGGACTAAGTGCTGTGAGTTATTTGGAAGAAATGAATAAGGGAAAGTAGGGGGGCGCATTGCGCGTCCTACCTCATTCTCTTGTGTAATAATCATCCTGTGAATATGATTAGGCATAATCATATGTTTTTCAATAGTAACACCTGCTCAAAATTTTGAATCAAATTATCAATTTTTTACTGATATTGGATGACCCACTGACGCGCAATGCGCGCCCCTACGACATTAATAAAAAAGACACCCGCCTTATCAGAGCCCGGTATCTTTTTTGAGTAATTCTAAAGCTTTTTCTTCATCAGGTGTAATATAAATGGTTTTTTGGTTTTCATATATTACCATACCTGGTTTTGCTCCCCCGGGTTTTTTTACATGTTTTCTTAAAGTATAGTCTACAGGTACCTGTGCGGAATAACGTCCCTTGCTATAATAGGCTGCAAGATTAGCGGCTGTGTCTAAGATGCTTTTGGGAATTTCTTTTTTATCAGGATTTTTAATAATTACATGGGAACCTGGGATATCCTTGACGTGGAGCCATAAGTCATCATTCTTACCTAACTTAAAAGTTACATAGTCATTTTGTTTGTTGTTTTTTCCAAGCAATATCTTATAATCTGAAATAGCAATTGCTAGGGGCTCTGACTGAGCATTACTTTTAACCTTATTTTTATTTTTTTGCGGCCGGGCTTTAACATACCCGGCTTCTTCTAATTCCCATCTAATATCCTGCAGATCCTGGGGATTATCAGATCCATCTAGACTATTCTTAATGCTTTCCAAATAACCTAATTCTTCAATTGTGATTTTGCTTTGTTCAAGGGTTTTTTCGGAACCTACTTTGGCTTTACTGTACTTTTTAAAATACTTTTGCGCATTTTCATTAGGCGTTAAGTTTGGTTCTAGAGTAATAGCAATATTCTCCAATTCCTCTGAGTAAAAATTGGAAACTATTGCCTCTTGCCCTTGCTTGAGATTGTGCAAATTTGCAGTAATAAGTTCTCCCCATAATTTATATTTGGCGGCTATCTCAACCTCTGCGATTTTTTCCAGCTGCAGAGCTAATTTACGCTGGCAGCGGTCTAGTTCTCTATCAATTATTTTATCTAGGTCTCCGGATTTTTGTTTAAAGAAATTTGTTTCCTCACTTTTACCGATGAAAGATTCTATCAAATCACCCATAGAAGAATGTGTTTCTTGTACTAAACCGTCAAACTGCTGCAAGGAAAAGGGAGCAAAAGCAAAAGGCTTGCCCTCAGTATCTCTGACAAGTGTTGGTTGGTATGTCTGGGATAATATCAGGGTTTTTAACCAGTTTAGACTTTTCCAAAGACTTAAGTATTCATATTCACCTAAAAATTCCAGACTGTTTTCCAAATCAATTCCAGCTCGAACAGTTAATTCTTTAGCCGTTTGGGGTCCAAAACCTTCCATTATATTAAGTAAAGCTTTATGAACCTTTTGTTCGGGGGGCAGATTTTGAAATCTCTCAACTAGGGTTTCTTCAGTTATTTCCTCAAGCTTAACTTTTTCCTGGGGTGGTGGAGAAATATAAGGGGCCCCCGGTAGTATTTCGCGGTATTGATTTACTGCATGACTTAAGCGTTTAATACTATCAAGAATTATTCTTTCGTTTTGTTTTATCAAAATTAGATTACTGTGTTTTCCCATAAACTCTCCGATGAGAATTTTACTCACCTTATCTCCTAATTCATCAAAACCTTCTAATATAAAGTGAACAATTCTTTCTAAACCTTGTTGTTCAATATTTACAATTTTACTACCTTCTAGGTGCTTTCTCAGAACCATACAAAACAAGGGGGGCTGGAGAGGGTTTTGTCTGGCAGTATTGGTTAAATTGAAGCGAGCACTTTGGGGTTTTACGGTAATTAAAAGCCGTAGGTTTTTACCTGGCTGTCTAATTGTCATAACTAGAGTATTGTGATCAGGCTGTTGTATCTTATCTATTCTACCGCCAATTAACTGAGGCTTCAGTTCATCAACTAAAGCTCTTATGGCTATACCGTCTAATGACAAGTTAGTCACCTCCTAATTTGCAAGTATACCATATTACTCACGGGTTTAGCTAGCAGGTCGGAAATACTTAGGGTCTAGCTTGAGCGTCTGACAATACTATGGGGACAAATTGTTGCGTCTGACATCGCTAATGGGTTGAGTTTTAGGGTCTGACAGTACTATGGGGACATTTTATTGCGTTTGACACTAGCTTTGAGATTTTTTCTGGGTACTGAACCCTGGGCCCTGGACACTAAGCACTTGAACACCGAGCACTTGAGCACAGCGCTCTGGACACGAATTTATCAGACGAGATATCTTCGCCCAGAAGTATGATCCCAGAAGTAAATGTCATTTTTCCCTTGATATTTGAATAAAAATTACTTAGTACTCTGCAAAGTGAGGGGAAACTTATGGCAAATAGATTTTGGTACAATATGCATGATTTAAAAGTTTTAGAAGAATTTCAGGTTGATGTAAAAAAGGGTCTAGACTCAAAAGAGGCTCAGCGCAGGTTGGAGTTGGTGGGTTTTAATCAATTGCGGGAAAAAGTAAAAACATCACCAATTAAAATGTTTTTTAATCAGTTCAAGGATTTTATGGTTATCGTGCTTTTAGCAGCTACAATTATCTCTGGTTTTTTAGGGGAGTATGCTGATGCTATTACCATAATGGCTATAGTCATTCTTAATTCAATTTTAGGTTTTGTGCAGGAATACCGAGCAGAGAAGTCTATGGAAGCTTTAAAAAAATTAATAGCTCCTGAAGCAATGGTTATCAGAGATGGTATAGAAAAGAAAATCCCTGCCCGGGAACTAGTTCCAGGTGAACTGGTTTTATTAGAAACCGGTGTTATAATTCCTGCGGATTTGCGTTTATTAGAAACAATTCAAATGGAAATAGAAGAATCTTCTTTGACTGGTGAATCTGTTCCTGCTAAAAAAATAGCCAGTGCAATATTTGAAACAAATACCAGCTTAGGTGATAGGAAGAATATGGCCTATATGGGTACTACCGTAACCCGGGGCAAAGGAATGGGCATAGTTGTTGATACTGGTATGCAAACGGAAATGGGGCAGATTGCGGGACTAATTCAAAAGGTTGGTGATGAACAAACTCCGCTCCAAAGAAGGTTAGAACAATTAGGCAGATGGCTAGTAGCTTTTTGTCTGTTAATTGTGCTGGTAGTTGTTGTTACAGGAATTCTCCGGGGTGAGCCTATTTACCAAATGTTCTTAGTGGGAGTCAGTCTGGCGGTGGCTGCTATTCCTGAAGGATTGCCTGCAATTGTTACAATTGCTTTAGCCGTAGGAGTTCAAAAAATGCTTAAAAGAAGAGCAATTATTAGGAAGCTGCCTGCAGTAGAAACCTTGGGATGTGCCACAGTAATATGTTCTGATAAAACAGGTACCCTTACTCAAAATGAGATGACAGTGCGCAGGATTGTTATTAGTAATGAAACAATTCAAATTACAGGGGAAGGTTATGATCCTAAAGGAGAGGTGGTTGTTCCCGGGGATAAATCCCGTATGATGAGGAATAAGGAATCCTTAAATATAGCCTTTAAAATTGCCGCCTTGTGTAATAACTCAAAGCTAAGAAAAACAGAAACAGTTATAGCCGGAATTTTTAGAAAGAAAAGCTCGAATCCTTGGCAGGTTTTAGGAGACCCCACTGAAGGAGCTCTCCTAGTTTTAGCAGCAAAAGCAGGTTTTTGGAGAGAACGTGTAGAAAAAGATGAGCAAAGAGTTTATGAAATGCCCTTCGATTCTGAACGCAAGAGAATGTCTGTTATCTATCAAAATAAAGATAAGCTTAACATTTATACCAAAGGGGCCCCGGATATTGTATTAGAAAATTGCAAATATGTTTGGTGGGAAGGGAAAATCGTTCTTTTAAACCGAGAACTAAAACAAAAAATATTAGAAAATAATGATAAGATGGCTAATGAAGCCCTTCGAGTTTTAGCTCTAGCTTATAAACAAATTTCTGCCAATTTTGACTATGAAAGAAATGAGGCAGAGATTGAAAATGACCTGATTTTTGTAGGATTAGCTGGAATGATTGATCCGCCCCGTCCTGCAGCAATTAAAGCTGTAGCTGTATGTAAAAACGCAGGGATAAAAACAGTTATGATAACCGGGGACCATAAAATCACTGCCCAGGCAATTGGTAAAGAACTAAAAATTTATAATGATCAGGACCTTATTTTAACGGGCAGCCAATTAGATGAAATGCCAGACCCGGAATTAAATAAAATTATTAATAATGTAACCGTTTATGCCAGAGTATCACCAAAACATAAGCTCAGGATTGTTAAAGCCCTCAAAAAGCGGGGACATGTGGTTGCAATGACAGGGGACGGAGTAAATGATGCCCCAGCAATTAAAGAGGCGGATATTGGAATTTCCATGGGAATAAATGGTACCGATGTAACAAAGGAATCTTCCTCTATGATTTTAGGGGATGATAATTTTGCAACTATTGTAGCTGCCGTTGAGGAAGGTCGGGCTATTTATGATAATATCAGGAAATTCATTAGATATCTTTTATCCTGTAATGTAGGTGAAGTTTTAACAATGTTTTTTGCTTCATTATTGGGATTGCCTTTGCCTTTATTGCCAATACAGATATTGTGGGTTAACTTAGTAACTGATGGATTGCCAGCAATGGCTTTAGGTGTTGATACAGCTGATCCTGATATCATGTACAGAAAACCTAGACATCCGAAAGAAAGCATTTTTGCCTATGGCTTGGCTAGACGCATAGCAGTAAGGGGAACATTAATAGGTGTCGGTACCCTTTTAGTATTTATGATAGGTTATTACTTAAATAAGAATTTAGATATAGCTAGAACTATGGCTTTTACAACACTTGTTTTCTCCCAGCTGTTTCATGTTTTTGATTGTCGTTCGGAAAAATATTCTATTTTTGAATTAGGCTTTTTCACCAACCCATTTTTAGTAGGCGCCGTAAGCTGTTCGGTAATAATGCATTTAATGGTAATTTATTTACCCTTTTTCCAAAAAATATTCAAAACTACTCCTCTCTCTTTTAATAGCTGGCTGATTATAATTGCCGTTTCCGGTGGGTTAACAATTATGCAGAACGTGTATCGGAGCTTGAAAAGATATTATTTGAATTTAGGGAGAACATTAAGGGCTTGACATTTACTCACAGGTTAATATATTGGGTCTGACATATGCTTGGGGGTGAAATATCGCGTCTGACAATACTCCTGGGTGAACATTTTGCGTCTGACATTTTACTTTTGGGTTGAGATGCTGCGTCTGATGAATGGTGCTCTGTGCTCAGTGCTCAGTGTCCAGTGCCCAGTAAAAAACTAATAAAGCTAGTGTCAGACGCAATAAATTGTCCCCATAGTACTGTCAGACCTTACAGCTTAACCCATGAGTAATTGTCAGACGCCCAAGCTAGACCCTTGAGTATTGTCCGACCCTAAAACTTAACCTATAAGTAGATGTCAGAAACGCAAAAGCTAGACCCCTAAGTAGAAAGGAAGTGTTTGAGAGTGAATTTTGTAAAAATGCATGGAGCAGGAAATGATTTTATTTTAATTAATTTATTAGAGGGAAATTCGCCGTTAGATTATTCCTTACTGGCTCCTAAGCTTTGCGACCGGAATTTTGGAATTGGTGCTGATGGACTTTTGTTCATTATGCCTTCCGAGACCGCTGATATTAAAATGAGGATTATTAATTCCGATGGTAGTGAAGCTGAAATGTGTGGTAATGGTATTAGATGTTTTGCAAAATTTGTTTATGAAGAGGGAATAATTAATAAAAATATAATAGAAGTAGAAACCCTAGCGGGTAAAATCATCCCGGAAATTATTTTAAATAATAACAAAGTAGCTTCTGTCCGAGTTGATATGGGTGAGCCTAAGCTAGAAAGAAGCCAAATTCCAATGTTTGGAGAAGAGGGACGGGTAATTAAGGAGAAGTTAGTGATTGCTGAGAAAGAATTTGAAGTCACTGCTGTTAGTATGGGTAATCCCCATTGCGTTATTTTTGTACCTAATATAAAAGAGATAGAAATAGAAAAATGGGGTCCTTTAATTGAAAAGCATCCAGTTTTCCCCCGAAAAACAAATGTAGAATTTGTCCAAGTTATTACCCCCTCTGAGGTTGTTATGCGAGTATGGGAAAGGGGTGCAGGCATAACTTTAGCCTGTGGTACAGGAGCGTGTGCAACCTTAACTGCGGGTGTTCTAAATAATTATATTAATAGGAAGGCTTCTATAAAATTACTTGGTGGTGAATTAACTGTTGAATGGGAAGAAAATAATCACCTCTATATGACAGGTCCGGCGATTGAAGTATTTCGCGGGGTAATTAGTATAGGTAGTCTATAGTCGATAGTCCATAATCGATAATTATAGCGAAAATTAGCTAAAAAACGCCGCTTTGGCGTTTTTTTATGCAGGAAATATTTTTTTAAAAGAGAATTGTTTCCATTATGCTTGATTTACTAGGTTTTGGTTAATTATAGTATATATATTTAATTTTAGGAGGAATAAAATATGCGCAGTATGACAGGTTATGGGCGTGGGGAAGCTGAGAACTTCGCTAAAAAGTTTATAGTAGAAATAAAATCAATTAATCATAGATATTCAGAAATTATTGCTAAGCAGCCCAGACAGTATATGTTATTAGAGGATAATATCAGACGGTTGGTACAAAAATATATTCAGCGGGGTAGGGTAGAAATTTATTTTAAAGTAGAAGAAACAGGAGCAAAAAAACCAGAGATTAAAGTTGACAAAGACAATGCCATAGCTTATTATAAGTCTTTGAAGGATTTGGCTAGTTATCTTGAAATTCCCCCAAATATCAATATTCACCAGTTAGTGGCTTTACCTGAAGTCATAAAATTAGAAGAGCTAGAAGAGGATTTGGCTGATATTTGGACAGTAATGGAGACAGCACTCACCAAAGCTCTCAATCAACTCATTGAAATGCGGCAAACAGAAGGGGAAGCCTTAAAAAATGATCTCAAACAGCGGATTCTTCTTTTAAAAAAATTTAGTGAGCAAATAAGTGCCCGAGGTCCGGTGGTAATAGAGGAGTATCGAGAAAAATTAAAGGTAAGGATTAAAGAATTATTGGATGAGACCCAGTATGACGAAAATAGATTAACACAAGAAATTGTCTATATTGCTGAAAAATGCAGCATTACTGAAGAATTAGTTCGCCTAGAAAGCCATTATAAACAATTTATAGATTCCTTAGGTTCAAGTGAAAGTGTTGGACGCAAGCTGGATTTTCTCGTTCAGGAATTGAATAGGGAAACTAATACAATAGGTTCTAAGTCCAACGATTTAGAAATTTCTCAGATTGTTGTGGATATGAAGAGTGAAATAGAGAAAATTAGAGAACAGGTACAGAATATAGAATGAAATAGTGTGACGGCTATGTGGCTTACTGAATGACAGTGTGTAAGCTTAAGGGATATACAAATTGTCAGTGCTACAGTGCTACAGAAATTTAGTTGGTTTGTTTATTCTCCTAGTCACTAGTCACTAGTCACCAGTAACTATATAAGGAGGGCAAAATGGGTATTAAATTGATAAATATTGGATTTGGAAATATTGTTTCCGCCAACAGAATTGTAGCAATTGTCAGTCCTGAGTCTGCTCCTATAAAAAGAATAATTCAGGAAGCCCGGGATAGGGGTATGTTAGTAGATGCAACATATGGCCGAAGGACTAGGGCTGTAGTTATTACTGACAGTGACCATGTTATACTTTCCGCAGTCCAACCAGAAACTGTTGCCCATCGGTTGGCAGCTAAGGATGCTCCGGTACATAATGAAGAGCAGGAAGATTAAAGGAGTTGTTGGATATGACAAATAGGGAAGGGTTATTATTAGTATTATCTGGTCCTTCCGGTGCGGGAAAAGGTACTATTTGTAAAAGCTTATTGAGAGAAGCTGATATTCAATATTCAATTTCAGCTACTACACGGGGCCCTAGAACTGGTGAAAAGGATGGAAGGGAGTATTTTTTTCTCACTAAAGATGATTTTGAAAATAAAATAAAAGAGAATGCTTTTTTAGAATGGGCTAAGGTTTATGACAACTACTATGGAACACCAAAAAAATTTGTTGAAGATATGCTTTTAAATGGTAAAGACTGTATTTTAGAAATCGATCCTCAAGGAGCACATAAAGTTAGAGCAAACAAGCCGGATGGAGTAATGGTTTTTATTGCACCTCCTTCATTGCATGAATTGAAAAATCGCATTACAAATAGGGGAACAGAAAATATTTTAGAAATTCAAAAAAGGTTAAGCTGTGCAAAAGAAGAAATGTTATGTATGCATAATTATGACTATGTTGTAATAAATGATCAAGTAGAGGTGGCAGTAGAAAAAATTAAGGCCATACTTGTTGCAGAAAAATGCAGGATCCAAAGGAACAAATCTTGCTACTTATAGGAGGAATTATTATGATTAGGCCTTCAATAGATGTTTTGGTTACCAAGGCTGATAGTAAATATTCACTGGTTGTTGCAACTGCCAAAAGGGCAAGAAGTATTGTAGAGGGTGCGCCTATAATGGTAACTACCGATTCTACTAAACCCGTTACTTGTGCATTATTTGAAATTGCAGCAGGTAAAATAACATACGAAAGAACTAAAACCGGAATCAAATAAGTCTATTAGTGGGCGAGACTTTTGGGGAATCGATGGAGGGCAGTTTTATGGGATGCATCTACTCATAGGCTTTACTGCAAGATGCATCAGATGAATGCCAATTTTTTTGATGCATCCTTTAAGTTAGACCGCAGAGCAGATGCCTCAATAGGATTTTACATGCATAGGATGCATCCCAAAATGTATGCCAAAATAGGATTCTAGGTTGATTGAAATATTGACCAGTAACTATGATTGGGGTTTTTCCTAATGTTAAGAAATAAAACCATTGTTGTTGGTGTAACAGGAGGGATTGCAGCCTATAAAACTGCTGAAATAGTAAGTAGGCTAAAAAAGTTAGGTGCTGATGTTTATTGTATAATGACAAAAGGTGCACAGGCTTTTCTTACGCCCCTTACTTTAAGTACTTTGTCAGGTAATCCTGTAATAACTGATATGTTTCAGAAACCTGAAAAATGGAATGTAGAACACATAGCACTTGCTGATAAGGCAGATTTCTTTTTGATAGCACCAGCGACCGCCAATGTTGTTGGTAAGGTTTCCTCTGGAATTGCAGATGATTTTTTAACAACAACCATAATGGCAACAAAAGCTAAAGTTATTTTTGCTCCGGCTATGAATGTGAATATGTATAATAATCCTATTTTCCAGGAAAATATGACTAAACTGAAAAATCTAGGTTATTATTTTATTGAACCTCAGGAAGGCAATTTAGCTTGTGGCTACAGTGGAAAAGGAAAAATGGCTGAGCCAGAATCTATTATGAATTATTTATTGGATTTTTTGAAAAAGGACTTGGAAGGAAAAAATATTTTGATTACTGCAGGACCTACTAGAGAGCCAATTGACCCAGTCCGTTATTTGACAAATAGAAGCAGCGGCAAAATGGGTTATGCTCTGGCTAGGTGTGCATATAGTAGAGGAGCCCAAGTCACTTTAATATCAGGACCTACTAACTTGGACAGGCCTCAGGGTGTAGTTTTTATTCCTGTTGAGTCTGCAGAAGAAATGTTTGTAGAAGTAAACAAGCATTATCTAGAACAGGATATAATTATTAAGGCTGCTGCTGTGGCTGATTATCGTCCCCAAAGCTACAATGGACAGAAAGTAAAGAAGCTAAATAATGATTTGCAATTACAGCTAGAGAGAACTACAGATATTCTAAGCTTTCTGGGAGAAAACAAAGGAAATAAGGTTTTGGTTGGATTTGCAGCAGAAACTAATGATATAAAAGAAAATGCTCAGAAAAAACTAATAAAAAAGAATTTGGACTTCATCGTAGCTAATGATGTTACCGCAAAGGATGCTGGTTTTAATTATGATACCAATAAAGTGACCTTGTACTATAGAGATGGTAATCAACAGGACTTGCCTCTTTTAAGTAAAGATGAAGTTGCCAATTATATTCTTAATGAAGTAAGCAAGCTATTAAAAAAGGAGTGATTGTTTTGCGCAAATTTTTTACTTCCGAATCGGTAACAGAGGGTCATCCTGATAAAATATGTGACCAGATTTCCGATGCTGTTTTGGACGCGATTTTCCAATGTGACCCTCAGGCTAGGGTTGCATGCGAAACTGCGGTAACTACCGGTTTGGTTTTAGTTATGGGTGAAATTACTACATCCTGTTATGTAGATATCCCAAAAATTGTTAGAGAAACACTTAGGGATATTGGCTATACTCGAGCTAAGTATGGTTTTGATTCTGACACTTGTGCTGTAATAACTTCCATTGATGAGCAATCTTCTGATATTGCTCTAGGTGTTGATAAGGCACTTGAAGCTAAAACAGGAGAAATGCTTGACGACCTCATTGAGGCAATTGGGGCAGGAGATCAAGGAATGATGTTTGGTTATGCTTCCAATGAAACACCTGAGTATATGCCCTTACCAATATCCTTAGCACATAAGCTTACTAAAAAGCTCAGTGATGTTAGAAAGAATAATGAATTAGATTATTTATTACCTGATGGCAAATCCCAGGTTACTGTTGAATATGAGGGGGATAATCCATTAAGGGTTGATACTGTTGTTATTTCTACACAGCATAGTTCAGCGGTAGATCTTGAGACAATAAGAAAAGATGTGATTGAGAAAGTAATAAAGCCTGTCATATCTGCTGAATTAATTGATGATAAAACCCGATATTTAATAAATCCTACCGGCCGTTTTGTCATTGGTGGTCCCCAAGGTGATTCTGGCTTAACTGGAAGGAAAATTATCGTAGATACATATGGTGGTATGGCTCGTCATGGTGGCGGAGCGTTTTCTGGTAAAGACCCCACTAAGGTTGACAGATCTGCTGCTTATGCTGCAAGATATGTGGCCAAAAATGTAGTAGCTGCTGGTTTAGCCGACCGCTGTGAAATTCAACTTGCTTATGCAATTGGTGTTGCTCACCCTGTGTCAGTTTTAGTTGAGACCTTTGGAACAAACAAGGTCGCTGAAGAGAAAATCTCCCACGCTATTAATAAAGTATTCGACCTGCGGCCTGCAGCAATTATTAAAGATTTAGATTTGAGAAAGCCTATCTATAGGCAGATTGCAGCATATGGGCATTTTGGTCGACCCGATCTTGATTTACCCTGGGAGCGGCTAGACAGAGTTGAACAATTGAAAAAAGAAGTAGGTATGTAATAAAAAGTTGGGCGCTGCCCAACTTTTTTATTAACTATATTAAACCACGGGCCCCAATGGGGCACACGGATAAATGTCCTGTTCT
Organism: Peptococcaceae bacterium BICA1-8; assembly: GCA_000802045.1. GTDB lineage: Bacteria > Bacillota > Peptococcia > Peptococcales > BICA1-8 > BICA1-8. The sequence goes on from JUEF01000135.1 coordinate 43,043, forward strand.
ATCAGGTATTCTTTGTAGGGGCGCGCATTGCGCGTCCGACTTCACTTCTTAGTCCATAATATGCTAAAATACAATTAACAAAAAATATCACCATGGACCATTCGCCAAACTAACATGACACAAAACGTCATCAACAGAATATGAATATAGTTTAATCCCTAAATAATTAATCTGCGTTAACCGTGTGCCCTGTAGGGGCCCGTGGTTTGATAAAATGCTTTTTCTGGGCACTGGACACTGAGGACTGGTCACGAACCCCGAAAATTTCTACGGACTCGCCCACTCGCCCACTAAATAGACGTAGGAGGAAAAAGTTTTGCCGAAAATTGCAGCGGTTTGCGTTAACATTACCACCAAAATAGACACTAAAGTATTTCATTATAATGTTCCTCCTTCTATGGAAGAAGTATTGCAGGTTGGCTGTCGTGTTCAAGTTCCTTTGGGATTCCAGCTATGTGATGGTTTTGTGGTAGATTTTCCTAATTCTAGTGAAACAATGAATTTGAAAGAAATTAAAGATATTATTGATAAAGAACCGGTGATTTCCCAGGAAATGGTAGAATTAGCCCTTTGGGTTAGCAATTATTATCTTTCACCTTTACATAAAATATTAGAATACATTTTACCGCCTTATGCCAGAGTCCAAAAGGAAAAGTGGGTAAAGCTTGAAGATGCTTGCTCGTTAGGAGAAATAACCCAAACTTTAGCTCTATTAGATTCTTTGATAAAAGATATTATTGAGGCTTTAGGTAAGGGGCCGCAAAAAATTGATAAACTAATAAAAAGGTTTGGTTCAAACTGTAATAGTGCACTAGAAGATTTACAGTCTAGAGGAGTAGTAATTATTTTCTGGCAGTTTATTCCTCTGGGTAAAGAAAAAATAATCACTTTTTATAGAGCTAAAGTCATCATAGAAGAAGAAATAACTAATCAATTTAAAAGAGCCCCTAAGCAAATGGAAGTTCTACAATACCTTATAAGAAATGGCCCGCAATCTAAAGCTCAGCTTACTAATATTTTAGGGAAAAATATTTATATCCTGAATACTCTAGTCAATAAAGGAATAATTGAGAAGTACGAGTTTCGGGAGCAACGACTACCAGAATTGCATGAAGAGTTTGCTAATAACGTGGTCTTAGAGTTGAATAATTATCAAAAAGAGGCAATAAAGAGAATAATTGAAGCCTTAGATGCTAAAATCCATACAACCTTTTTAATACATGGCATAACAGGTAGTGGAAAAACTGAGGTATATCTTACAAGTATTAAAGCTGCTATCATGAGGGGGCAGGGAGCCATACTGTTGGTTCCGGAAATAGCTTTGACTCCTCAAATAATTGGCCGCTTCAAAAGTATATTAGGAGATAAAGTGGTTGTGCTCCATAGCAACCTATCCCAAGGGGAAAGATTGGATGCTTGGGAGAGTCTGCGGGTAGGACAGGCTAAGGTTATTATTGGAGTACGAAGTGCAATTTTTGCTCCTGTACAAAGCTTGGGGTTGATCATAATTGATGAAGAACATGAAACAACATATAAACAAAGTGAGCCTGAACCTCGTTATCATGCCAGGGAAGTTGCTCTAAAAAGGGCACAATTGACAAATGCTGTTTTAGTTTTAGGGAGTGCTACCCCCTCAATAGAAAGTTATTTTTCTGCCCAAAAGGGTGATTATGACTTAATAGAAATGCCAGAAAGAGTTACCAAACATTCATTGCCAGATGTTAAGGTTGTTGACCTCAGAGAAGAATTTAAATTAGGAAATAAAAGTATTTTCAGTACGGCTCTTTCCGAGGCCATAACGGAAGCATTAAATAAATATGAACAAATAATTCTTTTCTTAAATCGACGAGGCTTTTCAACTTTTGTTTTATGTAGAGAATGCGGCAGTCCTCTAAAGTGTCGGAATTGTTCTATTTCTTTAACATATCATGCAGCTACTCTGGAAATGAAGTGCCATTATTGTAGTTATAAGACTAGAGTACCCCCACGTTGTCCAAATTGTGGCAGTTCTTTTATTCGTTATTTTGGTACGGGTACACAGCAGGTAGAACAGGAAATAAAGTCAATTTGGCCTCATGCTAGGGTCACACGTATGGACGTTGATACAACTGGTAATAAAAACGCCCATCAGAATTTACTAGCTCCATTTAAAAAAGGAGAATCAAATATTCTAGTAGGTACTCAAATGATCACTAAGGGCTTAGATTTTCCTAACGTAACCTTGGTAGGTGTTATAGCTGCCGATATTTCCTTAAATCTTCCTGACTACACCTCCAGTGAGCGTACCTTTCAGCTGCTAACCCAGGTTGCTGGTAGAGCTGGACGGGGGGCAAAAAAAGGGCAGGTTATTATTCAAACATATAGCCCTGACAATTACTCGATTGTAGCTGGTAAAAACCAGGATTTTTTAGGATTTTATCGGCAGGAACTGGCTGCTAGAAAGATTATGGATTATCCACCCTTTAGCTATCTAATTAGGATATTAGTTACTGATTATCACGAAAAAACAGTGATTCTTTATCTAGAAGCTTTTACTGAGATCATCAAAAAGGATTTTGTGGATAATGTGGAAATATTAGGTCCTGCTCAAGCCCCAATAGGCAAAATAAAAAACCGCTACCGCTGGCAGATTATTTTGAAGGGCATAGATTTGGAGCTTTTGAAAAATGCAGCCCTAAGGGGATTGCATCAAACTCAAAAAGGAGAAACTAATAAAACTCTTAGAGTTATTCTTGATGTTGAACCGCAAAGTATTCTATAATTAAGATAAATTCGTCAATAGACAATAGACAATAGACCAAAGACCATTCTATATGTCCCCAGTCATTAATCGTTAGGAGAGAGCAAGATGGCAATTTATAATATTATTAAAAAAGAAGACCCTCAACTAAGGGAAAAATCAAAACGTGTTAAGGCGATAACACCCAATATTACTAAATTAGTAAAAAATATGTTAGAAACTATGTATGACGCAAATGGTGTAGGATTAGCGGCTCCCCAGATTGGGGTTTTAAAAAGAGTAATTGTAATTGACGTAGGAGAAGGAAGTATTGCCTTAATTAATCCTGAAATAATTGAGGCTAGTGGGGAAGAAACCGATACAGAAGGTTGTTTAAGCTGCCCCGGATTACTTGGAGAGGTTTCCAGAAATGCAAAGGTAAAGGTCAAGGCAATCAACACTGAAGGTAAAGAGGTAGTAATTGAAGGCGAGGGATTCCTAGCTAGAGCTTTACAACATGAAATAGACCATCTAGAGGGAATTGTCTTTTTAGATAAGGCTAAAAATATACGAACCCAGGATTAGGAGGGTAGCTATGGGTATAGTATTTATGGGAACACCCCACTTTGCTGTTGAAACCTTTGAACAGCTTATACAAGCAGGTCATCAGATTTTGGGAGTAGTGACCCAACCTGATCGTCCTAAAGGACGGGGTAATAAGTTAAATCCTTCTCCTGTAAAAGTAAAAGCTTTAGATTATGGGCTGCCTATCTATCAGCCTGAAAAGGTTAGAGATCCTATCTTTATTAAAAAACTAGCTGACCTTAAGCCGGAAGTAATAGTTGTTGTGGCTTATGGGCAGATATTACCTAAGGAGATATTGGAATTGCCGCCCTTAGGCTGTATTAATGTTCATGCTTCCCTTTTACCAAAATACCGGGGAGCTGCACCCATCCACTGGGCAATTATTAACGGAGAAAAGGAAACAGGAGTAACAACTATGCTGATGGATCAAGGATTAGATACAGGCAATATGTTGCTTAATACTTCCGTGGAAATTGGCTCTGATGTGACAACCGGGGAACTACATGACAAATTAGCGGTATTAGGGGGCCAACTTCTAACTAAAACCCTATATATGCTAGCCAAAGGAGAAATTACCCCTCAACCTCAAGATGATGGACAGGCTACCTATGCATCACTTATAAATAAAGAACATGAGCTAATTAATTGGCAGAAGAAAGCCCAGGATATTCACAACTTAATTAGGGGTATGAATCCATGGCCTGGCGCATATTCCTTTTTTATGGGCACCAGGTTAAAAGTATGGGAGACATCTTTACAGGATTACCCCGGCTCAAATTCTGGCTCAATTGGTGAAATTGTCTATCAAGATGACCTAGGGTTTTGGGTCCAAACTGGTGATAAACCAGTATTGATTAAAAAAATACAGCCTGCAGGGAAAAATATTATGACTGCCAATTCTTTTGTAAATGGTTATGGTCTGTCCCTGGGTCAGTTTTTAGGTGATAAAAATGAATGAAGCAAGAAAGCGCCTTTTTGTTTTTTTAATGGCTTTTAGTCTTTTTGGAATCGCTTTAATTTCTTTATTTGCTTGGTGGTTAGTTTCTAAGCAATACTTACTTATGAATCAGATTATTCTAACCCTCACCTTGGTATTTTTTATCCTGCTTTTTCTTATTATATCAATAGGCGTTTTTTTATTAATCTACAGTCTGTGGAGCTTTAGGGTTTATAAAGGAACAAACATATTTATCAGGAACGCCATAGATTTTCTTTTTCCATTGGCTTTAAAGTTAGGACAGTGGTTGGGCATTGAGGATGATAAAATAAAGAGTTCTTATATTCAAGTCAGCAATCAACTTGTTAAGCTTGAACAAAAAATTATTATGCCAGAAAAAATCCTAATTTTAGCACCACATTGTTTGCAAAGGGTTCAGTGTCCATATAAGATTACTGTTGATGTTAATAATTGCAAACAATGTGGTCAATGCCCGGTAGGTGACTTGTTAGCATTAAGTAAAGAAAAAGGGACCCAAATGGTAGTAGCTACCGGAGGAACCTTTGCCCGCAAATTTATTAAAGAGAAAAGGCCACAAGCAATAGTAGCAATTGCCTGTGAAAGGGATTTAACCAGTGGAATTCAGGACGTAGAGATTATTCCTGTAATTGGTGTTGTTAATGAAAGGCCTGAAGGCCCCTGTCATAACACCAGAGTAAATATGTGTCAAGTTGAAAGGGCAGTAAACTATTTTGCAGAAGGAGGAGAAGTATAAATGTTTCCAGGCATGTTTTTTGACTCAACGATGATATTACTAATTCCGGGTATTATTTTAGCTATGTATGCTCAGGGAAAGGTTAAGACTACATTTCATAAGTATTCTAAGGTTTTATCTAAAAGAGGTATCACTGGTGCCGAGACTGCTAGAAGAATTTTAGATGGTTATGGTTTACATGATGTACAGATAGAAATGACAGGGGGGCAATTATCTGACCATTATGACCCCCGTTCCCGCAAGGTTAGATTGTCCAATGATGTTTACCGAGGCAGTTCTCTAGCTTCATTAGGAGTAGCAGCCCATGAAGTAGGGCATGCTATCCAACATGATACCGGATATGCTCCTCTTCATATCCGAAACAGTATTGTTCCTGTAACTCAGATTGGCTCAACCTTATCCTTTCCCCTATTACTTTTAGGTCTTTTTATGGGGATTCCTTCATTAGCTCAATTAGGTGTTCTATTGTTTACTGGGGTAGTGCTATTTCAGATTATTACCCTACCTGTGGAATTTAATGCTAGTTCTCGAGCCTTGGCTATTTTGGACCAGGAAGGCTTTTTAAGCAGCGAAGAATTAAATGGCACAAAAAAGGTGTTGGATGCTGCTGCATTAACATATGTTGCGGCAGCTTTAATGGCAGCCTTAAACTTATTAAGACTTTTAATAATTTCAGGTATGTTAGGTGGTAGAAGGGATTAATGGACGCCCGCCAATTTGCTCTAAAAGTTCTGTATCAGGTCAATGAAGAGGAAGCTTATGCTAATATTGCCTTAGATAAGGCTTTTTCTCAGTTCCAATTAGACGACCCTCGAGATAAAGGGTTGGCTACGGAACTGGTTTATGGTTGTATAAAATACAAGGGTCATTTAGATTGGGTTGTTAATAAATTTGCAAAGCCACAAGTGAATAAAATGGCACCTTGGATCAGAAATATTATTAGACTGGGACTTTATCAGATTATGTTTTTAGATAAGGTCCCGGTTTCTGCTGCTATTAATGAATCAGTCAAGCTGGCAAAGAAATATGGGCATCAGGGTACAGTTAAATTTGTGAACGGAGTCTTAAGAAATATAGAAAGAAATAGACAGAAAATAAATTACCCATCGTTGGCAAAAGAACCAGTTCAACATATTAGTATTGTTTATTCCTTTCCTGTCTGGCTGGTAGAAAGGTGGATTGGCGAATTTGGAGTAGAAAATACTATTAAGCTATGTGTTTTCTTTAATAATCCATCTCCTTTATGGATAAGAACAAATACACTGCAAACAACCAGGAATGGCTTAAAAGAGGCTTTAGAAGCACAGGCAGTTAACTGCCAAGAAAGCATGAAAACCCCTGAGGGATTAAGAATAATAAACAGTGTAGATATTAGCAAAATTGAAGCGTTTAAGGCCGGATTATTTACTGTCCAAGATGAAAGCTCAATGCTTGTAAGCCATATTCTCTCACCACAAGCAGGCCAGCGTATTTTAGATGTCTGTAGCGGGCCGGGTGGTAAAACCAGCCATCTTGCTCAATTAATGAACAATGACGGGGAAATTATCGCCTTTGATGTACATGAGCATCGTTTAGAATTGATTAGGGAAACTTGTGAGAGGCTGGGGATCACAATAGTAAAAACAGTGCTGCAGGATGCCAGAGCTGCAACCCAAATAGTACTAGAACAAGTCGATGCTGTTTTAGTTGATGCTCCTTGTACAGGCTTAGGGGTCTTAGGAAGGCGCCCTGATGCTAGGTGGCGTAAAAAGCCGGAGGATATAGCGGAGTTAGAGCATATTCAAAAGGAAATCTTAAAAGAAGCTTCTCGCCTGGTAAAATCCGGTGGTGCTTTGGTGTACAGTACTTGTACAATTAACCAGGAAGAAAATATTAATGTGATAAATGACTTTTTAAAGGACAACCCAGATTTTTCCCTTGATACAAATTTATCTAAATATATACCTTATAGTACTGATGAAGGTCAAAAAGGCTGGATACAATTTCTGCCTTTTAGCCATAATATGGATGGATTTTTTATAGCTCGTATGCAAAGGAATTGATCGATATGAAAAAAGACTTGCGTTCGATGAGTTTAGAAGAAATCAAAGAATTAATGATTGAGTTAAACGAACCAGCCTTTAGGGCAAAACAGCTATTTGAGTGGGTTCATAAAAAAGGTATAGATAGCCTAGAAGAGATCTCTAATTTCAGCAAGGAATTAAAAGATAAAATAGCACTGAATTTTAAAATTACCTGCTTTAACTTGATAACTAAACAAGTATCAGAAGATGGTACTATTAAATATCTTTTTGCTTTAGAAGATAACAATTATATTGAATGTGTACTGATGAGATATCGGGGTACGAAAAGCAAAAAGCGTAATACCTTATGTGTTTCTAGCCAGGTAGGTTGTGCCATGGGCTGTGGCTTTTGTGCAACTGGTCTAGGTGGATTTCAGCGGAACCTAACTGCTGGGGAAATTCTAAGTCAAGTTTATACTGTCAATAATTATTTAAAAATAGAAAATGATGATTTTATGGTAGGAAATATAGTTTATATGGGAATGGGTGAACCACTCCTAAACTTTCAGAATCTGATTAAATCTATAAGATTATTAAATGAACTACTAGGTCAGAATATAAGTATAAGAAGGATAACTATATCAACATGTGGAATAATACCCAAGATAATTGACTTGGCAGATTTAAATTTAGATCTAGTACTTGCTGTTTCTCTTCATGCTCCAACAGACCAACTACGGTCACAGATAATGCCTGTTAATAATCAGTATCCTTTAAAAGTATTAAAAGATGCCTGCTTATATTATGTTGAGAAAACCCGAAGACGGCTCACTTTTGAATATGCCTTAGTTAATAACTTTAATGATACTAAAGAGCATGCTTACCAATTAGCTGATTATTTAAAGGATATCTTTAGCCATGTTAATCTAATTCCTGTTAACCCTACTGTCACCGAAAAATATCAAAGGCCTCAAAGAGTTAAAGTTCAAGACTTTTTAGAGGTACTTACCAGTTTAGGCATTGAAGCGAGTATCCGTGAGGAACGGGGTAAAGATATTGCTGCCGCTTGCGGACAATTAAGAGGGAAAGTGGTGGAGTAAGTGTGGTTATTAGCATATTGGTGGCAAGCTTTAATATTAATACTTTTATATAGTTTCCTGTTTTTAGTTTATAAAGAAATGAACAGAGAACATTTTAGAGAGCCTGCCGCCATACTTATGGTAACTCAAGAGCCAATGGGCATAGAGGTAAATATATTTTCGGTAGGTCAAGCACTTTTAATATACCCTCAAGAACCTTTAGAAATACAGGATGAAAAAATATATGTCCACAATGAAAATATTATTTTAGAGCGTAAAGGTGAAATAAAAAAGATATCTGCTGGAGAAGTTTTCGATTTTGCAGGTGGTACTCTAGAGCTGGTGAGGTGGAATAATGCACGTCAACTCATTAACAAATATCGGGCTGGTACGAAAAGCCAATGAGGATAGTTTTCTCACTGACAAAAACAGAGGCCTTTTTGTGGTTGCTGATGGTATGGGAGGTCATGAAGCAGGAGAACTGGCAAGCAGCATAGCCATCAAAACATTAGACGATTTTTTAACCAGGGAAGTAATTACTAATCAAAAAAGTAAGGGCTTATGTCAGGCTATTCAGAAAGCTAATGAACTGGTTAATGAAGAATCCAGATTAAATACTAATTGCGCAGGTATGGGTACCACTATTACAGCTGCTTTATTAATTGATAATATGCTATATATCGCGCATATTGGCGATAGCCGGGCTTATCTTGTTAGGGACAAAACGATTAGTTTATTGACAAAGGATCATTCTCTCGTAGGAGAATTATTAAGACAGGGAGAGTTGACGGAAAGTGAAGCATATAGACATCCCCATCGTAATATTCTAACCCGAGCCTTAGGGACAGAACGGGAAGTAGAAATTGACCAAGTAGAAATAAAAATAAACCCCGGGGATTTACTCCTTTTATGTACAGATGGTCTTTATAATTTAGTACATGATAATGAAATTTTAAGGGAAATTATTCATAATAGCAGTGATATGAAAAAATCAGTAGATCAATTAGTACAAATAGCCCTTGACCGAGGAGGAGTCGATAATATTACGATTATTTTGGTAAGTTGTGATGAGCAATAGAATAAAGAGCAATATCTTCCTCTATTTGGCGGTTTTTATGGGGCTAGCTGGGTATATGTCTTTATCAATTCATTTAGATTGGATGCAAAAATTATTTCTTCCTACTTTAATTTTAATATTTATCCTCTATCTAACCTTTTTTGCTGTGAAACACATCATGGGGGAAGTAAACATTCTGTTTTCATTGGTTACCTTTATGGTTATTATTGGCTGGCTGATTCTTATCAGATTACAGCCTCAGTTGGCATTAAGGCACTTGCTTTGGATAGCTTTGGGTTGTTTACTACTGATCGTATTTTTAAAAACTTTACATATATTACCCAATGATTTTATTTTAAAACACAAATTTTATTGGCTTTTACTAACTCTTGTTTTACTTCTTATACCTTTAGAGTTTGGGATTAGAATTGGTGGAGCTAAAAGTTGGGTGGATATCTTTGGCTTGCGTTTTCAGCCTTCAGAAGTCGCCAAACTCTCTTATCTGGTTTTTTTGGCCAGTTGGTTTAAAGATAATGCAAGGGGCGCATGGCAAAAGTCGTGGCCTGCCTGGTTGGGTACAATTGGCTGCATAGCCTTACTTGTTTTACAAAGGGATTTAGGAACAGCCTTGATTTTCTATTTAGCATTTTTATTAATCTTATATCTGACATCAGGTAAATTACAGTATTCTTTTCAAGGCCTATTACTTTTAATAATCGGTTCAATAATTGCATATTTTTCTTTTACCCATGTTCGAGTTCGGGCCATAAGTTGGCTTAATCCTTGGTTGGAACCCGAAGGCAATGGATATCAAATTATCCAATCCCTTTTTGCTTTAGCCAATGGTGGGATTGTGGGAATGGGTTTAGGTGGTGGTTTCCCTAATAATATTCCTGAAGCACACACTGATTTCGTTTTTGCTGTAATCGGTGAACAGTTAGGTTTACTAGGAGCTACTGGTGTAGTTTTACTGTATCTATTTTTTGCCTTTTTTTCTTTGAAAAGGGCTCAGTTTATTTCTACTTTTGGGAGTAGGCTTTTGGCCTCAGGGTTAACTTTTGTGCTGGTAGTCCAAGCATTTGTAATAATGGGTGGGGTTACGAAGCTGATTCCTTTAACTGGTTTACCCCTTCCCTTTATGGGCTATGGAGGCAGTTCCACTATTAGCAGCTTTGGCATGTTAGGAATTATTATCTGGTTAGGTAGGGAAAAAGGTTTTGTATCATCAATGTCCAGAAGCCGATTAATCAATATTAATAAGCTGATTTGGTTTGTTTTTCTCCTCCTAATATTGAACCTAGGATATTGGCAGGTAATAAAGGCACAAAATTTGATCGAGCATCCATTTAATGCTAGATCCCGACTTGTGGAAAAATTTACAACCAAAGGAGTTATTTATGCCGCTGATGGTTCTTTGCTAGCTGGAAATAATGATGAAGGTAACATTCGTTATTATCCTTTAAAAGAAGCGGCTGCTCATATTACGGGCTATGATTCATTAAAATATGGTAAAGCCGGATTAGAAAGTTCTTTAAATTCATTTTTATACGCAAAAACTCTGCTTAAACCAGGATTTATAGATAGAAAAAGTGTTGGATGGAATGTATACACCACTATTAATTCAGAATTACAAAAAACAGCATGGTTATTACATAGAGAAAAGGCAGGAGCATCTGTTGTAATAGAAGTAAAAACAGGTAATATATTAGCACTGGTTTCTAACCCCTCCTATGACCCTAACAGCCTATTAAAAGAATGGGAAAATTATATAGAAAATGAAAGTGGAGTTTTTTTAAATAGAGCAACTCAAGGCTTATATCCACCTGGTTCAGTGTTTAAAATTATCTCTGGTACAGCCTTATTACGATTAAAACCAGAGGTGGCACGAGAGTCAAGCTTTATAGAACCACAGATAAATGCTGGCGGTTATGTAATTAAAGATATGTTATACAGATCTAATTTAACTTTTCAAGAGGCTTTAGGTTATTCAAGTAATCTGTTTTTTGTTAAACATTTTCTTGACTTAGACTGGGAAGATGTTGCCCAGGAATTGCAAAATAGTTTTATGATTTCCAATGATTTTTCTAGTAAAGAAATCCCTCTTGCTAAGGCTCAACTTGGAAAAGTAATTGATCAAGTTGATGTAGCCTTTACTGTCATCGGACAGGGAGAAGTAGTTGTTACTCCTTTGCACATTGCAATTTGGGCTGGGGCTATAGCCAATGCGGGATTAATATTGCAGCCTAATATTATAGATAGAATTGTTGATCAGCATGGAATAATCATCGAAAAGAAAAAGCCCACTGTTTTAGGCAGAGCTTGTTCAGAGGAAAATGCCCAACTTGTTCTGGAAGGTCTAAAATACTCTGTTCAATCAGGAACCGGCAAAAATGCCAAAATCCCTGGTATGTCCATTGGCGGCAAAACAGGAACGGCTGAAAATATTCATGGTGATCCCCATGCTTGGTTTGTAGGTATAGGCCCTCTGGAGGATCCTAAAATTGTAGTAGTTACAATTGTAGAAAACGGGGGAAGAGGCGGGGACGCAGCTCTTCCAATAGCGAAAAGTTTGATAGAAGGAGCCCTTCGGTAAAGAGGTGGTAGCATGATAGGAAAAAAAATAGGAAATAGATACGAAATATTAGCCCTTATCGGTGGAGGGGGTATGTCTTTAGTTTATCAAGCTAAAGATATATATTTAAATCGTATTGTGGCTGTAAAGATATTAAGGGAATATTTTACAAGTGACAATGAGTTTGTTCGGCGTTTTAGGCGAGAGGCTCAGGCAGTTGCCAGTTTATCCCATCCTAATATTGTAAATATTTATGATGTGGGTCAAGATGGAGATACCCATTATTTAGTGATGGAATATATCAAAGGTAAAACCTTAAAAGAGATAATTATTGAACAAGCTCCGATATCTCTAAATGAAACTATTGATATTGTTAAACAGATATGTGATGCCTTGGAACATGCTCATGAAAACTCTATTGTCCATAGAGATATAAAACCCCATAACATCATCATAACTCGGGGTGGACGGGTCAAGGTAACGGATTTTGGTATTGCCAGGGCTGTAAGCACAGCTACTGTTACCCATACTCGAGGTATAATAGGTTCTGTTCACTATTTTTCACCAGAGCAGGCTAAAGGTGAGGTTACCGGCGAAAAATCCGATATTTATTCACTGGGTATTGTCCTTTACGAAATGGTTACCGGTAAGCTTCCCTTTGAAGGGGAGTCACCTATTAGTGTTGCTTTAATGCATATTCAAAGTGAACCAGTGCCACCATCTAGACACAATCCCAATCTTACCGATAATATTGAAAAGATTATTTTGAAAGCTATCAAGAAGAATCCTGATGAAAGATATGAAACAGTGGCTAAACTTCGGTTAGACTTAAGGGCCTCACTGTTAGGGAAAATATCAGCCCCTGTTGGTGACGCTGGTGACCAACAGGTATTTAGGAATAAAAAATCAGTACAAACTGTGTCAGATGATACCTTGGTACTTGATGATAAACCAAGCTTGAAAAATAAACCACCAGAAAAACAACATGGGGAAAAAACTAGAAAAATAAGACCTCTGGGATATTTGCTCTTAACGCTTCTAAGCCTATTAATTATTGGAGGAGCCATTTGGGGGCTGGGGAAGCTTTGGGTAAAAGAAGAAATTCTGGTTCCAGATATTATTGAGCTGTCTGCACCTGAGGCTCAACGGATTCTTGCGGCTGAAAACCTGAAAATGGCCATTGAGAGAGAGATTCCTCATCCTGACATAAAGAAGGATCATATTATTAGTCAAGACCCTCTTCCTGAAACAAGAACAAAATCGGGACGTACTATTCAGGTGCTAGTAAGCTCTGGACCTGCCTTAGTCCCAGTACCAAATGTTGTAGGCAGTTCCCAAATTATTGCTGATGTCAATATTACTAACGCTGGATTGACTGTCGGCAAGGTAGAGCAGCAATACAGTTCTCAATATGCAAATGGTATAGTAATGGGTCAGTATCCTGAAGCAGGTGGGCTGGTTCCAGAAAAAAGTTCTATCGACCTTGTAGTTAGTAAGGGTCCCGAACCTCGTAATATCTCAATGCCCCCTTTAATTGGGTTGGATTTAAATAACGTAGAAGCGAGGCTTCAGGAAACAGGATTGGAATTAGGTGAAATAACTAGACAAAAAAGTGAATTATATCCCTATGATTTTGTTATAGAACAGAATCCTATGGCGGGTAAAGAGGTAATTCAAGGCTCAAAGGTTAACCTGGTGCTAAGTGATGGTCCAGGGCCTTCAACTCAGTCAGCTAGGGTAGTCCTTAAATTAAATGAATCAGGGCAAGTCAAAATCCAGGTACGGGATGTAAAGGGCGATAGGATTGCCTATGAAAAATACCATGAACAAGGGGATGCCTTTGTTGTAAATGTTAATTATTTTGGGCAAGGACTCATAACAGTATATATTGATGATAAAAAGATTAAAGAACAAGTAGTGCCATCGGAACAATAATGGAGGTTTTGCATGTTAGAAGGAACTATTTTAAAAGGATACAGTGGTTTTTACTATGTCAAATATGAGGAAAAAACCTATGAATGCTCATTAAGGGGTAAAAACAGATTGAAAAAGGCAAAATTTCTCCCGGGTGATAATGTTGCTTTTGAAGTATTAACTGCTGATTCAGGGGTTATTGCTAGTATTTTACCTCGTAGGAATGAGTTGATAAGACCTCCAATAGCTAATGTAGAACAGGTAATAATTGTAAGTTCCCTAAACCCTGAACCTGACCTTTGGTTAATAGATCGGTTAACAATTTTAGCTTTATGGAATGATGTACAGCCTGTAATTTGTTTTAATAAGGCTGATCAGGTTAGCGAAGAAAGTATTTCCATTTACCAGGATATATATATTAGTGCCCAGTTCCCTGTTATTGTTACCAGTACTAAAGATAGCAGGGGAATAGACCAGTTGAAAGCTATCCTAAAAAACCGTATTTCTGTAGTTGCCGGAGCCTCGGGTGTAGGAAAATCCAGTCTTTTGAACGCTGTTCAACCTGGCCTAAAGCTTCAGACCGGAGAAGTAAGCCAAAAACTAAAAAGAGGCAGACATACTACACGCCATGTAGAATTATTGCCCTTATCTTCAGGGGGATTAGTTGCTGATACCCCTGGTTTTAGTTCTTTAAATTTACCTCCAGAAATAATAAGAGAAGAATTATCTTCTTTGTTTCCTGATTTTCAGGAGTTTCGGGAAAATTGTAAATTTTCAACCTGCCAGCATAGGGTAGAGCCGAAATGTAGTGTGCGGGAAGCAGTTTCAGAAGGTAAATTATCTGTAAATAGGTATAATAATTACTTAACTTTTTTAGATGAAGTAATTAAACAAGAAAGGAGCTTTTAAGTGACGATCATTGCGCCTTCATTATTATCTGCAGATTTTAGCATTTTACAAAGTGAAGTACAAAGTATAGAAAATGGAGGTGCGGATTGGCTCCATCTAGATATTATGGATGGACATTTTGTACCTAATATTACCTTTGGGCCTATAGTTATTCAATCCCTACGGGCTCACAGTCGTCTTTTTTTTGATTGCCATTTAATGATTGAAAAGCCTGATGCATATATAGAAGATTTTGTTAATGCTGGTTCTGATTTGATTACTATTCATGCTGAGACTGTAAATCATTTGCATCGTTCAATTCAGATTATAAAAAGTTATGGTGTTAAGGCAGGGATTTCTTTAAATCCTGCTACACCTCTTTCGAGCTTAGAATATGTATTAGAAGAGATAGACTTGGTTTTATTAATGAGTGTCAATCCCGGATTTGGAGGGCAAAAATTTATTCCACAGGTTTTACCAAAAATTAAAATGTTAAAACAAATGATTATGGACCGTGGGTTAAGTACTGATATTCAGGTTGATGGCGGGGTAAATGCTCAAACAGCTCCCCAAATTGTTAGTGCAGGTGCCAATGTTCTTGTGGCAGGCTCCTTTGTATTTGGCAGTGATAATAGAGCACAGGCTATATCAGAGTTGAAAAATTTTATTTAATTTTATTGACATTACCCACCGTTTTACTTAATATTATATTAAAGTTAATAATTTACTCTTTCGGGGTTAGGTGCAATTCCTTACCGGCGGTATAGCCCGCGAGCCAAATGGCAGATCCGGTTTAATTCCGGAGCCGACAGTTAAAGTCTGGATGGAAGAAAGAGATTGATTACTATTCATTGCATTTTTGCTTTTGAATGGTAATTATCTTGTTTTATTGCCCCGAAGCTCTTATTGCTTCGGGGCTTATTTGTGTAGTTTTATTAGTGGGCGAGTGGGCGAGAAGTATTATTTAACCACGGGCCCCTCCGGGGCACACCGATAAACACTGTTAAACGATAAGTGACTAAATTAATGGTTGATGCATCCCTTAAGTTAGACCTTTGAGCAGATGCATCCTGTAATTTTCACTTGCATCGGGTGCCTCCTAATCGGTGACACGGTAGCACGTCAAGGAAAGCTAGACATTCATGTTCACACGTCCTTACTAGTCACAGATCCCCGGCCACTGAGTACGAATCCCGAAAGACTGTCCCCTAATACAAAAAACGAGGAGCGATTTTAAAATGACTACAAAAATTTTAGCAAGGATTTCATTACTAGCGGCATTTGGGCTTATTCTGCAGTTTTTTAGCTTTCCATTACCATTTTTTCCAGAATACCTTCGTTATGATGCAGCCGAGGTTCCGGCACTTATTGCAGCCTTTGCCATTGGTCCTTGGGCTGGAGTATTGGTGGATTTAGGAAAAAATCTACTTTCTTTTCTAATTGGTAATGCTCCTGCTGGCATAATCGGAATTACAGCTAATTTTATTGCTGGTGCAACATTCGCTTTTGTTGCTGGGGTAATTTACTCTATAAATAAAACTAAAGGCAGGGCTGTCTTTGCACTAAGCTGTGGTGTTATTGCCACTACAATAGTAATGGTTGTATCTAATTATTATTGGCTTTTACCCTTATGGGGAATACCCAGAAATGCTATCTTGCCATTATTAACTGCATCAATAATCCCCTTTAATCTTTTTAAAGGGGGCTTAACAGGCTTATTTACTTTTGTTCTTTATAAAAAAGTAAAAGGTTATTTAGAACCGGCGGTAAGTCGGAAAAATGAAGCCTTGGCGGAAAAATAAGTTACTGGCTAGTGACTAGTGACTAGTGACTGGTGACTGGTAATAAGGCTATAGTCCATTGACTATAGTCTATAGCCTTTAGCCGATAGTCAATAGACTATAGTAGAAGTTTTTAATGACCTGCTTAGCAGGTCTTTTCTTTATCATAAATTGACTATATACTGATTGTTTTTCATAAAGGTCCTTTATCTGGGCACTAGTCACTGAACAACTAGTCACTGAACAACTAGTCACTGAACAACTGGACACGAAACCAAAAATTAGCACAATCACCAGTCATTAGTTACTAATAACCATTGACCATCAACTATCGTCCAGCGTCCCCAACAAAGCTATTTCTTGTCTTATCCAGATTCTTGTATTAAACTAGTATATGTTTGCAATTATAATAACAAATAACAACTATTAGCTTAATTGTACTTGGAGGTTGAATTAATGTGGGATAGTATAGTAAGGGCAACAGCACTAAATAATACCATTAGAGTTTCGGCTGTGGTTACTACAAAGCTGACAAATGAGGCTAGTTTAAGACATCAAACCTTTCCGGTTGCTACTGCTGCTTTGGGCAGGGTTATGAGTGCCGCTTTATTATTAACTTGGGGTTTAAAAGGAGAGGGCGCAATTACGGTACGGGTTTTTGGTGATGGACCTTTAGGTGGAATAATTGCTGATGCCAATACTGAAGGTGAAGTAAGGGGTTATGTACAAAACCCCCATGTTGATTTGCCCTTAAATAATAAAGGCAAGTTAGATGTAGGTGGGGGAGTAGGGGTCGGTAATCTTTATATTACAAAAGATATAGGTTTAAAAGAAGCATATACTGGCAGTATCCCTCTTGTTTCTGGGGAAATAGGTGAAGATATTGCTAGTTATCTAACAAGGTCGGAGCAAATACCATCATTAGTTTCTTTAGGTGTTTTAGTAAATCCTGATTTTTCTGTTGAAGCTAGTGGAGGGATTATTATCCAGGTATTACCGGACACTCCTGAAGAGGTTCTCGTGAAAATAGAAGAAAATACTGCTGAGCTTAAGCCTATTAGCACATTGATTAATGAAGGCAATGGACCGAAAGAATTAATTGCTTTATACCTAAAGGGTATAGATATTAATTACTTAGAAGAAAAGCCAGTAAACTTTCGGTGTAAATGCAGCGAAGATAGGATTAAAAATATTTTAGTAAGCTTAGGAGAAGAAGAACTAAAGGATATGATAAAAAAAGATGGCAAAGGTGAAGTTACCTGCCATTTTTGTAATGAAATATATACCTTAAGTAAAGCAGAGCTAGAAGATATTCTGGAAAATATATAAATAGTTGAGAATTGAGAATGGTCGATGGTATATAGTTATTGGACTAACCCCGTAGGCCATAGTCCATGGGCTATCGACGTTATATAAAAAAGATCACCCTGTTGGGGTGATCCTTTTTATACAGCACGCTTTACTTTTCCGGAACGTAAACAACGGGTGCATACAGTAACTCTTTTGGGAGTACCTTTAACAATCGCTCTTACTTTTTGTAAGTTAGGCGCCCATTTTTTCTTAGTTCTGATATGGGAGTGACTAACCTGCATACCAGTCATAACACCTTTTCCACAAACATCACATACTCTTGCCACGGTGCGCACACCTCCTTCAGTAAACAATCAATCTATTACAAATTAAAAGAAAAATCACTGTTTAATTCTAACAAAAAGCCATGCCCATTGCAAGGTCAAAAATGATTAAGTACAATATATTTAAAATAAAACCGATGGGTATTATTATATTTTCCTTATGATAAGTGTTTTAAAGCATATAAATGGTATAAAATTAAACAAGCTCCCTACTTCTACCTTGGAGAGTGATCAATGTGAAAATTAAAATATTAAAAGTTTTAAGCAATTCGGAGGATTTTATTTCCGGGGAACGATTAAGTGAATTATGTGGTGTATCCCGTACTGCCATTTGGAAGAATATTAATAGTCTTAAAGAAGAAGGTTATGAGATAGAAACACAACCACGTTGGGGATATCGGCTGATAAGCCGGCCAGATGCTTTATTAAAGACAGAGATACTCAACAATCTGCAAACTGAAAAATGGGGAAAGGAATTTTTATTTACCTTTGATGAAGTTGATTCAACAAATGCTCTAGCTAAAGCATATGCAGCTTCAGGTAAACCAGAAGGAACTGTTGTTATTGCTGAAAAACAGCGGCAGGGTAAAGGGAGACTAGGTAGAGCCTGGGATTCTCCTAAAGGAAAAGGAATTTGGGTTTCAGTCCTTTTGCGTCCTGAGATTCCACCTACTAGTGCTCCACAAATTTCATTTGTTTTAGCAGTAGGTATGGTTAGAGCTTTAGAAAAAGCTCTGGGAGTTAACGCAGGAATAAAGTGGCCCAATGATATACTTATTAATAAGCAAAAAGTAGCAGGTATTTTAACGGAGTTATCAGCAGAAATCGAAAGGGTAAATTATATTGTCTTTGGAATAGGGGTAAATGTTAACCAAGGCAAGGAGGAATTTCCTGAAAAATTTAGGGATAATGCTACCTCATTAAAAATAGCTTTAGGCCATTTAGTATCTAGAGTTCAAGTTTTTCAAGCCATGCTTGAGGAAATAGAAAAAACTTATAATCAATATTTAGAGCAGGGTTTCTCTTTTATTATAGAAGAATGGAAAAGAAATTCGGTGACTCTGGGGGAAGATGTACTAATAATAATGCCTCAGGAAAGATTAGAAGGGAAAGCAGTTGATGTGGATAGGGACGGTTTTCTAATTGTAAGAGATAACAACAATGACTTACATCGCATCCTTGTTGGTGATGTGTCATTAAGAAATTCACAAGGGAAATATGCATAAAGTGATAGTGAAAAGTTTAATTATGAAGGATTTTGCTTTCCATGGGCGAATATTTTATAGTTAAGAATTTTCAGGAAAAATGCTAATGATTATAAATATAAATATAAATATTATGTGAAAAATGGTACCAACAAATTTAAGTTAGGCGTATAATTTGCTTATATGTTTATTAAATTAAAGACAGGAAGGAGAGTAGATAATATGTATGACAAAGAGAAATTAGAAAAGATTAAACAAGACAATCGTAATTATGAAGCCGATTGGGAAAAAGGTGTTGAAAAACTAGCAGCTAAAGGTAAAAAGGGAGAGCGCAAGGATAAATTTGTGACAGGCTCAGGAGCTTCTGTAAATCAACTTTATACGCCCTTAGATATTGATATTGATTATAGAAGTGAGATTGGTTTTCCCGGACAATACCCCTTTACTAGAGGGGTACAGCCTAATATGTATAGGGGTCGTTTCTGGACTATGCGTCAGTATGCCGGCTTTTCCTCGGCAGAAGAATCCAATGCTCGTTATAAATATTTATTAGAACAGGGTCAAACAGGGCTTTCCGTAGCTTTTGACCTACCAACCCAAATAGGTTATGACTCAGATCATCCTATGTCTGAAGGTGAAGTAGGCAAAGTCGGAGTTGCCATTGACTCTTTAGCTGATATGGAAATTTTATTTAACGGGATTCCTTTGGATAAAGTAAGTACCTCAATGACGATTAATGCACCTGCTTCTGTTTTATTGGCTTTTTACATAGCGGTTGGTGAAAAACAGGGTGTTACACCAGATAAATTAAATGGTACAATTCAAAATGATATACTAAAAGAATACTCAGCTCGGGGAACTTATATCTTTCCGCCTACCCCATCCATGCGTTTGATTACAGATATTTTTGACTTTTGTACTAGGAATGTCCCAAATTGGAATACAATTAGTATTTCTGGTTATCACATTAGAGAAGCAGGTTCAACTGCTTCTCAGGAAGTAGCCTTTACTTTAGCTGATGGTATTGCTTATGTTAATGCGGCTATTATTGCCGGGTTAGATGTTGATACCTTTGCTGGACGTTTATCATTTTTCTTTAACGCTCACAATGACCTGTTAGAGGAGGTTGCTAAATTTAGAGCTGCCCGCCGAATATGGGCTAAGCTAATGAAGGAACGTTTCAAGGCAAAAAGTGAACGTTCTATGATGCTCCGTTTTCATACTCAAACAGGGGGCTCAACCCTTACTGCACAACAGCCAGATAATAATATTGTTCGGGTTGCCATTCAAACCTTGGCTGCAGTACTAGGTGGCACCCAATCCTTACATACTAACTCAAAAGATGAAGCGTTAGCACTACCTGCAGAAGATTCAGTTCGCATAGCATTACGTACACAACAAATTGTTGCCTATGAAAGTGGTGTTACTGAGACAGTAGATCCATTAGCTGGTTCATATTATGTAGAAGCTTTAACAAAGCGTATTGAGGATGAAGCCTGGGCTTACATCAATAAAATTGATGAATTAGGAGGAGCTGTTAAAGCAATAGAGCAGGGCTATATTCAAAAGGAAATTCAGGATGCTGCATATGAATACCAAAAAGAAGTTGAAGCTGGCAAACGGGTTGTTGTCGGTATGAACAAATTTCAGATAAAAGAGAAACCACCCCAAGGACTTTTAAGAGTAGATCCAAGTATGGGTTTTTTACAGGCTAAAAAGGTTGCGGAAATGAAGTCAAAGCGGGATGGTAATATGGTCCAAGCTATCCTTGATGAACTAAGGTCAGCAGCAAAAGGCAATGATAATATGATGCCCATCATGCTGAAGGCTGCCAAAGCTTATTGTACTGAGGGTGAAATATGTGATGTACTACGGGAAGTATTTGGTGAATACACACCAATTCAGGTACTTTAATATCTGGTATTAGGAGGTTAGTATGATGACTGAGAGGAAAATTAGAGTCCTGGTTGCTAAGCCAGGCTTAGATGGTCATGATCGTGGTGCAAAAATAATTGCCCGTGCTTTTCGGGATGCTGGTTTTGAAGTTATCTATACAGGATTAAGGCAAACTCCTGAACAAATAGTTGCTGTTAGTATTCAAGAAGACGTTGATGTGGTGGCTATTAGCTTATTATCCGGTGCCCACGGGACTTTGATGCCTAAAGTGGTTAAATTATTGCGAGAAAAGGGTGCAGATGACAAACTAATAATCGGAGGTGGAGTAATACCAGATGATGATATTCCCGCTCTAAAAGAGGCGGGAGTAGCGGAAATATTTACTCCTGGCACACCTACCTCTGTTCCCATTGAATTTATTAAAGCCAATGTCAGGCAATAAGATGATATTCTAGTAAAAGGCGGTGGAATAATGGATTTGGTGCAACTGGTTAAGGAAGGCAATCGTGTTGCTATCGCCCGCCTCATAACAAAAGCTGAAAATGAAGCCCCAGAAGCCGCCATAGCCATGCGGCAACTTTATTCCGAAACAGGTAAGGCTTTTTTGATAGGCATCACTGGACCTCCAGGTTCAGGGAAAAGTACCTTGACCGACAAAATGGTTAAAGAGTTGCGTAAAAGAGGTAAGACTGTTGGAGTAATTGCTGTTGATCCCAGTAGTCCCTTTACTGGTGGGGCAATTCTTGGTGATAGAATTCGCATGTCAGATTTAGCTTTGGATGACGGGGTATTTATCAGAAGCATGGGCACAAGAGGCAGTTTAGGGGGCCTTTCCAAAGCAACCTATGATACTATAAAAATATTGGATGCTGCTGGATTTGAGTATATTTTAATTGAAACTGTTGGTGTAGGCCAGTCGGAAGTTGATATTGTCAAGACTGCTGATACAACAGTTGTAGTTTCTGTTCCAGGGTTAGGTGATGATATTCAAGCTATAAAGGCTGGTATAATGGAGATCGGTGATGTATTTGTTGTCAATAAAGCTGATCGCGAAGGAGCAGAAAGAGTAGTTATAGAATTAGCTCAAATGCTGGAACTCAATGCAAATATGGGCGATTGGTTCCCGCCGATTCTAAAAACTGTAGCTGTCCGCAATGAAGGTATTGTGGAAGTAGTGGATAAGATTATGGAGCATCGAGAATTTTTGACATCTTCAGGTGAATTGCGCAACCGAAGAAAAGAAAGAATTAGTAATGAACTTTTTAATCTTATTTTAAAAAAGGTGTCAGCTAAAATTTCCACTAAGCTTTCTGAGGAAAATTTTTGGGATAGTCAACTGGATGAGATTATAGAAAATCAGAAAAATCCCTATGATGTTATAGACCGTGTTATAGACGGGATATTACAATAAAAATTTGGTTAAATTTAATCAAAGGAGGTTAAAATGGGATGCAGGTTTTAAAAATAGATCATATTGGAATTGCTGTAAAAAACTTAGAAGAAAGTCTAAGTTTTTATACTGATGTTCTAGGTCTTAAATGTCAAGGAATAGAACTAGTTGAAGAACAAAAAGTAAAAGTTGCTTTTCTACCTTGTGGTGAAAGTGAACTAGAATTATTGGAATCGACATCACCTGAGGGACCAATAGCAAGATTTATTGAAAAAAATGGCGAGGGTATTCAGCATATTGCTCTACAAGTTGAGAACATTGAAGAAGCATTAGAATATCTAAAAGAGCAGGGTATGCGTCTAATAGATGAAAAACCCCGTTATGGTGCCGGTGGGGCTAAGATAGCCTTCCTTCACCCGAAAGCTACAAAAGGAATACTTTTAGAGTTATCTGAAAGGGCGTAGATTATATTTTAGAAAGAAGTGAGGGGAGTTTCCAAACATGAGTACTCGAGCAAAATTAGAAGAACTACGGTTAAGAAACCAAGAAATTGAGCTAGGTGGTGGCGCCAAGGCCATAGAAAAACAGCATGAGCGAGGTAAATATACGGCTCGCGAGCGTTTAACGCTGCTTTTTGATGAAGGCTCTTTTACGGAGCTGGATAAGTTTGTTACACACCGCTGCGTTAATTTTGGTATGGAAAATATTTCTACACCAGCTGAAGGTGTTGTTACCGGTTATGGTACTATTGATGGAAGATTAGTTTATGCTTTTGCTCAAGACTTTACAGTGGTAGGTGGTTCTTTAGGAGAAATGCATGCCAAGAAAATCTGTAAAGTATTAGACTTAGCGTTAAAAATGGGCGCTCCCTGTATTGGTATAAATGATTCTGGTGGAGCCCGAATCCAAGAAGCGGTAGATGCTCTTAGCGGTTATGGTGATATTTTCTATCGAAATACTATTGCTTCCGGTGTAATACCGCAGATTTCTGTAATTATGGGACCCTGTGCAGGGGGAGCGGTATACTCCCCAGCAATAACCGATTTTGTATTCATGGTTAAAAATACTTCTCAAATGTTTATAACCGGACCGCAGGTTATTAAGGCAGTAACCGGAGAAGAGGTAAGTGCTGAAAAGCTAGGTGGAGCCATGACTCATAACAGTGTTAGTGGGGTTGCTCACTTTGCCGCAGAAAATGAAGAAGACTGCATATTGCAGATCCGGGCTTTACTAAGCTATATTCCCAACAACAATTTAGAGGAAGCACCAGTCTTTGATACCGGTGATGATCCTGAACGTCGGGATGAAACTCTAAATGATATTATACCCGATAACCCCAATGCTCCTTATGATATCAAAGACGTAATAATAAAAATTGCTGATAGTGGCGAGATCTTTGAAGTGCAGCCCTATTATGCTCAGAATATAGTCACCGCCTATATCCGACTAAATGGGAAAAGTATAGGAGTTATAGCCAACCAACCCAAATTTATGGCTGGTTGCTTAGACATTAATGCTAGTGATAAATCAGCAAGATTTATTCGTTTCTGTGATGCTTTCAATATTCCAATATTAACTGTAGTAGATGTTCCAGGATTTTTACCTGGGGTCAACCAGGAATTTGGCGGTATAATTCGCCATGGTGCTAAAATGCTCTATGCTTATTCGGAAGCAACTGTACCCAAAGTTACCTTAATTACCAGAAAGGCTTATGGGGGAGC
Source organism: Peptococcaceae bacterium BICA1-8 (assembly GCA_000802045.1). Classification (GTDB taxonomy): domain Bacteria; phylum Bacillota; class Peptococcia; order Peptococcales; family BICA1-8; genus BICA1-8. The sequence goes on from JUEF01000135.1 coordinate 67,199, forward strand.
TTATATCGCGATGTCTTCACGCCACCTGGGAGGTGACCAGGTAATTGCCTGGCCTACAGCTGAGATTGCCGTTATGGGTGCTGGAGGTGCTGCAAACATCATTTTCCGTAAGGATATTGAAGCTGCTCAAGATAAAGAAGCCAAACGAACTGAAATAATTAAGCAGTATGAAGAACGATTTGCTACACCTTATGTTGCCGCTGAAAGAGGTTATGTGGACATGGTTATCGAGCCTGCTGTAACAAGACCAGTTCTAATAAACGCTTTTGAAATGCTATCTACCAAACGGGAAACCCGTCCTGCCAAAAAACACGGCAATATTCCTTTGTAAAAACTGACTAAGTGTCAGTTTTAAGGCTAAGGCTAAGGCCTGTGTTTATGTGTTTCCATTGTTGTATATTTCTGGGCACTGAACACCAGTCACCGGGCACGATAACCCGAAAAATCCACTATCACACTAAAACACTTACGTTACAAGGAGGGGATTACAGAATGATAATATATGGGTTAAAGGTTGCTTTGTTAGGGATGGGTATAGTTTTTGTCGCATTATTAATTTTGATGTTTTTGATTCAGGTCCAATCCAGTTTCCTAGCACCAAAGCCCAAAAGGAAAGAAGAACTGAAAATAGCAGATAACTCTAATAAAGAACAGTCACTGGCTGTTGAAATAGTAGAAAATGATGATACTGATGAAATTGCAGCAGTAATCTCGGCAGCCATAGCCGCCTGTGGTCAACAGGTTGTTATCAAAGCTATTACTCGTATTTCCGGAACAGACGGTTCGGCTTGGGCCCAAAGAGGTCGTACTGAAGCTATGAACCTGCGTCAACTATAATAAAGCAGATTGGAAGGAGAATGAAGATGAGAAAGTTTAACATAACTGTTAATGGAAAAACCTATGAAGTAGAAGTGGAAGAAGTGGGGGGGGTTGCAGCTCCAGTTAGAATGGCACCAATTAGTGCACCTAAAGCTAGCGTACCAGCTGCGCCAACCCCGGCAGCAGCACAACCTAAGACTCAAGCTCCGGTAACTGGTGGAGAATCGGTAACAGCTCCAATGCCCGGTAAAGTATTTAAGGTTATTAAAGGCGAGGGAACGCAGGTTAAAAATGGCGAAGTAGTTATGATTTTAGAAGCGATGAAAATGGAAAACGAAATTACAGCTCCTGTAGATGGGACTGTTCAACAAATCACGGCCAAAGAAGGAGCTGCCGTTAATCCTGGTGATGTTTTGTTTATAATTGGCTAGTGCTCCTATAGGACAAGCATTAATACCAATAACTTTTTAAAGCAGAGAGAGGAGTTGAACTAGCTTAATGGATTACCAAATGGACCTGGGTAAGGCTCTTATACAGCTTATTAATAGCACAGGTTTTCTGACTATCAGTATAGGGCAAATAATAATGATAATTATATCTTTTATTTTATTATATTTGGCCATTGTTAAAAAATACGAACCATTACTTTTATTACCAATAGCTTTTGGAATGCTGTTAACTAACTTTCCGGGAACTGGGATTATGGATCCACCCATCTATGACCCTAATGACTCACATAATGTATTGCAACCAGGGGGCTTGCTTTACTATTTATACTTGGGAGTAAAGTTAGGTATTTATCCTCCCTTAATCTTCTTAGGTGTAGGGGCAATGACCGATTTCGGTCCCTTAATTGCAAATCCAAAAACATTGCTTTTGGGTGCAGCTGCCCAATTTGGTATATTCACAACTTTTATTGGTGCACTTTTTTTAGGTTTTACTCCCCAAGAAGCTTCTTCTATAGGTATAATTGGTGGAGCTGACGGTCCAACGGCTATTTATTTAACAAGTAAACTAGCACCCCACCTTTTAGGGCCGATAGCTGTTGCTGCTTATTCCTATATGGCCTTGGTACCTATTATCCAGCCGCCAATTATGAAGGCTTTAACTACTAAAAAGCAGCGTCAGGTGGTTATGGAACAGTTACGTCCTGTTTCCAAGGTGGAAAGAGTTGTTTTCCCCATCATGGTTAGTATAGTTTGTGTTTTGTTCTTACCAAGTGCTGCACCATTAATTGGCATGCTCATGCTAGGGAACCTTTTTAGAGAATCAGGTGTTGTAGAACGATTGAATGATACTGCCCAAAATGCCTTAATAAATATTGTAACTATCGCTTTAGGCACAACTGTAGGGGCAACTGCAACGGCAGCAAAGTTTTTGACACCTGCAACTCTTAAGATAATTGTTATGGGCTTGCTAGCCTTTTCCATTGGAACGGCTGCCGGGGTACTTTTAGGTCGTCTAATGTATGTACTGACTGGTGGAAAAGTAAATCCTTTGATTGGTTCTGCAGGAGTGTCTGCTGTACCTATGGCTGCAAGGGTTTCGCAGGTAGTGGGACAAAAAGAAAATCCCCGCAATTTCCTATTAATGCATGCCATGGGACCTAATGTCGCCGGTGTTATCGGTTCTGCTGTGGCAGCAGGTGCCCTTTTATCCTTATTTGGTAGTTAAATATAATATTATTAATGCAAATTATAAGAAGGATGACTTAGGTCATCCTTCTTAGTTTTAGACAGCTATCTATGGAATTTATTTAAGACTATCTAAAGGAGAAAACAGTAACAATAAAGAATAGACTTTAGTATAAACAATAAGCTAAAAAAGTGACTAGTCACCAGTCACTAGTAACTAGTCACTTTTTTAATAAGGGAGAGTGGTTTGAATGATAAATAAAAATATGTCAATAACAGAACTACTACAAGCCCATCCGCAAACAGCCGGTATATTAAAAGAAGTAGGTATGGCGTGTTCTCTTTGTATGGGAGCCTCTACAGAAACCTTAGAACAGGGTATTAAAGCCCACGGTCTAAAACTAGAAGAAGTATTAAGACAGTTAAATGCTGTTATAAATGAAAATAATGGTGTTTAACTATTTGAAGCATATAGGAGAAAAAAATGTTAAATGAAGAACAAAAAAATTTAATAGCTAAGGCAATTAAAGCAGAATTAAAATTAAATTTATCAAATGGTGGAGTAATAGGGGGCTTTAATAATTTCCTGCTAGATTTTTTTAACAAAACATTTACATTAGAGGAACTAGGTGATTTACCACAACGCTTAAGCCGATATAATTCTTTATTACGAAAAGAAAAGTTTGAACTATTAAAGGACTTGGAAATTTGGATAGAAAAAGGAATTGTTACAGAAAAAAGAGCTAAACCAAAAGAAGCTAAGAGTATTTTAACTAAAAAAGCAGGGGATATACTAAATATCCCTGGTATAGGTAAAAAGAGGCAGGAGGATTTAGCGAAGCTTGGCTTAAAGAGCATTGAAGACTTCCTATATTACATACCCCGTAGGTATGAAGATAGATCACAATTAAAGCCTTTTAGTAAATTAGTAAATGGAAATGTAGAAACTGTTTTGGGAACTATAAGTAAAGTGGAGATCTTACGGCCGAAAAAACATGTTAGTATTTTCAAAATTATTTTGCATAATAACTGGCAAAGTATAGCTGCCGTTTGGTTTAATCAGACTTTTTTGAAAAATAGATTAAAGCAGGGCATGCAAGTGATTGTTACTGGAAAAGTTGATCTCCGTTTTGAAAAACAAATCGTGGTAAGTGATTATGAAGTATACTATCCTGATGGGGAGCAGCTGCATACTGCCAGAATTGTACCAGTATATTCGGGCTCGGAACAAATTACTTCCAAATTTTTGAGGGATGTTATTTATAATATTTTAGAAAAATCCCTGCATAATATTACAGAGATTATTCCCGAGGAAATAATCAACAAATATAATTTGCTGAGTCTTAGGGAAGCTATTAAAGAAATGCATTTTCCTAGCAGTTGGCAGGTATTAAAAAGAGCCCGTTATCGAATGGCTTTTGAAGAACTGCTCCTTTTACAGCTGGGTATTAAAAGCCTACGAAGTAAGCTCGTAAATTTAGTTGGGATTAGCCATTCTAAAGACAAAAAATTACCAGATAGTCTAAATAAAAGTATTCCATTTTCCTTAACCCAGGCTCAATTACGAGTAATCTCAGAAGTTAATAAGGACATGGAAGAAAATAAGGTTATGAACCGCCTCGTACAAGGTGATGTCGGATCAGGGAAAACTATTATAGCCGCTTGGTCTTTAGTCAAAGCTTTAGGCGGCGGATACCAAGGTGCTTTAATGGCACCTACTGAGATTTTAGCTGAGCAGCATTATCTAAGCTTAAAAGAAATGCTAGCGCCTTTAGGGATTGAACCTGTTTTACTAACGGGCAGTCTAACACTCAATGAAAAAAGAAAAAAACTTTATCATATTTTACAAGGTGATATAAAATTAGTAATAGGAACCCATGCTTTAATTCAAGATGAGGTTGTTTTCCGCAATTTAGGATTAGTGGTTATAGATGAGCAACATCGATTTGGAGTTAAACAGCGCTTGGCTTTACAAGAAAAAGGCTTAAATACAGATATTTTAGTAATGACTGCTACTCCTATACCTAGGTCCTTAGCCTTAACATTATATGGTGATATGGATTTATCTGTTATCGATGAACTGCCTCCGGGCAGACAACCAGTAAAAACACACCATATCTCGGAAAGTATGCGTCCTAAGGTGTACAATTTAATTAATAGAGAAATCAAAAATGGACAGCAGGTCTATATCGTTTGTCCTTTAATTGAAGAATCGGAGAAGCTTGACTTAGAAAATGCGATAAGGTTGGCCGAGTATTTAAAAACAAATATCTTTCCTCAGTTTGAAATTGGTATTTTGCATGGCAGGATGAGGATGGAAGAAAAAGAAAAGGTAATGGCTCAATTACGGACTGGTAAGATAGCAATTTTGGTTACTACTACAGTAATTGAAGTAGGAGTAAATGTGCCTAATGCTACTGTAATAGTAATAGAGAATGCCGAAAGATTTGGTCTTGCACAGCTGCATCAACTAAGAGGCAGGGTCGGTCGGGGAGATAAGCAGGCTTACTGCATATTAATTTCGGACCCGAAAACTGAGGAAGGGAAAGCTAGGATGGAAGTAATGACCCAAAGCTGTGATGGCTTTTATATTGCAGAACAGGATTTAAAAATAAGAGGACCTGGTGAAATTTTTGGCACCAGACAGCATGGGCTTCCAGATTTGAAGGTTGCGGATTTAGTTGAGGACCGGCTAATATTGGAAGAAGCAAAGAACCTAGCAGAACAAATAATAAGTGAAGGTCTGGATATGCCAATTTACCAGAAATTAAAAGAAGCAATGCAAACAAAATTTTATAACCATTCTAACTCTGAATGAAACTATAATTATCAGCTAAACACCTGTGAAAACAGGTGTTTTATTTTGTTGAAAAAAGTTATTTTTTTTGATGGCTATTTACCATAAGTTTGGCTTTTTCAGTGCCCTGATTTTTCTAGCATTAATTTCTAGAAAAATTACAAACTAATATAAAGGAGGTGTTTGTAATGTCGGAAAAAAGAGTAGAAAAAACTAAAATAAATCTTAATAAATTTAAATATGAAATTTCTCAAGAAATGGGCTTACAGCATGCTTCTAAGAATAAAAAGACAATTCCAAACAAAAGAGGTAAATAGTACTAGAATAAAAAATTCTGAAAAACACAAACTAGTATTACTTAAAGGGAGAGGAGGTGAAACAGAGTGTCTAGAAGTACAAATAAACCTGCAGTTCCAGGTGCTAAGAATTTCCTTGATCAATTTAAGTATGAGGTTGCTAGTGAATTAGGTATGACTAACTATCAAACTGTTGATAAAGGTCAATTAACTTCTCGTGAAAATGGTTATGTTGGTGGTTATATGACTAGAAAATTGGTTCAGTTTGCTGAGCAGCAACTAATGAATGGTGGTACTCTTAAATAGGTGATTTATAAACGATTATAAATAGGAGGTGAAATTGGAATGCCTCGTAACACTAATAAACCTGCAGTTCAAGGTGCAGCACCATTCCTCGATCAATTTAAATATGAGGTTGCCAGTGAGTTAGGTATGACCAACTACCAAACTTCTGACAAAGGTCAATTAACTTCCCGTGAAAACGGTTATGTTGGTGGATATATGGTTAGAAAGATGATCCAATTTGCCGAACAACAACTTTCTGGACAACAACAAAAATAAATAGTTTAAATAAACAAGCAGATACATAATTATGTATTTGCTTGTTTTTTGGAATTGAATGTTAAACAAGGTTAATATAATACTTTAGACAGAAATATCCCAAATTAAAGAAAGGAGCAGTTTTATAAACTGCTCCCGGTTAGAAGGATGACCCAGTTTGCCGCAAAGGCCATCACTACTAATTTACCATTAATGTAAATAATTTGCAACTTCTTCTGGCATTGCTGGATGCAATGCTTCAGCTAAAGCCATGGCTATTACTTTAGAGGTATTTTCAATCAAGTCATCTATTTCTTTAGGAGTAACCATTAAGCTATTGCTGTAAGGCTGTAGAACTTGGTCTATAATTACTTTCAACATTGGTGGATGAAGTTCTTTAGTTAACTCTGTTAGAGGAGGACGTTGCTTCATTTGTTCAAGAAAGCTTTCTATTATATCATTTGCAATAATGCCGGCATGGACTACTGTGGGTACACCTATAGCTATAACCGGGATACCCATAGATTCTTGATTAAGACTGGATCTTTTATTGCCAACACCGGAACCGGGATTGATACCAGTATCAGCTATTTGGATCGTTGTTCCTATCCTGCTTACATCACCTGCAGCAAGTGCATCAATAGCGATAATTAGACTTGGATGGGTTTTTTCAACAATACCTTTTATTATTTCTGCAGTTTCGATACCAGTAATGCCTAAAACCCCTGGTGCAATAGCACTAACAGAACGCAAGCCATTAGTCAATTCTTCTGGTACTTTACCATAGAGATGTCTAGTAGCCATACTTTTCTCTACTACTTTAGGACCTAAGGCATCTGGAGTTGCATTCCAATTACCTAGCCCTACAATAAGTACACTGTCATTCTCATTTTTAAAAGGTAAAATTTTTTTAAATTGTTGAGCTAAAATGTGGCTTAGCTCTTTATGATAAGATTTATTATTAATTCTTAAGACATCGGATTCTATAGTTACATATTTGCCTGGTGGTTTACCAATTATTGATGAGCCACGTTGATCTAATACCTGTACTGTTTTTACATTTGCTATATCGAAAGACTCTTCATCAAGACTAACTCCTGGGATTTCTCCGCCTTGTTCACCCCTAATAGCTTCATGAGCTTCTAAAGCCAGATCCAAATTAATACCTAAGTGACGATAAATTTCAACCCTACTCATAAGTTACCTCCTTTAAAATTTTGTTCAAGTTAATAATTTCCTTTTTTCATGCTTAGTATACAGATGTGTTTTTTTAATTTCTTTGGGTAAACTAATTCTAAATATGAAAGGAGGGTTCAATTTAAAATGAGAAGAAGGATGAGAAGCGAAGAATTTATTTATGGCAAAACTAAAAAGGATACTGAATTTGGACAAGAATTAATTACTCAAAATACTAAAGAATTATCTAAAAAGAAAAATGTCGATGTTGGAACTTTAGCAAACAATCCCAGACCAAAATATGAAATCTATCCAGGTGAATAAAAGAGCGTGGATTTTTCCACGCTTTTTTTATAAAAAAACCGCAGATTTTTCTGCGGAAAAGAGGAAGAAAAAGCACTTAGGGAGAATTTGATTTCTATATATATTTTGTGCAGAAATACTAAAATTATAAGAGGTTATTTAAGGTTTATAAGCAAATATTTTATATAAAAATAAAATATGATATACTATATTCTAGTAAAAGAGGTAAAAAATGCGGGTTATTGCAGGTTTATGTAGGGGAAAACGGTTAAAAAGTGTAAAAGGATTTACAACTCGGCCAACTGCTGATCGGGTTAAAGAAGCTGTTTTTAATGTTCTGGGGACTAGACTCACAGGTGCTAAAATATTAGATTTATTTGGTGGAACTGGCAGTATTGGTATAGAAGCATTAAGCAGGGGAGCAACATCAGCAGTTTTTGTTGAAAAAAACGAAAAAGCGGCTCAAGTAATAAGAGAAAATTTATTAGGGTGTAAGCTGGAAGATAAGTCACGACTATATCCAATTGATTGCTTTAAAGCATTAAAACTTTTAAGTGAAAAAAATGCTAAATTTAGTTTGATTTATCTTGATCCACCTTATAAATCATTAATACTTAATGATATTTTGCAGGCAATAGTAAATTTAAATTTATTAGAGGAAGTGGCTACAGTAATTGCAGAAACAGCTGGTGATGCTGATTTGATTATTGAATATAATAATCTTAAAAAGGTTAGAGAAGACAGGTATGGTGATATAAAAATAAGTTATTATCAGGTAGAGAGGAGCTTTAACGATGGAAGTTTATAGAGTATTAGATGAATTAGAAGCTGAATTAGAAGAAAGTCCTAGGATACCTTTGACGAATAAGATTATTATCCAGGATGAAGTAATTTTCAAGAATATTGATCGATTACGGGCAACTTTACCGGAGGATATTAGACAAGCTCAGTGGATTAAAAAGGAACGGCAGAGAATAATTGATGATGCTGAATTAGAAGCAAGAAATATAATTGAAAATGGCAAAGATAAAGTTCAAGAGTTAGCAAATGAAACAGAAGTTTATAAATTAGCTGAGAAAAAGAGTCAGGAGATTTTGAAAAAAGCAAAAGCTCAAGCCCAAGAAATAACACAAGGAGCTTTTAATTATGCTGATGAGGTAATGGCACAGATTCAAGCCCACCTAGAAAATCATTCCGAAGTATTAAAAGAAGGACGGCAACAAATTAAAAATGCATTACAAACCAAGCAATCTGAAAAGTCACAAAATAAAGAATAAGAAGACTCTAAAGCCTAGGCTTTAGAGTCTTTGCTATTTTTATAAAAGAGGATAAAATTATGAGAATTATTAATATTGAAAGGCATGCTATAAAATTAATATAGTAAAGATCTAAAATACTAAAATATTCTCTCTGAAAAATCTCAAAGTTACCTACAGGTGAAATATGACCGAGGGAGTAATAAAACAATAAGGTAAATATTAAGGACAGGATACCCTGGAAGAATCTACCGAAAATATAATAACCAATAGGAATATTATTCCTAGCTGCTATACTCGTTACCTGAGCTTGAATAGAAAGACCGCTCCAGCCTAGAATAAGGCTGACAATCATTAGCTGATGAGTTAAGGCAGCGTTTATTTGAGAAGCTTTTTGAGTCCCCAGTGTCATTTCGAAAAAACCTATTGTTACTGCCTCACTTAACCCAGGATTAATACCTGTAAAATGCAATATCTTATAAAAAAATAAGCTTAAAATATAAAATAAACATGTTTCTTTCAATATTTCAATTAATACGGCAAAAAATATTACAAAGCCTCCTATCATAAGTATATTTTGAATAGATTTATTGACAGAACTGACTAAAAGTGCTCCAAAAGCTTTTGAATTTTTTTGAAATGTAAGAAGCTCTTGCCAGCTCCTTTTTAGTAAATTGCCAGGATGGTAAGAATCGAGATTTTTGCTACTTTTTTTGGTTAAACCAAGAAAAATACCCAAGGTGAGGTTAGCTATATAATGAGCTAGTAAAAGTATAAGACCTAGGTTGGGATTGTTAAACATTCCAATAGGTATTGCAACAAGGAGGAATAGGGGACTGGAGTTATTAGTGAAAGCTATTAATCGACTGGCCTCATCTTTAGTAACGAGGTTTTTCTCAAACAATGTATTTGTAAGAACAGCACCCATTGGAAAGCCAGAAGTAAATCCCATGGCTAAGACAAAACCTGATGCTCCAGGTTGTTTAAATAAAGGTCGCATTAACGGTTCTAATAATATTCCCAAAAAGTTTACTATTCCTAGCTCCACTAAAATATTGGAAATTATAAAAAAGGGTAAAAGAGCTGGAATTAATACTGTAGCCCAGGTGGTCAACCCAAAAGTAGCTCCTCTAAAAGTGGACTGAGGATAAAGAATCATGGCTATAGTCATAGCTACTGCTAAGACTGTTAAAAAACTGTAGAAAATATTTTTGCGCATATGACATTCCTCCTACCCTTTTTATTTGTTTATCTTTATGTACATATTATTTTAGATATGATAATAGCTTTTTAATTATAATAGTGTATAATTTTAGTAAATAGGTTAATTTTACCAGATAAACAAGGAGTGAAATGATGGAACCTAAAGTTGGCTTAGCATTAGGAGCTGGTGGTGCCAAAGGTTTAGCCCATATTGGGGTATTACAGATTTTAGAGGAAGCACAAATTCCAGTCCATATTATCTCTGGATCTAGTATGGGAGCTGCCATAGGTTCAATTTATGCTGCTGGGGCTCAGCCGAAAATAATGGCTAAACTGGCTAAGGAACTAGATAATTCCCATTTCATGGATTTGGTTCTCCCTAAGTGGGGGTTGATTAAAGGTAGGAAGGCACATGCATTGATAAGGCTTATGACACATAACAAAAATTTTAATGAATTAAACATTCCAGTTGGTATTGTTGCGGCTGACTTGCAGAGTGGGGAAAGGGTCGTCTTTACCGAGGGGAATGTGGCTAATGCTGTTCGGGCGAGCATTGCTGTACCGGGTGTGGTGGAACCCTGCTGTTTGGATAACCGAATATTGGTTGATGGGGCTGTAGTGGATCGGGTACCAGCAAAGTTGGCTAAGGACCTGGGGGCAGATATAGTTATTGCAGTAGATTTACAATACCATAGCAGAGCAAAGGTCGAGATAAACAGTATTTATGATGTTATTATGCAGTCTATTGAAATTTTAGAGCGCCAAATTAGAAACTACTATGCCTGTCATGCAGATATTATAATTAAACCAAGGTTGAGTGACTTTAATTGGACGGATTTTGAAGCTGCTAGTCAATTTATTGAAATGGGAAGAGAAGCCTGCACAGAAGTATTGGATGAAATCCAAGAAAAGATAGCAAACTATGAGGTAAGTGGAAAGTGGAACAGTGAAAAGGTGGGCAGTGAAAAATCACTAGCTTCTTTTGTGCAACTGGGTGGTTAATTGAAAATAGACGATAGACAAGTGGACGAATAAACGAATAGACGGTAATTATTGAGTAACCAAACCGGTTACTCAATAATTACTGGTGACTTGTAAAAATCCATCCGACCCTGACGTTCTTTTTGATTAGGAAAAGCTAAATTATATAAATCAGTAGCTCGAGTTTCTAAATCCAATATTTTTCTGCCTGTCTCAGTAGCATCTTTGTATCCTTGGCTAAACTTCGTTATTATTGGCAGGCTACTGTGTCTGTTCATTAATTTGAGTAGTTTTTTCCCTTGAGAGCTAAAACCTAATACCCTCAAATATTGAGGTTCGTCTACACTTATATCATCGGTGAAATTAAGTAAGGAATGAATTAACAGACGCTGCATTCGCGTATAGGTGTAGCGTTTAGTTTTTATTCTTTCTAAAAGTGATGTGATATCACCTGTTTTTTGGGCTAGTTCCCAGAGACGGTTTTCTATCCCTTCTGTGACTTCAACTATTCTACTTAGTTCTTCAATTTTCATACGTCTTAGGACAGCAAGTATTGACTGTTCAAAAGATTTAAGGGTTATAGGACCTCTGCCTCTACTTAATTCTTTTAACAAAATATCTTTGGTAGAGGCAGGAACATATTTTCCCCAATCTTCATTATGGTTTAGGATAAGTTTTCTGATGGCAGTGGCACTTGCTACCTCTTTTTCCGGTTCTTGAGCATGATAGCTGCCAATACGTTTTATTAGAACTGGTTCTATAGCTGAATTTAATTGATCGAGTGCCCGTAAATATGCCACAGCTAAAACATTATTGGGGTTATTAAGTTCACCTATATCAAGACTGACCTCTGTACCATTAAAATGTTGTTCTAACGTAAGGGTTCTGGCCTTAGGGTAGGAATACCCTGATTTCAAAAAATAATCCAGGGTTTCTGAAAAAATATCATCCTCCCTGTTGAGTTTTTGGGCAATTATTTTTAGTGCTGGTAGATTAGCTGTTTCAGCTCCAAAGGCTAGATGAGTAATAATCCCTGTTTTAGAAAGAGATTTTACACTGCCTTGAGCAAACCAGGAGGCGCTCCGGGAAGCAAATACAAAGGGTAATTCTAAAACTAAGTCGACACCTGCCTTTAGTGCCATTTCGGTTCGAGTCCATTTATCGATTAATGCAGGTTCACCCCTTTGCAAAAAGTTACCGCTCATCATAGCAATAACAGTATCTGCGTTACTTATTTCTTTAGCCTTTTTAAGATGGTAAGAATGACCAAGGTGAAAGGGATTATATTCAGCTATTATTCCTGTAACTCGCATAAAATTCTTCCTCCAGCTATACATAAGGATTTTTTTTGACAAAAAATATATTTATGGTAGGATTTTGTTAGATTGCACTTAAATTATATATGATAATCTAAATTATACCAAAAAAAGGAGGAGATTGTTATGGATTTAATCCAAATTATGAAGGGTAAAGCATGTAAAAAAACTACAACAATAGTATTACCTGAAGGAACAGAAGAGAGAACTGTTCAAGCAGCGGGTATCATTACTAAAGAAAAAATTGCCAAGGTAATACTTTTAGGGGAAAAAAATGAGGTAGAAGCTGTTGCTAAAAAGTTAAATACAAACTTAGACGGAGTAACTATTATTAATCCCATAGAATCAGAGAAATATAAGGAGTATTCCCAGGATTTATTTGAACTAAGAAAAAATAAAGGACTAACTTTTGAAGCTGCCCAAGAATTAGCAAAGAACCCTTTATATTATGGTGCATTAATGGTTAATAAAGATGATGCCGATGGTATGGTAGCAGGTGCTCAAAATACAACAGGTGATGTTTTAAGACCCGCTTTACAAATAATTAAAACTGAAAAGGGTATTTCCTCAGTTTCTGGTGCTTTTATAATGATTGTACCTGACTGCGAGTTTGGTGAAAAAGGAGTTATGGTTTTTGCTGATTGTGCTGTTAATCCCAATCCTACTGCTGAACAGTTAGCGGAGATGGCTTATCTTTCTGCTAAAACAGCTAAAGCCCTAGTTGGATTCGAACCTAAAGTAGGTATGCTCTCCTTTTCTACTAAAGGCAGTGCTCAGCATGAGCTGGTTGATAAAGTTGTACGGGCTACCCAAATTGCTAAAGAGAAATATCCTGATTTAGATGTTGATGGTGAATTACAGGCAGATGCTGCTTTAGTACCTAAAGTGGGAAGTTCTAAGGCGCCAGATAGTAAAGTTGCCGGCAAAGTGAATGTATTAATTTTTCCAGACCTTCAATCCGGTAATATTGGTTATAAACTAGTTCAGCGTTTAGCTAAGGCTGAAGCAGTTGGACCAGTACTACAGGGAATGAATAAACCGGTAAATGATTTGTCACGGGGATGCAGTATTGAGGACATCGTAAATACTGTTGCGATGACAGCTTTGCAGTGCTGATGAAAGTTACTAGTGACTGGTTACTGGTGACTAGTAA
>JUEF01000136.1 GCA_000802045.1 Peptococcaceae bacterium BICA1-8
AAATGCTCTGACTCAGTTATCGGAAGAACTTGATGCATTGCTTAAGTTCTTTCAAAATGCAGATGAGATTAAAGTAGATGAAGAGCTAGATGGGAATGACGTAAAAACAGATGAAGAAGCAGACTCGGAAATTCAGTAAAAAGTTGATGAGAATATGGTTTTTGATACTAATGGCTAGAAAGAAAAAGAGGAATAGTAATAAAATACCGCTGCTAATGCAGCGGTATTTTCTAGCTATTTACTAGCCTCATGCACTAATAGCTAATTATATTAGGAGAAAAGGAGAAAGCATATGCATAAAATTATTTTATTAGCAACTGGTGGAACTATTTCAACTCTAGAGGATAAAGAGACTGGAGGTTTAAAGGCCAAACTGGGCGGAGAACATTTACTAAAGAACATTTCTAGCAAGGTTGAGGTAGAAGTAAAGAACTTCAGCACGGTAAACAGTACCTATCTTACTCCTAAAGATATGTTCGAAATGGCTAAAACCATTGAAATGTTGTTAAAAGAGGATGAAGTTTTAGGTCTTGTAATTACACATGGTACTTCAACAATGGAAGAAAGTGCTTTTGTTTTGGATTTGCTTATTCAGTCCACTAAGCCTGTGGTAATAACAGGTGCTCAGCGTCAGGCAGGAGATATGTGGCCTGATGGTCCGCAAAACCTAGAAATGGCTATACAGATTGCTGCTTCTACGGAGGGAGAAGGAAAAGGAGTATGCGTAGTTTTCTCTAATAGAATTTTCAGGGGTAGGGATATAGAAAAAGTCCATACGACAGCACTTGATGCCTTTAGCTCCGGGGATAGGGGGCTATTAGGCTTTGTTTATGCTGATGAGGTAAAGTTTTATCGAGATAATTATCGCAAAACTATACTAATCGAGGAATATAGAGATGTGCCTGTCGATATTATTAAGTTTTATGCTGGTGCCGATGGGAAGTTTTTTGACACCGCAATAAATGCTCAAGTTAAAGGAATTGTGGTAGAAGGAGTAGGACTAGGTAATGTAAATCTGGCTTTTTATGAAGGCATAAAAAAAGCCCGAGACCAAGGTATTGATGTGGTTATTGCCTCCCGTAGTCCCCAAGGACGGGTAATGCCCCAATATGGATATTTAGGTGGAGGACATTCTCTTGAAAAGCTGGGTGTAATCTTTGCTGAGGATTTGTCAAGCCCCAAAGCACGATTGCTGCTAATGCTCGCCTTGAACATGGGCAAAAATACTGAAGAAATAAAGGCGTTATTTAAGTCAGTTTAGGAAGATTAGACTCAAAAACCCATTATTTAACCACGGGTCCCTCCGGGACACACGGATTAACACGGTTTAAAGAATAAGTAGTTAGATTAGGACGTATATAGACCATAGGCGATTGACTAATAGCTGAAGTTTTTACTCCAAATGCTTTCTTAAGAAGTCAGCCTCAAACATATCATTCCAGCGTTTTTTTGGGAAGTGCTTTAAGGCCAATTTAGTATTTTTCTTTTCCGGAATGTATTGAGTTTCAAAGTAAGTATGCCAGTACTGGGTATAAATATCGTTTTCACTCATAATTGTAGAGGCCTTTTCTAGGTTATCGGGACTGGTAATAGAGAGCTGATATAAATCAAAAACAAAGGCAAGATTTTTTCTTTTATCTATTAGAGCTATTTTGTACTGAGGAAAGCGTTGGATAAAATATCTAAGGATGAGGTCACCGGTATTGTGCTCAGTATTGATTTTCCCGATTAAAAAAGCGGAATCAACCGGCTGTAAACGACAAAAACCTTTATTTGCGTGAATATCACTTGCAACACTGTTGTAATAATTATTAAATTTTCGGCTAAGATCAGTGGCTTTAGCCAAGACGAACTGTAGACTGTTGTCGAGGCTTTCCTTGACTACACCTTCGATAAAGATGTGTTTATCAGGCTTACTATGGCGAAAGACCATATTTATTTGCTGTTTAAAAATGGAAAAGTTAGTATCCTTAAGCCATATTATTTCCCCAAATTGCTGGCGGTATTTTTGGTAGATATCTTTAGAAGAGATACTGTCGGCATCAATTTGTGGGTAGTCAAATAGGCAATCTTCCTCATGATCTTTATTTTTCAATTCATAGTCATCGGTTAAGCGTGCCAAAAGAACTGCTTTAATTACTGATGAAGCATGGGGAGAATAAAGAATCTGCTGCATTTTATTACCTCCGAAATTATAGATATTAGAATAAGGTAAGCTGTTTATAATGCTTTCTCTCTCTTTCTAGTTCTATTTTTGAAAGAAGGAATGTGATGTTGCCCTGGAGGCGACCGTTTATAGTCAAAAAAAATTGGGCGTTTTTTATTTGAGCCCCGATTTTTTTTAATTGGGCGAGAGAATCGATTTTTATATTATTCTTACGTAAGGTCATTATCCTCTGTGCTGTTAGGGGGCCGATGCCTGGAATTTTTATGAGGTCACTATAGGAACAGTTATTAACTTCCTTGGGAAAATCCTGAAGATTATGTAAGGAAATTGCCAATTTCACATCTATGTCAGATGGGAGGTTGCCATTGGTGTTGAAAACAAAATCCGATGCTTTAAATTTATAAATCCGCAGAAGGAAATCAGCTTGATAGAGTTTACCCTCTCTTGTGCTCTCAGCAGCCGGTTGATTTTCTAAAGGTGTGTCTTTAATGGGTACAAAGGTGCTGAAATAAGTTCGGGTCAGGCTGTATGTTTTGTAAAGTCGGTTCATTGCTTGGATAATGCTATTATCGTTTTCGCTGGCAGCGCCTACAATAAACTGGGTGCTTTGACTAATATTTTTACTATTCTTTTTATCAGATAAATTCTTAATCCAGTCCATTCTTTGCAGGATATCTCTTTCCCAGTGTTTAAATTTGCTTATTTTGCCCATATGTTCCTGGGAAGGAACCTCGGCATTGATACTTACTCTATTTGCCAACTGGCAGGCTCTTTCCACATAGCTATACGGAGAGTTAGGCAATATCTTCATATGAATATAACCGTTATATTGATAGCTATACCGTATGATCTCACAGGTTTTAAGCATATCTTCCATTGTCTGAGAGGTATTGAATTTAATTCCTGAAGATAGAAAAAGTCCCTCTACAAAGTTTCTTTTAAAGAACTCAATAAATAATTTACTTAATTCTTCTGGGGTAAAGGATGTTCGAGGAATGTCCATTGTACTGCGGCTGGGGCAATAGAAACAGTCCCCCTGACATTCGTTGCTCATTAATACCTTTAAAAGGTTGACACAGCGACCATCCGGAGTAAAGCTATGGCAAATAGTATGCTGGAATACCTCCCCAATACCCCCGGAAATATCATGCTTTTTATTAGTTGCAGTGGAGGCACAGATATCATACTTAGCTGCGTTACCTAGGATCTTTAATTTTTCAGTAATCTCCATAAAATCACCCTAAAACATAATGTGTTTAGTATGATTTTAATACTAATTTCTATTATTTGCAAGAACATATGTTCGCAATAACAAATATATATTTACTTTCTTAAGAAGGATTTTTTCTAAAAACAACAGAAATAATTATAAGCTAAAAATATGAAGGAGGAACAAAGATGGATATTAAAAATTGGCATGCAGAAACTTTAGGTGAGAAAGCAGTTAACGCTCTGGAAAAAAATGGGTTTAAAGCCGTATATTTTTCAGATAAAAATGTTGCAGCCCAATATGTTTTAGAATTTATTAATGATGGCATGAAGGTTGGGATAGGGGGTTCAGTTACTTTAGAAGAACTGTCATTACCAGCAAAAGCAGCTAAAAAAGGGGCCGTTGTTTTAAATCATAATGTTGCACATTTGACCCCAGAGGAAAAACTAGAAATAAGAAGGCAGCAGTTATTAAGTGATGTATTTTTATGTAGTGCTAATGGTATAACCCTAGACGGATATTTAGTAAATATTGATGCATCAGGTAACCGAATAGGGGCAATGACCTTTGGACCAAAAAAAGTTATTGTTGTGGCTGGAGTTAATAAGATTTGTAAGGATGTAGATTCTGCCTTCAACAGGATAGAAACAGTAGCTGCACCACAAAACAATAAGCGCTTAAATAGACCAAATCCCTGTGTAGCCACAGGTTATTGTATGGATTGTAAAGGAGCAACCCGTATATGTAAGATTTATTCGGTAATTAAGAGAAAGCCTACGGAAACAGATCTGGAGGTTGTATTAGTTGGCGAATCCCTCGGCTATTAAAGGGAAGGCTGTTTTAAACACCCTTCAATATTTCATTTCTTAGGTTTTGGAATTATTAAAGGATATTTCAAAATATTATCGAATGCTGTATTATATAATAATGTGTTGCAAGGGGGGGTACCTTTGGACAATAAGATTTATGATTTGATAGAAAAGGTTTATGTTGAATTAGTTTCCTTCAAAAAAGAAACTAATGAAAGGTTTGGTTCTATAGGCCAAAAGTTTGATTCAATAGACCAAAAGTTTGATTTAATAGACCAAAGGTTTGATTCCATAGATCAAGAGTTTGGTTCGATAGACCAAAGGTTTGGTTCAATAGATCAGAAGTTTGATAAATTACAAAATGAAGTTGAAATGAACGGCAAGCATATTGTAAAACTAGAAAATAAGCTATCAGAAAAAATAGGGGCTTTATTCGATCATAGAGAAATAGTAAATGACAAACTTGAAACAATAGATAAAAAACTTGATCAAATAGATGAAAAAATTGATAAGGCACAGTTTGATATAAATAATTTGACAATGAAGGTAGCCCAAAGCGATAACAAAATAATTGAGCTTAAACAAAATCTAAAAACTGTTAAGTAAAAAAAATGCGATAGGAGAATCTCCTATCGCATTTTTATTCTACATAAGACAACTCATATTCCCTTGAGCCTAAACCTATTTTTTCGGCGTGGCTGATTTGCACATTATAATCATTTTCCGGCCATAGATGACCTAAGAGATCTTTGCCAGCCTTTTCGTTTAATAAATCAATAGAAGCTTGGTCTAAAGCTACTGGGTCATAGGAAGCTAGGATACCAATATCCGGGATGATTTTATCCTGTGCTTTACCCATACAGTCACATTCTTTGGAGATATGGGTTAGAAAATTAAAATAACATACTTTGCCTTTCTTGTCCTTAACAGCTCCTAGGGCGTATTCAGCCATTTTTTCCTGCAGGGGGATGCTAGCATTACTAAAGGAGTGGCTTATGGCTTGATAGCGGCAGGTAGCAATACATTCGGCACAACCATAGCATATTTCTGAATTTATTCTAGCAACACCATCATAGATTTCAATAGCGTCTACCGGGCACCACTGTATACAAAGACCGCAGGCCTTACATTTTTCCGAAATAACCTCTGGTTTAACATCAGCGTGTTGGACCTGCTTACCGCTGCGGGGCGCACAGCCCATGGCTAAATTTTTAATAGTTGCACCTAAACCTGATAGAACATGCCCAGTCATGTGACTTAAGACCACCAAAGAGTGGGCGTGTAAAATATCATTGGCGATTTTTACGGAAGAGAAATATTTTCCTTTAATTTCAATTTCAGAAAAGTTCTTTGATAATAGGCCATCAGCAATAATTACGGGCACTCCTAGGTTACTAATGCTAAAGCCATGTTCATGGGCTTGCAAGAGATGGTCTATTGAGTTAAAACGATGTCCGCGGTATAAGGTATTGGTATCAGTTAAGAATGGTTGAGTTCCCTGACCCTTAATTTTAGCTAAAAAAGGCTTGAGCCAACTTGGTTTAATATGACCAGTATTATTTTTTTCTCCAAAATGGATTTTGATGGCTGTATACTCGTTTGGTCCAAAAATCCTCTGGAAGTCAGCGGCATCATATAAGTCAACAACCTTTTGACTGACTTGAGCTTCCTCGTATCCTTCTTTAAGTTGTGCAAACCATACTATACTCATTTCTAGCTACCTCCAAACTTTAAGTAGTTCTAAAAAGAATAATATACCAAAACTAGTATTATTAAAAGTAAATCCTGAAAATAGATGGCATTAAGGATTTAAGAACATTAACAATATTATTACAATTTATATTTAAGATAGGCTAACTCAGTATAAAAAATATAAAAATGGGACTTATTTAAAATATTAGTGGCAAAACAATTTATCTTATAAAATTCTATAATTTTACATTTAAAAAGGTTGTTAATATAATAAAATTAAGAAAACAAAACATGAAAAGGGGGGTTAAAATGAAACAATGTACCTGCTGCTCATGTAAATACTACCTACAAAGAAAAAATTTCTGCATGGCAAATCAAAATGCAACGTCCTGTTCCCATAGCTGCTGTCCTGAATTCGAAAATAAATAAACATAATTAAATGGCCTCCTTATGGAGGCCATTTTTAGTAAAAAACCTGCATAAGAGGCAGGTTTTTTACTAAAAGGGTGTAAAAATATCGATTTCATTTATTAGGGCACTTTCTTCTAAACTTAGCATGACATTTGACTGCAATGAACTCATTAAATTTATCAGTTGTTTCCTGCGAGTGGGGTCCTGTTCGATATCAACCAGTACAGATACTGCTCCTGCCATTTTGGATCTTTCGAACCTGTTCAAGTAAAATCCCCCTATAAATGGTATTTATTCATAGTCTATCCAAATTCTACACATTATAAGTTTTATTTATAGATTTTTTAGCCTTTCCACATTTTGAAAGCGGTTAGTAACATAAAGACTACGAAAATTTTTCTCAGGGTATCTGCAGGTAAGTAGTTTGATCCCCAGGCTCCTATATAGGCTCCAACGACAGAACCTATGACAATCATGAGAACGTTTGTCCATTCTATATTACCGTGGAGATTGTGGCGGTAGACTCCCATTACGGCGGTAGGAATAATAATAGCTAATGATGTCCCAATAGCCTTATGCAACTCCATCCCCAAAAGAAAGACCATGCCTGGTACTAGTATTACTCCACCTCCAACTCCCAGCAATGCACTGAAAATACCGGCGGCCAATCCTAAAATAAGTACTAAAACTGTGCTCATGCTTCTCACCTCGCTGTAATTAAGTTGATGTATTTTATATTAATTATGAAATTATGTTACCACTTGTAGGTTTTCTCATATAGATTGCACGATATTTTGCTTGGAAGATGAACTGTGAAAGTTGAACCATTTTGATTTGAAATTAACTCAATTGTACCTTCATAGGTTTGGACTCGTTTTTTTATATTCATTAAGCCCAGGCCCCGTCCTGGTGTACCTTTTGTAGAAAACCCATCCTTAAAGATTTGGTCCCGGATTTCTGCAGGTATACCTATTCCCCAGTCTTTTACTTGGATTAAAATATTTTTCTCATCTTGTTGAATACTGACTTCTACCTTCTTGTGCTCTGGCTCAAGTCCCTCTACAGCCTCAAAGGCATTATCTATAAGGTTTCCTAGAATTACCACTAATGCATTTTCGTCGAAAATTTCGGGAAGATAAAAAAGACTGCTGTTATCATCTATATCGAATGTTATTTGCTTTTCATCGGCTTCACTTGCTTTACCTATCAGTAAAGCAGAGATAGTTGTATTGTTAATATGCTCTGTAAGGAATGCAATATATGAGTGTTCTTTATTTGAAATACTTGTGATATATTTTGTGGCTTCATCATAGGACTCTAATTGAATTAAGCCGGAGATGACGTGTAACTTATTTTGGAATTCATGGGTTCTTGCTCTCAGGGCAGCTACAATTTTTTTGACACCTGTCAATTCTTCGGCAAGTCGGTTTACTTCAGTCAGAGGGCGGAAGGTGGCGATGGCACCAACTACCTCATTTTTTATCTTTAAGGGAATCCGGTTAGTAAGAATAGGGTTATTATTTAAAATCTGCAAATCATCATATTCAACTTTCCCTGTTTTTATAGTTTCCGGCAATCTACTAGTTGGTATTACTTCTTCAATGTGTCTCCCAATGAATTCTGTATCAGTGGGGAAAAGGTTTTTGGCTGCCTGGTTAATTACTGTTATTCTTTTATTTAAATCAATAGCTATAATACCCTCTTTAACTGACTGGAGCATAGTCTCTCTTTCCTTCAAAAGGGTAGCAATTTCATTAGGCTCCATACCAAATAGTAACTTTTTTATATGGCTTGATAAGATAAAAGATAATAATATCACTAGGGCTATACTAATGGGAATTACCTTATAGAAAATTTGATATATTTTGGACATATATAGGGAAATTTCAGGTTGAGAAAAACCAACTACTACTGCACCGACCTGCTGTTCATCAAAATTATATATGGGGGCAAAGGCACGTATTGAGGGGCCTGAAGGACCAAGAGCCTTTGAACTGTAAGTCTCTCCCTTGAGGGCCCTAATTTCATCACCCCCAACAACTTTTTCTCCAATAAGACTAGAATCAGGGTGGGTATAGCGATAACCGTGCATATCCATAAAAACTACAAAAGCGCTGTTGGTTATACGGGTAACTTGGTCGGCAATACTTTTGAGCTCTTTAACCGGGTCAGGGGCTGCATAGGAATGCCGGGCATCTATTCGGGCAGCTGTTAAGGCAGCAATATTTAATGCTTGTACTTCTATTTCCTCTTCAATATTATTTTGCAATGAAAAAAGAAATATTGAAAGGGCAACAAGTAAGGTAATTAGTCCGCTAAAGGCAATAGCTAAAAAAGCTTTGGTTCTAAAAGGCATTGATTTCCAAGCCAAAAGATTCAACTCCCATTAAAGGTATATTATAAAGATACCTAAGTTTCGCAAGTTAAACAATGCAAAGATTGTGAAATAAATGAAACAATATATAAATTAATACTAATAAAGTAGGAGATGCTCTTTATTATTAGAATTAAAATGGTATAATAGAAAACGGTTATGTTCAGCAGAGTGAACTAGGGGGGCATAAATTTGCGATATTATATAAGAAAATTTTTCCTTGCAGTTGTTATTATAGGTATGGTTTCCCTTTTGAACGGATGTATTACAGAAAACCCCAATAGCAAGGCAAATAAAGATGAGCACTTCCCCCAAGGTCCTATTAATGTTATCGTAGGCTGGGGCCAAGGAGGTGGCACAGATATTTTTGCCCGTGCCATCAGTAAACCTGTTGCTGATAAATTTGATATTCCGGTAGATGTAAAGAATATGCCTGGTGCTGGTGAAACATTAGCTGGTGAATATTTGCTCCAGCAGCCTGCTGATGGTCATAATATCTGGGCGTTAACTACAACCTATACCATAAATTCTTTAATGGGTATAAATCAACGCAGCTTAGAGGACTATATTCCTTTGGCTAGGATTCAGCACGATACACATGCAATTCAGGTTAGTAAAGATAGTCCATTTAAAACCATTGATGAACTGGTCCAATTTGCCCTTGAAAACCCAGGAGAGCTCAAAATTGGAGGAAGTGGTTACTTGGATTTTCAGCCAGGCTTTGATGAGGTTGCTATTGCTTTATTTGAAGAAGAGGTTGGTATTGAATTTTCTTATTTCCCCTTTGAGAAAGCTGAGGATATGCATAAAGCATTACTTGAGGGTGAGATTGATCTAATAATTGAAGAATTTGGACCAACTATACAATATATTAATGAAGATACAATTGTGCCGTTAGTTGCTTTTAGTGATAAAAAAATTGAGCAGTTTCCTAAGCTGCCTATAACTGTAGAAAAGGGCTGGGATGTCACCATCGGCATCTGGCGTGGCTTGATGATAAAAGCTGATACACCAACAGAGATAGTGGGAACTTTAGAAGATGCTTTCAGGGAAGCTTATGAAGACCCAGGGTACAAAGAAACTGAGCGATTGAGGTTTTGGAATCTGCGTTCTGAGTTTTTAGGAACAGAGGAGTTCAAAAAAGCTTTACAGGAAGAAACTCAAGTATATGAAAAGATTTTAAGAAAATTAGGGTATATAAAATAAACTAGCCGGGGGGTCCCCCGGCTAGTTTATTAGGCTAAGGCTACATTAAGGTTAAGGTTAAGATTGAGTAATATATTAAGTAATATATTAAGTATTTCATCTCAACCTTAACCTAGCGAAGCGAAACCTTAATCTAGCGAACGTAGAGAGCGAAACCTTAACTTCCTGGCTTGCCAGGAAGTTATCCCCCTCCGATAAAGGGGTAAAGCTCAATGAGATCATTATCCTGGATTAAGATATCGAAGTCCTTGCTAAGGTTTATCATCTGATTATTAAGAAGAACAAAGCCAATCTCTGCACCCGTCAAGCCAACTGATCCTAAAATAAACCTTAAGGGTTGGGGATGATCAAAAGGTAATACAATTGTAGCTTTTTTATCAGGAGCATAGACATACATATCTGAAGCAAATTTAATTGTGATCATTTATAAGCCCTCTTCAACAATCCAATCTAAGCCCAGTTCATAGAGCTTAGCCGGCCTGGGGTTGCCTGTACTAACATCCCAGCCTAGCATCTCATATAATAAATCCATATCCTGTCTAAATTTTTCCTCATCTAGCCTAAGCCACTCTAATCTGCCATTTTCCATGTTCTGAAAGAATCTAGCGGGCAGATTATCCTGCTCCCGATTGAAGCCTTCCCGGGCATTAAAGGCCCGTGCCATGTTAACAGTTCTTTCCCCTGTTTTTAAGAGCTCCCAAAGGCTGGTTTGCCAACCAGTTACAGCTTGAACCAGCTCTACTAATTTTTCTAAGGGCATTATACCGCGGGGAGCTACCCCAAAATTACAAATGCAGAGGGTATTTATTAAGCTAAAAACATTCATGAGATAATAAAATTGGCGGACTTTTTTTGGACCATAATCCATATTTTCTAAAGGCTCCAAAATTCCTAAACAGGCGATATTTTTAAAAGGTATCCCATCTTTGTTTTCCACAAGGGTTTCATGTACTGAGACCAAGTGGTCAGCCCCTATAGGGGAAATTGCGTAGGCATAAGCTAAAGATACTCTGCCTCGTACATCATGCATTGGTGCTTCCTGGCCTTTTACCTCCATGGCGAACTCTTTTGTTTCAGGCCCTAGCTTCTCTGATATTCTTTTTACGCCTTCAGCTAGGAGGTTGCCCAAACCCTGTCGATGAGCAATCATCTCAATTAATTTGAGAATAAGAGAAGCATCACCATAGTTTAATTCCAAGCCATTAGTTTCAGCCGATGTTAAGAAGCCTTTTTGATAACATTCTATGGCAAAAGCAATAGTAACACCGGTTGAAATAGTATCAAGGCTATACTTATTGCAGAGCTCATTGGCCTTCGCAATACTTATTAAGTCACCATTCATTAACAGTGAGCCAAAGGAAGCCAGGGTCTCATATTCAGGGCCACCATAACGGGAGTCAACCTGGATTTTCGGGGTGTCTACCTCTACAACCATCTTACAGCGGATAGGGCAGGCCCAACAGCCTTTATTACCTTTACCAATTTCATTCATCATAGTTAAGCCCGATATTTTTTCGAAGTCTTGAAAAGCACCCTCTCTAAAGTTATTAGTTGGAAGCATGCCGGATTTATTTTTACCAGGAATACTTCCCGCTGTGCCAAGCTCGTTAAGAGATTTGCTGAGTGGATTTGTTTTAGCCTCTGCTGCCATAAACCGGGCTATTTCTTGTACTTTTTCTTTCTGGGCGAAAGCAATTTGGTCATTACCCTTAACAACAATGGCTTTTAAATTTTTGGAGCCCATTACAGCTCCCATTCCTGTTCTGCCGTTAGCATGGCCTAAATCATTAAGGAGACAGGCATAACGAACAAGGTTTTCAGCACCTGGTCCAATTGTTAAGACTCTGGCATTCTTTATTTCAAGTTCTTGTCTGATAATATCCTGGGTTTCTCCGGTTACTTTCCCCCAGATATGGTTTGCTTCACGAATTTCTGCCTTTCCGTTAATTATTGCTAGATATACTGGTTTATCCGATTTCCCCTTTATTACAATTGCATCAAAACCTGCTAATTTCATCTCAGGGCCAAAAAAACCTCCTGCTTCTGATTCACCATAGGCTCCTGTCAAGGGTGATTTAGCTGCAACAGTATACCGACAAACAGTTCCAACAGGAGTGCCAGTCAAAACACTAGTGGCTACTACCAAAACGTTCTGCGGGCTAAGAGGGTCAGTGCCTGGTTCTATTTCTTTTAAAAGATAATAAAGGGCGATTCCTTTACCACCCAGGTATTTTCGATAAAAGCTTTCATCTTTTTCTTCAATAGTTATTTTTCTTGTAGTTAGATCAATTTTTAAAATACGTTTATTAATAAATCCATCCATCAATTTTCCTCCCTTTCAAGATGCAGGAGGCAAGAAGCATGAAGCAAGAAGTAAGATATGTAAATCCTGCCTCCTGGCCCTGTTTCCTGCTTCCTAAAGTCGGTGTGTCCCCTTTCATTAATTGGGGACATTCCTGTCTTAATTAAATAACTATGTTCTAGCAGGTGTGTCTCCTCTCCTCTAGTTTATTATTTATTTCATAGATTTCTTTGTTTTTTATTTTTTATAAATATTCAAAAAACATTGATATGACATTGATTTATTTGATATTCTAATTAAAAGGATTCACGAGTTCAAATTACAGGGGGGCTAAAATTGAAACCAGTAAGAATCCTAATTGTTGAAGATGATCCTATGGTAGCTAGTATAAATAAAAAGTTAACAGAAAAGGTAGAAAATTTTCAAGTAGTTGATATTGCATCTACGGAAAATGAGGCTCTAAAAAAAATCGAAGAAAGTGTACCAGATTTGATTTTACTGGATATCTATCTTTCAGCTGGGAATGGATTAAACCTTTTACAGAAAATTAGACATATGAATATACCCACAGATGTTATTTTGGTG
The DNA here is from genome assembly GCA_000802045.1 of Peptococcaceae bacterium BICA1-8. GTDB lineage: Bacteria > Bacillota > Peptococcia > Peptococcales > BICA1-8 > BICA1-8. The sequence goes on from JUEF01000136.1 coordinate 12,757, forward strand.
ACGGCAGCTAAAGATAGTAAAACCATATCTCAAAGTATGCGTTATGGTGCAATAGATTATATTATTAAGCCCTTTGATTTGGAACGTCTAGAGAAATCCTTGAAAAACTACCTAAAGCTCAGGCTACTTTTAGATAAGCATAAAGATATTCAACAAAGTGACTTGGATAAGTTAAACCTTCAAGCAAAGAGTGAGATGCCAATAATCAAAAGTGACTTACCTAAAGGTGTCCATGCTTTAACTCTTGATCAGATTATGGTCTTTCTATTGAAACAAGATATACCTCTTTCCTGTGAACAAGTTTCAGGAGAGCTAGCAATGTCTAAAATTACCGTCTGGCGTTATTTAGAGTACTTAGTTGAACAAGGTAAAGTCAAGGTAGAGTTAGCGTATGGTGCTGTTGGACGACCTAGTAAAAGATACTATGTTTTTGACAAATAAAGGAGGAGATAAAATGGTAATTAAAACGAGGGCTGCACTACTGCAAGGTGCATATAATATTGAACTTGTTGAAAAAGAGCTAGTTTGTGGGGAAGATGAAGTAATTGTAAAAAATCACCTAATGGGCATTTGTGGTTCTGATAAAAGCTTTTATCGGGGCAATCTGCCGCCTAAAACTGCTGAATTTCGCCAGGACCCTAAATTTCCTTTTTATTTAGGACATGAAAGCGGCGGTACAGTTGTAGAGATAGGCTCTAAAGTACGGGAATATAAGGTTGGTGATAAAGTAATTGCCTTTGGCTGGAATAATAATTTCGGGGAGTATTTTAAAGCCAATGTTTGGGAAGTACAGCCTGTTCCTGAGGGTCTAGATATGGATATTGCAAGTCTGGGTGAACCTATTGGCTGTGCTATGTACTCCGGTTTGAATTCCGGTGTGCAGTTAGGTGATACAGTAGTTGTTATGGGTGGTGGCTTTGCCGGACAGGTTATTGCCCAGGTTGCAAAAAAGAAAGGTGCCCTTAATGTGGTAGTTGTTGATGTATTAGAAGGGAAACTTGCTTTAGCTAAAAAACTAGGTGCAGATTTAGTAATAAATGCTATGAAAGAAGATCCCATTGAAGTAGTAAAAGAATTAACTAAGGGTAAGGGTGCCGATGTTGTGGTAGAGGCTGCAGGTAGTGAGCAGTCAATCAATCAGGCTACAGAAATGGTTAAACATAACGGTAAATTCGTCTGGTACAGCTGGATGACTACGCCTGTTAACCTCAACATCAGTCGCTGGCATGATGATGGTATAGAATTTGTTAATACCTGTCTAGTCCATCATACTAAATATGAGCGCTATGTTTGGGCTTTTGATTCTTTAAGACCGGTAGTTCAGGGTCTAGTAGATATTAGATCACTGATAACCAATGACTTTAAGCTAGATCAGCTAAAAGAGGCTTTTGAGTTGGTAGATAAGGATGATACCGCCATTAAAGTAATATTAAGACCGTAAGAAACAGGGGTCCCCCCCTGTTTTTTTGTGTAATCTCTTGACATTCGTGACCAGATTCAACAATATTCTAAGATTGTTGAATATATATAGAAGGATTTTTAATGATAAGTGTAAAATAGAGTCTTAAATACTAATATTTGAGAGCGGCGGTTAATGTGAAAATGGAATTAGAATTAAAAAATGAATATTTGGTAGAAAGTTCATTGCAGACACTTAAGGTGGGCAAGATTTTCTGCAGTTGGGGTGTTTTTATTGTCGCTTTCATGATGTTAACCGAATATTTTACTTATCATATGTATAGCTATATTTTCTGCCGACTACTCTTTATTGTTCCAGCAAGTATTTTTCTAATTCTTTCTTATACAATATTTCCAAAAAGAATAAATTTAATAATTCCTTTTCATGTTTTTACACTAGCTAGTGGGATGTTAATGATGGTTTCCCTTGCTGTTATTAGGTTTAAAGGTGCAAATTTTTCCCCTGCATATGAAGTTGCCACTGCAACGGGTGGGCTAGTTGCGGTAATTTTTTTAATTTTTGTATTTTCCGGTGGTGCAAGGAAATATCTAAGCTTAATTATTACTCTTCCGTTAGTTAGCCTCTTAGTCTATTTTACCTTAACTAATACGCTAACCTGGAAAGAACTTTCCTTTTTCATAAATCCAGCCGGGGCTGGTTTAGGTGCCATTGTTTATGGGAGATTTCAAGAAAAGCTGATCTATCAGGAATTTAAAATGCGGCGGTTGTCGGAGATTAGAAAAGAACAGCTGGAAAAAGAGATTGAAGAAAGAAAACAATTAGAAAATGTGCTGCAAAAACAAGCAGTATCTGACGAACTGACCGGATTATTAAACCGAAGAGCAGCCTTGTCTAATATGAATAACCTACTTAGAGACATTAACTCAGATAGCAAGTATTTAACTCTATGCTATATAGATTTTGATAATTTAAAAATAATAAATGATACTTACGGGCACGTTGAAGGGGATTCGGTATTGGTTTTCTTTGCTGAACTATTAAAAAGCAATGTTAGGGCATCAGATATTGTCGCTAGAATTGGCGGAGATGAATTTATTGTAGCCTTTCCTGATTGCAGGATAAGTGAAGCGGAAATAATAATAGAAAGAATACAAAAAGGCTTGAATGAAATGCATTACAAAGATCTTAGATTAGATTTTAGCTATGGATTTGCAGAATATAGCTCTCAGTATGTTTTTGGTTTAGAGGAGCTTATTCGAATAGCCGATGATAATATGTACAGTAATAAGCTAGAAAAGAATAAAGCTGTTTGATAAATCGGGAGGAATCATTATGCAGAAGGTAAACATTTACACAGACGGTGCCTGTAAAGGGAACCCCGATGGGCCGGGAGGATATGGTGTTGTCCTGTTATATACTGATAAGGATAATCAAACCCACCGTAAAGAGCTATTAGGAGGATATGCTAGTACTACTAATAATCGCATGGAAATACTGGCGGCTGTTATTGGTGTTGAAGCTTTGAAAACTCCTTGCGATGTAACAATTTATTCTGATTCCCAGTACCTGGTTAAGGCAATTGAAGAAAAATGGATTGACCGCTGGCAGAGAAATGGCTGGATGAGGGATCCTAAGAAGAGAATTATGGCTAAAAATATCGACCTGTGGCAAAGGCTCCTAAAAGCAATGGAAATCCATAAGGTTAATTTTCAATGGGTGAGGGGCCACAGCGGGCACCCAGAAAATGAGCGCTGTGACCAGTTGGCAACAGAAGCAGCCTCCCAGCCCAATTTGCCAGTTGACCAAAGGGAATAAGAGATCGTTGTTACGTGGGCTCGTTTAAAACAAACCAATTATTCGTAGGAGCGGATACATGTGTCCGCCCGTTTGTGGTTATAATAGACCATAGTCCATAGACGATAGACAATTAACTAGCCACTAGCCACTAGCCACTAGCCACTAGCCACTAGCCACTAGCCACCAGTCACCAGTCACCAAGAAGATAATTTCCTTAAACGGTAACAATTGCGGGCTGTTTCTCCTAAACCATCGATTAAACCGTAGTTAGCCCATGCTCCGATGATGGCTCCAAAGCCTGGAATTATTTGCAGCATTTTTTTAAACTCTACTTTTTCTTTATATTCATGATAAAGCTCCTGCCAGTTTATTTCTGAAGCCTTAGCGGAATTCATGGTTTTTTTGAACTTAAGTATTTCGAGATAAGTTTTCTTCCTACAGCAGTCTGCAGAAAAGGCTAGGATAAATATTTTCAAAAGATAAATACGTTCGTTTTGCTCCCGGATATCGTAGCCAAAGGCACGAGCAATTTCCTGGAGCATTTTTAGTTCTAGAGATATTAATGCGGGATACTCCACCGCCAGGCTGAGAATTCCACCTAATCCTGTACCTGCACCGGTGGCAGCCGCTAGCTTTTTATAGCGGCTAATGATTCCATCTATTTCTCTGTCTAGTTGAGGTAAGCTTTTTAAGCGGGCTTTAACCAGCATATTTTTACTTACAGGTATTAAATTTATGCCACCTAAAATAGACTTGATGGCAACTTCCATTGTTTTACTAATGCTTGTGTGAATCCTTTGGGGAATATATGCATCAATTTTTTTCTGCATATCCTTGGAGAATCCTTCGATTACTCCAATATCTTTGAGTATCTTCTTCTCCCATTGATCCAATTCTTTTTTCACTTGAGTTTCATAATCCACTTTTATCCCCCGCGATATGAATAGTCTACTAGTGGGCGGCAAATATAACCGTCATCACACACCAGATTATAGCCATTTTTTGATGCTACTTATAGTGTATTATTTATAGGAAAAATGGTATATAAAATAATAAGCTATCTTAACAGATACCGGGATATATTTTAATATTTATAAAAAAGATGGAAATTATACTTGGGTTAGAATATAATAAAGTTGGAAAGTTAAACTTTATTATATTAAGGGGATGATAATAGTGCTGGTGGAATTAAAACAAAAATCCCAAGTTACTATCCCAAGTGAGCTGGTGAAGAAACTCAACCTTAAGCCTGGAGATAAATTGGAAGTAGAAGAAAGGGACGGCTGCTTGATTATTACTCCTGTTGCAATTATTCCTCGGAATCAGGTCTGGTTTTACTCTAAAGAATGGCAAGCTGATGAGCAGAAGGTGGAGCAACAAATTCGAGAGGGACAGGTGAAATCGGCAAAAAACAAAGAGGAGTTATTTAAAGACTTAGGGCTGGATGAAATATGAATATTTTCTATTCCGAGCTTTTTTTAGATAAAATCAAACAACTTCCAATCGAAGCAAAGCGTGCTTTGAAAAAGAAACTTGAGCTTTTGATGGAAAACCCCAGGCATCCTTCGCTACGCACTAAGAAGATCCAAGGACAAGCTGGTATCTTTGAGGCAAGTATTACCATGGACATTCGTATGACCTGGAAATACACTGAAGATGGTATTTTACTTAGAAATATCGGAGAGCATGATAAGATTCTAAAAACCCCTTGAAAAATTTATAACTCCATTATATTATTAGGAACTTAGTAGATGGCTACCAGAAAAAGGGTAGCCTTTATAATGCTATTAAACTTTACCAAGATAGATTAATTATTTGCAGGAACATACGTTCTTCAAGGAGAAATATATACTAGAATAAAAGTGGCTAGTTACTAGTTACTAGTGGCTAGTGGCTAGGAGAGAATAAAGACATTGGTCTATGGTCTATGGATTTTTGTTACTTTATAAACCAAAAACGGGCCGACACATGGATCCGCCCATACGAATAATTGATAATTTTTCGAAACGCGCCCACGCGCTCACTCGCCCACTGACATACAGAGTCAACCCAAAAGTACGAGTTTTTCCGGAGGTGAACCAAATGTCTCTTCGTTTTATATTAGGTAGAGCAGGTAGTGGTAAGACTACCTTTTGCTTGGATGCCATCCGTACAGAATTACAGGTACCACTAGCAGATAAAAATTTAATCTTACTAGTTCCGGAGCAGGCTACCTTTCAGAATGAACTGGAGTTGTGCACAACTCCCTCTTTAGGTGGGATAATTGATGCTCAGGTTTTAAGCTTTCGTCGCTTAGCCTGGCGGGTTCTTCAGGAGGTAGGGGGCGGGGGCCGGGTACATATAGGTGACTTAGGGAAAAACATGGTTATCCGCCAGTTTATTGAGAATCGGAAAGAAGAGCTGCAGGTATTTTCCCGTGCCAGCAGACAGCCCGGTTTTGTAGAAAGCCTAGCTGGTGCGATCTCAGAATTTAAGCTGTATAGGATTACTGTGGAGGATATAGCTAAGGTGCTGGTAGAAAAAACCGCTGAGGATTCCCTGCTAGTTTCAAAATTAACAGATCTTAACCTTATCTATAAAGACCTCGAGGAATATTTAGTGGGGCGTTTTATTGATCCTGATGATTATCTAACCCTCTTAGCCCAAAAGCTACCCTCTGCCTCTTTTATTGCCGGGTCAGAAATCTGGATTGATGGTTTTACTGGCTTTACCCCTCAGGAGCTAGAAGTAATGGCAGCTTTATTTGGTTCTGCCCGAAGGGTAAATATTACTTTAACACTTGATGACAAAGGTGAGTTTTTTGCTCTCCCCCGTTCTACCTATCACAAAATTACGGAAATTGCTCTACATTCCGGGACTCCTCTTGAAAAGCCTCTTATCTTAGATGGAAAACATCTTCCCCGTTTTCGAGGCTCGGCGGCTTTAAGCTTTCTAGAGAAGTCCTACTTTGACATTAGCCATAAGCCCTATTCCCAATGGGTTTCAGATATTAAAATTATCAGCGGACAAAACCACAGGGCAGAAGTTGAGGCAATTGCCCGGGAAATCAGAAGGCTTTGCCGGGAAGAAGGCTACAGATATAAGGATATTGCTGTGATACTTAGGGATTTTGCTAATTACGACCTACTGATTGAAACTGTTTTTTATGATTATGGTATTCCTTTTTTTATGGATAGAAAGCGTACTGTTCTCCATAATCCTTTAGTGGAGTTAATTCGTTCTGCCCTAGAAATTGTAGCTGAGGATTGGTCTTATCAAGCAGTTTTCCGGTTCCTAAAAACTGACCTTGCAGGGATAAGTCGAGGGGAAGTGGATATTTTAGAAAACTATGTCTTGGCTCATGGTATCAGAGGTAAGCGCTGGTATGATGAAAAAGACTGGCAGTATAGAAAAAAGGATGAAGCCAATATTAATAGAATTCGGCGTCTAGCCATCCAGGAGCTCTTTCCTTTTACGGAAAAAATTAAGGAAGGGGCCCAGGTTCTTGATATTGCTCGGGCTGTTTTTGAACTTATAAATGACCTGAATGTACCGCAGAAATTAGAAGCATGGGCAGAAGAAGCAAATCAAGAAGGTCGACTGGAAACAGCCCGGGAACACAGCCAAATCTGGGATGGAGTGATAGATATCCTAGATCAGCTTGTAGAAACAATGGGTGAAGAACAGATAGAGCTGGAAATTTTTATCAAGATAATTAATGCAGGCTTAGAAAGTTTGCGTTTAGGATTGATCCCACCGGGCTTGGATCATATTGTAATAGGGTCTTTAGAGCGTTCCCGCAATCCAAATATCAAAGGAGCCTTTGTTTTAGGGGTAAGTGATGGAGTGATACCCAAAAAACCAATAAGTGAAGGCTTGTTTAATGATTGGGAACGAGATTTTTTAAAGGATATAGGACTGGAGCTTGCCCCTGGCAGCAAAGGAAAAATATCTGATGAGGAGTTTTTGATCTATATAGCTTTAACTAGGGCAAGTAAATGCTTAACCTTGAGTTACCCTTTGGCTGACAGTGAAGGCAGGGCTTTACGACCCTCCCTTGTAATTAAACGGATTAAGGAGCTTTTTCCTGCAATCGGAGAAGTTCATGTTGGGATAGAGCCACCCGGGGATGGTCCTGGAGATTTAGACTTTATTAGCCATCCTCAAAAAGCCTTAGCTTACTTAGGTGCTAGATTGAGGCAGGCCAAGGAAGGTCAGGCGGTAGACCCTATCTGGTGGGATGTTTATCATTGGCTTCTTACTAATGCAGGGGAGAAAAAGGATTTATTAAGGGTGGTGGACGGTCTTTTTCATACCAACCAGCCTGCACCTATTGATGGGAAATTGGCCCGTAAACTCTTTGCCAATCCCTTTAGGGTCAGTGTTTCCCGCTTGGAAAAATTTCAAGCTTGTCCTTTCTCCCATTTTAGCAACTATGGACTGGCCTTAAAGGAACGGCGGGTATTTAAGCTTACCCAGCCGGATTTAGGGCAGTTTTTCCATGCTGCTCTGGAGCAGTTTGCCCGGAGGCTAGAAGAAAAGAATTTGGATTGGGCAGAGGTAGATAAGGGGCAGATTTTAACCCTTAGTAATGAAATAGTGGAGAACCTTATTCCCCAAATCCAGAGTGAAATATTATTAAGCTCAGCTCGCTATCGCTATTTGACTAAAAAGTTTAAGAAAACCGTCCAGCGGGCTGCTTTGGTCTTGATGGAGCATGCCCGGCGGGGAAAATTTCGTCCGGTAGGTTTAGAAATTGCCTTTGGTCCCCAGGGTCAGCTGCCTGCATTGAAGCTCACCTTAGGGGATAACACAGAAATGGAATTGGTAGGTCGGATTGACCGAGTGGATGCAGCTTTAAGGGAAGACAAATATGTTTTGAGGGTAATAGATTATAAATCTGGTAACGCAGGTCTTGATCTTTTAGAGGTATATTACGGCTTTAAGCTGCAGCTTTTAGCCTATCTGGATATAGTTCTGACCTATGCCGAGCAGCTGGTAAATTCTCAGGAGGTAATGCCGGCAGGGGTTTTGTACTTTTTCTTAAAAGACCCCATGATAACCAGCTCCGGACCCTTAAGCGATGAAGATATCGAGGCTAATATTTTGAAGGAATTAAAAATGCAGGGCTTAGTTTTAGCGGATGTTGAAGTCTTTAATTTATTGGATAGTGAAACAAAAGGAGGCTGGTCTCCAATCATCCCGGCAGGGATAAATAAAGAGGGGGGCTTTCATAAGGCCTCCAAAGTAGCCAGCTTAGAACAACTGGAATATTTGCGAAAGCATATCCGAGATACCCTAACGAAATGCGGCGAGGGGATTTTAGAAGGTAATGTCAGCATCTCCCCCTACCAACTGCAGGGCTTTAAAGCTTGTCAGCACTGCTCCTTCCAAATAGTGTGCCAATTTGATACCCAGTTGGAGGGCAACAGCTACCGTAATATAAAGCATATGGATAATGAGGAAATTTGGAAAACAATTCAGCGTAGCTGAAGTGGGCGAGTGAGCGAGTCAAGTGACTAGTTATTAGTGACTAGGAAAAGACGTGTCACCATGAATGTCTAGCTTTCTTGACGTGCCATCGTGTCGCCGTGTCGCCGAAAAACTTGTATTCGTTTATCGTGGTGCGATAGCGCGTGAAAAATTGCTATGAAAGTTCCTGTTGTTGTTGTGTCATCCTGAGGGAGGAACGAACGAAGGATCT
>JUEF01000137.1 GCA_000802045.1 Peptococcaceae bacterium BICA1-8
GGTGAAAAAACTAAGCGATGTAAACAAAATCGGAATACATGATTTTGATACCCTCCTGAGCGATAGCGAAGGATCTTACTTACAGAAGAATCTCAGATCCTTCTGTGGTACCTCCTCAGGATGACACAGGAAAAATTGAGATGTTCGTCTGACACAATAGTTGCATGTTATTTTTCGGTACTTTATCTAGCGTAGCGAAATCTTAGTCTTATCTCACCTCAACCTTATCTTGATTGGGAAAGGTCCAGGGACTAGATATGTATTAAACAAGATTAAACTGTAAGTTTGTGGGGCGGAATGGAAACCGCCCCCTACTTGTATATTTGAATTTTCTCACATATAATAAAGGTATAATATGGAAGAATATTGTGAGTGGTAAGGATTTTGATGGATATATTGAGATGGGGTTAATTGAGATAGCTACGGTATAATACTATGGGGAAAGGCGGTGTGATTTATGAACCGTGAAATTAGGTGGAAGCAGCGATTTAGTAATTTTAAAAAGGCAACAATGCAGTTAACAGAATTTATTGAAAAAGTGGAATTAAATAAACTTGAAGTCCAGGGATTAATACAGTGCTTTGAATATACTTTTGAATTAGCTTGGAAAACTCTGAAGGATTATTTGGAAGAAGAAGGTTTTAGTGTGAAAAGCCCAAGAGAAACAATACAGATTGCTTTCCAAACACAGTTTATTACTGATGGACATGCCTGGATAGATGCGCTAGAAAAAAGAAATTTAATGGCACATACATATGATGAAGCTAGAGCAAAAGAAGCAGAGATTTTAATAAGAGAAAAGTATTATCAAATCATTCACGAGCTTTGTTTTAAGCTGGAGAAATTACTATGAAATTTGGATTGAGTAAATTAGACTTGGACTATATAGTAATGGCTATAAGAAAGTTTCCTGAAATAGAGAAGGCTGTTATTTTTGGATCAAGAGCTAAAGGGAGTAATAAACCAGGGTCAGATGTGGATATAGCTATTTATGGCGACAATATTACATTTAACACTGTATCAGCCTTGCATGCAATGTTAGAAGAAAATGGGCCACTACCTTATTTATTTGATGTAGTAGATTATACCCATTTGAGTCACAAGGAGTTAAAAGAACATATTAATCGCGTAGGGGAAGTAATTTATTCGGACGAGGACTAGTGGCAGGTGGCCAGGGAGCGGTGCTCGGGGATCGGTGACCGGGGAATGACATGCTTGTGGGGCAGTCTTTTGCGTCTGACACGGGCATTGGATGATAAAGTGTTGGGTGGGAGATCGCCACGCTGCGCTCGCGATGACAATTACTTAACCTCAACCTAGGGGAATGAAATGGAGCGAAGCCTCAACCTAAAAAAACTAGCGAAAGCTAGTTTTTTCTATTGACAGTATTAACCAGAGAATATAGAATACTATTGGTATCCGACTGACTGGTCGGACGAGTATTTTTAAATGTAAAGGAGCAGATTAAAGTGCAGTTAACGAGGAAGATAGTCATTATCTTTTTGATCGCAATTCTTAATATTATGGTTTTGGGGTGTGGAGCTAAAGCAGTAGAGGAAGAGGCTAAAGTTAAGCTAATACCTGTTGAGGTGGTTCAGGTAAAGAAACAGGATTTTGTTCGGGGTGTAGTTCTGAGCGGGACAATTGAGCCTCAGGCAACCGCAACTGTTATACCTAAAATAATGTCTGCTGAGAAAATAGTGAACTTAAGTGTAGCAGTAGGAGATAAAGTAAGTGCGGGTCAGACAATAGCTGTTTTAGATCAGAGTACTGTAGCTATTCAGTTGAATTCAGCAAGAAATACATATGAGGATACATTAAGGAATTATGAAAGAAACAAAGTGCTTTTTGAAGCAGGGGCTGTTTCCCAGTCAGTTATCGAGCAGCTAGAGGTAGGCTTAAATCAGGCAAAGAACGGGCTGGATGTGCAAGAATTAGCCTATAACAACACTATAATTAAAACACCTATCGGTGGTATAGTCACTGCGGTGACGGTAGAGGAAGGAAACCTGGCTTCAGCCCAGACCCCTATTGCAACAATTGTTAATTTAGATATGGTAGAGATTGACTGCAGCATAAATGAATCCCAGGTTAATAAGATTGTAGTAGGGGATAAGGTCCAGATTCGGATAGCTGCTACCGGAGGGAAAATTTTTGAAGGTAAGATTAAAAACGTTAGCCCAACGATGGATCAAAGGACAAAAGCCTATCCGTTAACTGTTGTTCTTGAAAATATAGAAAATGTGATAAAGGCTGGGATGTATGCGGAGGTAGAAATTATTACTGATGTTCGGCCTGCCGCTTTTGTGGTACCTGCCCAGGCAGTTATCCAAAGGAATGGTATTACTAAGGTTTTTGTTGTTCAGGATGATAAGGCCTTTGAAAAAGAGGTTGAAGTAGGCCTATCAAATGGCAAGGAGACAGAAATTATCAGAGGGCTTAATGCAGGTGAAGAGGTAATTTTCAGAGGAAACGAAGATGTAGTAAGAGGTGACCCTGTAAAAGTAATAGGGCGGGGTGAAAAATAATGAAGCTTGCAAATTTATCAGTAAGTAGGCCTGTTACTATCCTGATGGTGGTACTTGTTATCCTTTTATTAGGAGTTGTATCCCTATCGAGGCTTGCTATCGACCTTATGCCTGAAATGAATTTCCCCATGGCTATAATTGTGACTACTTATGAGGGTGTGGGCCCAGAAGAAGTGGAACAGTTAGTTACCCGAGCCATCGAAGGGCAGATCGGTACAATAAATGGCATTAAGAATATAAGCTCAGAGAGCTCGCCCGGCTCATCTACGGTCATAGCGGAATTTGGCTGGGGCAGCGATATGGATCAAAAGATTTTTACTATGCGAGAAAAGGTTGATTTTATTAAACCCTTCCTACCTGAGGGAGTAGGGGAGCCCATGATTATCAAGATGGATATCGGCATGATGCCCATCATGATGCTGGGTATCTCTGGTGAACAAGATTTGACAACCTTAAAGCAAGTTATCGAAGATAAAATCCAACCCCGCATCGAAAGAGTGGATGGGGTAGCCTCAGTTTATCTTGAGGGAGTAAAGACTCGGGAAGTTCATGTGCAGATAAATCCTCAAAAGCTCGAAGCCTATAATCTAAGCATTACCGATGTTTCTAATACCATTCGGGGGGAGAATAATAACACCTCCGGGGGCTATGTTGAGCAGAGTGCTAAGGATTATCTGGTCAGAGTAAAAGGAGAGTTTACCAGTCTACAGGATTTGGCCAATATTCTAATCCCCTTAAAAAGCGGGGGGAATATTAAGCTTCAAGAGCTGGCAGAAATCAAGGATACCTATAAAGAGGTCAGCAGCTACTCTATGTTAAATGGTGTCCCCAGTATCGCTTTGAACATTCAAAAACAAAGTGATGCCAATACCGTTAAAGTCTCAGATGAAGTCATAAAGGTCTTGTCCGAGGTGAAAAAAGAGCTGCCTCCAAATGTAGCGATTAAAACAGCCTTTGACCAGGCGGAATATATCCGGCAAACAATCGACCAAGTTATTAAAAATGGTTATTTAGGGGCAGCTTTGGCTATAATCATCTTATTCTTATTTTTGCGGAGCCTTAGAAGTACCTTGATAATTGGTACAGCTATCCCAATCTCAATAATAACTACTTTTATTCTAGTGTACTTCGCGGGACTTTCCTTAAATATGATGTCACTTGGAGGATTAGCACTAGGTATAGGTATGATGGTGGACAGTGCTATAGTTATTTTGGAAAACATCTACCGCCATCGCCAGGAAGGGCTTAGTCGCATCGAAGCGGCCAAAATGGGAACATCAGAAGTGGGTACCGCCGTTGTTGCTTCTACCTTGACTACTGTTGCTGTATTTTTACCAATTGTTTATGTTGAGGGTATGGCTTCACAAATTTTCAAGCCCTTGGCTTTGACTATCTCCTTTTCCCTTTTGGCTTCATTATTAATAGCTTTAAGCTTTATACCAATGCTTGCCTCCAAGCTATTAATTGTCGAAACTAATGGTAATGGGAACGATAAGCCTAAGAACTTTATCCAGCGCTTAAGTAAAAGCTGGGGTAACGCCTTTGGTAGATTAGATGTAAAATACCTGGGTATATTGAAATGGGCATTAAAAAGGAAGAAAACAGTTATCTTTATTACATTGGCTGCCTTTGTCGGAAGTATAGCTTTAATCCCTCTGGTTGGCATGGAATTTATACCAGCTAGTGATGATGGTTATTTTTCCGTTGATATTCAGCTGCCAAATAGCGGTATCCTGGAGGAGACTACCAGGGTAGTCGATAAGGTAGAAGAGGTAGTAGCCAGCATGGAAGAGGTAGAGTCCATTTTCTTAAGTGCCGGAAGCCAGGGCGGGATGATGACCGGTGGCTTTGGTACTGGGAGTCACCTGGCTAATATTGTAGGCCGTCTTGTTCCCCTTAATGAGCGGGAGCGGGGGGTAGCGGAGGTTATGGATGATATTCGTGCCCGCCTGACTGACCTACCGGGGGCTACCATCGAAGTCTCAGGCGGTGATTCGGGCTTTGGAGGCCAAACGCCTATTTTCATATCTATCAAAGGTCATGACCTAGAGGAACTAAAAGATCTAGCTCAGGAATTTGCGGATAGAATCAGGGAAGTGCCTGGTGCTAGAGAGGTTACTACAAGCCAGGAAGAAGGCAACCCAGAGCTGGCAGTTAAGATAGACCGTGAGAAAGCTGCCCTTTATGGAATTTCTTCTCATCAGGTTTCCTCGACGGTAAGAAATGGTTTAGAGGGGGCTATCTCTTCTAAATATCGAACCGGCGGTGAGGAAATCGATATCAGGGTCCAGCTGCCAGAAAAGGATCGCAACAGCATTCAAAGCTTAAATAGGCTGATGATACCTTCGATGCAGGGATATAATGTACCTTTAGAAGAAATCTCTACCATTGACTATAACATAGGGCCAACAAAAATTAGCAGAGTCAACCAATCGAGACAGGTAACAGTTACCGGAGATATCTTTGGCCGTGACTTAGCTAGTGTGACAGAAGATATAAAAATTGCTATTGCTGATATTCCTTTACCTGCAGGCTACAGCTATGAAATAGGCGGAGCCAACAAGGAAATGATGGAATCCTTTCAGAGCTTAGGCTTGGCTCTCGTCTTGGCTATAATTATAGTTTACATGATTTTGGCGGCCCAATTTGAGGCCTTGCTTTACCCCTTTATTATCATGTTTAGTATACCCCCGACTCTGATTGGTGTCGTTGGCGGGTTGCTTATCACCGGCAGGACCTTTAGTGTAGTATCCTTTATCGGGGTAATAATGCTAGCTGGAATTGTGGTCAACAATGCCATAGTGCTGGTAGACTATATTAATACTTTGAGAAAACGGGGTTTGGAAAAGGAAGAAGCTATTTTAAAAGCCGGACCCACCAGGCTAAGGCCCATATTAATGACTACGTTAACAACTGTATTAGCTTTAATGCCTCAGGCTATTGGAGTTGGTGAGGGAGCTGAGCTTTCAGCACCAATGGCCACAGCAGTTGTAGCGGGATTGTCCTTTTCAACCTTAGTAACACTTGTTTTAATCCCTGTTATGTACTATATCCTTGATGACTGGGGACAAAAAATTTCCGGTAGGTTTACCAAGGCAGTAACGGGAGAAACAGTATCCGAGAGGGTGTAGGCGATGGCAGAAAAACCAAAAAAACAGCTGATATTAGAAGCTGCCTTTGAAGTGTTTACCAAGAAAGGCTTTCATAGCACCAAGGTGGAGGAGATTGCCGAAAGGGCTGGGATAGGTAAAGGTACTATTTATGAATACTTTAAAAGTAAGGCTGATGTTTTCCATGAGATGTATATCTGGTATGTAGATAAATATTTTGCTGAGCTTGAAGAGGGCTTGCTGATTGAGACGGAGCCTGTTGATAAGCTTTTAAAAATTGTAAAAAATCATATCGTTTTTCTAACTAATATGAAAAGCTTGGCAGGAAAGCTTTTAAGTGAATCCAGCTCCAATATGGATATGGGTGCGGAATTTAAAAAGACCATGGTTAGTAGCTATAAAGAAAAAATGGACCGGATCAAGGTAATTATCGAAGAAGGTATCAAAAAAGGGGTTTTCCGTGAGATAGATGTTACTTTGTGTACTATGTTTTTCTTCGGAAGCCTAGGCGGAATATCCCACGCCATGTTCCTTCTAGATATCGATATAAATCCAGATGCTGTTGCCGAAAAGGTTATTGATATATTGTTGAATGGAATAAAGAAATAAAAACTGCGCTCAGGCGCAGTTTTTAAATTGAGAGCCTTCCTGTCATCCTGAGCGATAGCGAAGGATCTAGCGTAGCGGAGAGGCTTTAGATCCTTCGGTCGTACCTCCCTCAGGATGACATAGTAACAATCAGTGACATTTAATAGTCAATGACGGCGAGAATGTTATTTCAGGCTGGGACTGAAACAATAAAGGTTTTCCCCGGTCACCGATCACCGATCACCGATCACAATTCAACCCGTTAGGTGTTTCAAATTGTGGCAATAATATTAATAATAAGGTAATACTATACATCTTGTGAGCTCTGCTATTGCTTGGTACAATAGATAGTAGGGCTATACTGCATGTCATTGTGTTTAAGCTCACGGGCTATTTTTTTGGGTCCGTGTGACGTCACCTTAGTTAAGAAGTATGTCCGTGCCGCGGTGCCGCCGAACAAGAATAGGTAATTCAGTAGCACGGTCGCACATCCTGGTAAATTGCCATTCATCGTGACACGTCCACAAAATTGACATTCATGGTCGCACGATATCAAGAAATGTATCAACAGAAACTGGAGGGTCAACATTGAGCATTTTTACTAAAAAGAACATCGTCACAATTTCATACGTCCTTATTGGACTAGCCCTGATATTATCCTTATTTTTAGCTTTTCAGCGGGTGAATATTGAAAAGGAATATAACCAGGTAGAGATTATAGTTAATTTGACAGAGGTGCAAGCCCTGGCTAATGGCAGCAATATTAACCTTAGGGAAACGCTAGGTCAGTTGAGGGATAAGGGGGTTACCGGTGTCCTAGTGAAGGAAACTAGTCTAGGGGACTTAGCTCGAGCCGGTAAACTTCAATTTTTTCAGGGTGAAGAAATTAAACTTGCTAAATACTATGACAAGGTTTCCAAGGATGCTAGTTTGACGGCTGCCAATATTCTAGTGGCTATTTTGGATAAAGATTTTGAGGCGCAGATTACGGAGCACCTTACTCAAAAGATAAGCGGTGTTCAGATAATAAATGGTGAGGTTACAGTTGCAGTTATTCCTGTTAACCTTCCTAATTCCGATCGGGAAAAGGAACTAATTTATGAAGAACTAAAGGCTGTCGGGGTTGGCTTTGAAACAAAGACCTTAGATGAAATATCAAGTGAAAGCCTAAATGTTATTCCGCAAATTAGAGATTGGCCAAAACCAAGCAAAGAAGCTCTGGAGTTTATTGCTCAAGAGATTAAAAGAATACCTAATCTTAGCGTTATTCTTTTCAATGACAAGCAGATACCGGGATATCCCGATAAAATGAGGGTCTTAGTGGAAGAGTTAACAAATAAAGAGGGGCAAGTATATGCACCTATTGGTATTGTAGAGTTTTTTAACCAAAAGGGAGTTAACCAGTTTGCCACGTTTATGAATAAGGAAGCTATTAGAGTACACTCTATTGCTGCCAATGATATGATAAATTATAACCCAAAAAGTGCTGTGGAGAGATTTGAACTGGCAGTAAGTGAACGAAATATCAGGTCCTTATTTGTCCGGTTCTTTAATATGGAGCAGCCCAAAGAAGCACTTGAGATAAATTTAGATTACTTAAGTGATTTAAAACAAACCTTAGAGGCTAAAGGCTTTTATTTAGGACAAGCAAAGCAGTTTAAGTCACCTGCTTATTCTCGGATAATTATTGGCTTAATCGGGTTGGGTGTTATAGCTGGTGGAGTATTAATCCTTCTGAAAAAAGATTGGCGTAGGCTAGCTATTGTTTTAGGACTTTTTGGAGCAATAGTATGGGCAGGACTGCTTCTTAGGGATCCTGTTTTTGCAAGGAAACTAATGGCCTTAGCCAGTGTAATAGTATATCCTACTCTAGCTTTTTTGGTAATTACATCAGAAAAATCAAGAAGCCTACAAGCCAGTATTATAGCTTTCTTGAAAATGTCCGGTATTAGCTTAATTGGTGCCGCTCTGATGGTTGGACTGCTGGCGGATAAGCTTTTCATGCTGAAGCTCGACCAGTTTGTGGGTGTTAAAGCAGCTCACGTCCTGCCTTTGGTGCTTGTACCATTATTAATATTTATTTTGAGTGATAAGCCGCTAAAAACAATAAAGGAGCTTTTAGATCAGGTTATCACCTACAGGTATGCACTTTTAGCCGGTCTAGCCTTAGCTGCCCTAGCGGTCTATGTAATTAGAACAGGAAATGAAGGAACTGTCTTGGTATCAGGCATCGAGGAAAAGGTCCGTGGAGGCCTTAAGGACCTCATGGGAGTAAGACCGAGGACAAAAGAGTTCCTGGTCGGGCATCCCTTTACCTTACTGATATTATACTTTGGCTTAGCCAGGAAAAACTGGTTTTTAGTACTCCCCGCTATAATCGGGCAGGTATCACTAGTAAATACCTATGCCCATATCCATACACCCGTAGTTATTTCCCTTATTCGTTCTGTACATGGTCTGTGGATTGGTATTGCCTTGGGTGTGGGGTTGATAGTAACTGTTAAGTTATTGGAGAGATACTTTGGGGATAATCGTGCCTAAGCTCAATGGCTATACAATATGTCCGTGCCATGGCTTACAGGTCATTCTGCATGTCCGTGCGATCGTGCCGCCGAAAAATAATTTATACGGTAGCACTGTAGCACATCCCTGCAAATTGGCATTCATCGGGCACGTCAATAAAGCTAGACGTTCATGATGACACGTCATGTGAGCTAGACGTTCATGTAGACACGTCGAGTAAGCTAACATTCATGTAGGCTCGTCAATAAAGCTAGACATTCATGTAGAAGTAGAAACGTCGGAGGAAAATGACATGAAACGAGTGGTTATAAGTGGTTACTATGGCTTTAATAATGCAGGGGATGAGGCTGTTTTATATTCTATAATTAGTTCCTTAAAAAAACAAAGCGTTGATATAGAGATTACTGTTTTATCAAATAATCCTGAACAAACTGCTAAGCTTTATAATGTGCAGGCTATAAACCGCTGGAAGTTAACGAATATTTTAAAGGCAATTAAAAACAGCGACTTGCTCATAAGTGGTGGCGGCAGCTTGCTACAGGATGTGACCAGCAAAAATGGCATCCTTTATTATCTTGGAGTTATTTTCTTTGCCAAGCTTCTAAGGACGCCGGTCTTAGTTTACTCTCAGGGCATTGGTCCCGTAAAAATGAAAAGAAATAGGAGATTAACGGCTTTTATCTTAAACATGGTTAATAGTATTACTGTCCGTGATGAAAGCTCTAAAAAAGACCTGGAAGAAATGGGAGTAAAAAAAGATATCGTTGTATCCGCTGATCCTGTACTAGGTTTCTCCCCTGAAGAAATAAAAATTGAAAAAGGTTGGGAACTTTTAGAGCGAGTCGGCGTCAATATTAATGATGGGAAAATTTTGGGTATCTCTGTTCGACCCTGGAATACAGCGGGAGCTAATTTTACAGCGATAGCAGAAGCTTGTGACCGCTTAGTGGCCAAGGACTGGCAGATAGTATTTATACCTATGCACTTTCCGGAGGACATTCAGGCCTCAAGAGAGGTAGTAAATCAGATGAAGGAAAAAGCCTTCCTATTAAAGGAGAACTACCTACCTTCTGAAGTATTTAGTATTTATAAAGCAGTAGATGTGGTGCTGGGAATGCGTCTCCATGCCTTGATTATGGCGGCAGTAGTGGAAAAGCCCCTTGTTGCAATTTCATATGATCCGAAGGTCAATAGGTTTATGGATTTACTGGATATTGACCAGATTATGGATATAAACGATCTAAAGTGCCAGAAAATCCTTGACTTGGTACAAAATACCTGGCAAAATAAAGAAGGCTTTGTAGCTAATTTGAAGGAAAAAATGACGCTATTGCGGAAAAAAGCTAGGCTTTCAACAGAGAAGGTTTTTGAGATTTTGAGCCAAAGTAAATAGTTCGTGTGTGGCTAATTAGAGACTCAAGTTGTCCGTGCCATGGCTAAAAAAGGGAGAGCTTGGGTCCGTGCCGCTGTGCCGCCGAAAAAAACATAGGGGTTTTGTAATATGTATATTAAGAGATTTGAGGATTTGCGAGTTTGGCAGAAAGCTCACGGATTGACTAAAAGAATATTAATGCTAGATAGTTTAATATTAAAAGTCAAAAACAGAATTAATAATTAATTATTTATTCTGTAGCACGATCGCACGGTAGCACGGTAGCACGTCAAGGAAGCTAGACATTCATGATGACACGAACCAAAAAGGAGGTCCTAAAATGGAATTAAACATTAATGAGATAAAAGAAATTCTCCCCCATAGATATCCCTTCCTCTTAGTGGATAAAATTATTGAAATTGAGCCGGGAAAGAGAGTTGTGGGACTT
Organism: Peptococcaceae bacterium BICA1-8; assembly: GCA_000802045.1. Lineage (GTDB taxonomy): Bacteria > Bacillota > Peptococcia > Peptococcales > BICA1-8 > BICA1-8. The sequence goes on from JUEF01000137.1 coordinate 10,570, forward strand.
AAAAATGTCACTGCTAACGAAGATTATTTTAACGGACATTTTCCGGGCTATCCTGTTATGCCAGGAGTATTGATTGTAGAAGCTTTAGCTCAGACTGGTGCAGTGGGGGTTTTATCTTTAGATGAATACAAAGGGAAGCTGCTTTTATTTGTAGGCATTGATAATCTCAGAATCAGAAGGCAAGTAGTTCCCGGCGATCAGTTAAGGTTAGAGGTTGTAGTAACAAAACTAAGAGGTAGAATAGGCAAATGCGAAGCAAAGGCTTATGTAGGAGAGGATTTAGCAGTAGAAGGAGAGCTAATGTTCGCTATCGAAAATGTAAATAAATAGTTATTGAACACTACATATAAGCAATGTAGAATAGATATAAGTAGCTTGGACTTAAACTTCAGTCAGTTATTTTAAAAGGAGGGCAAGTCAATGAGTGAAGAGTTGTTAAAAGGGATACTAGACGAATTAAAAGGTGTAAATTCTAGATTTGATAATCTAGAAAAACGGTTTGATAATCTGGAAAACAGGTTTGACAGTCTGGAAAATCGGTTTGATAATCTAGAACTGAAAGTAGATAATCTGGATAATGGTCAAACAGTAATTAAAAATGATATACAAGATTTGAAAAGTGTAACTGAGCGAATTGAAAAGCGTCAGACTATGATATTAGATGAAGTCGGTGGTTTAATGGAGTTCCGTTCGGAAGCAAATGGAAAACTTGATAATATAAGAGATAATATAGATTTTATTGATCATAGAAGGAACGAAACTGATAAGGAATTATTCCTTATTAAAAAGAAACTTCCTCAGACTAAATAATATCCCTGATTCTACGGTTTTTAACCTAGCGTAGCGAAATCTTAATCTAGCGACCGAAGAGAGCGAAATCTTAATCTTAATCTTAACCTTAACCTCAACCTAGCGAAGCGAATTTGGAGGCTCAATATGCAATACCTTTTTTATATAATGGGGAGCTTTTTAATAACTCTCGGATTAGTTCCATTAATTAAAAAAATGGCTTTTAAAGTGGGAGCAGTGGACAATCCCTGCCAGCGAAAGGTTCACTGTAAGCCTATGCCTAGGCTTGGTGGTTTAGCAATCTACATAGGCTTTATTGCTATGGTTTTGTTGACTCAACCACTTACTCAACAAATTATTGGCTTAGTTTTAGGGAGTACCATCATAGCTATGATTGGTGTAGTTGATGATATTAAGGATCTCTCTCCTAAGCTGAAATTGCTAGGACAAATCATTGCTGCTTGTGTACTAGTAGCTTTCAATATAGATGTTGATTACATCACCCACCCATTTGCTAATGGAGTAGTATCTTTAGGTTATCTAAGTATACCTGTTACGGTTTTGTGGGTAGTTGGTATTACTAATGCTGTAAACCTGATAGATGGTTTAGATGGCTTAGCTGCAGGTCTTTCAGCTATTGCAGCTATAACATTAGCTATTGTAGGCTATAGCCAAGGACATATGTTAATGGTGGTTCTTTCATTAATGCTGGCAGCATCCACCCTAGGCTTTTTAAGATACAATTTTTACCCAGCACAGATTTTTATGGGTGATAGCGGTTCTATGTTTTTAGGCTTTAATTTAAGCGCCTTAGCCATAATGGGTTTTGCTAAAAGTATTACAGTGATCTCGGTTTTTGTACCTATTCTGATTCTAGGAATACCAATCTTTGATACAATGTTTGCCATTATCCGCAGGTATTTTAACGGTCAACCAATTTTCAAAGCGGATAAAGAGCATTTACATCATTGCTTATTAAATAAAGGCTTTACTCATAAGCAAACAGTACTTCTCATCTATGCTATTAATATACTGCTTGCAGGGACAGGAGTATTGCTAACACACATAACAACTGCCCAGAGCATACTTATATTAGCAGTTATCTCAACAATGGTATTGTGGAGCGCACAAAAAATCGGTGTTATTGGCAAGCCACTCTCCAAGCGAATTACACAGCAAACTGTAGGGAAATAAAAGCTTCGAACTCGAGGCTTTATTTTTTTTGCCTCATTATATGTGCCTAATATGCCCGTGTTCCTCTCTTGCTTCTTGTCTCTTGAAGGGCTTTGCGCTATGAAAGCTCCTAGTTGTGTCATCCTGAGGAAGGAACGACCGAAGGATCTTCTTCACTACCCAAGATCCTTCACTATCGCTCAGGATGACGGGAAGTGCTTTTGTCTAAGATGGTGCATGCAACGCGTGATTATGCGAACAATGAGAAACAATTTTTTTGCTGTTTTTTAGTGCATTTTTAGAAAAAGGAAGGATTTTCTGTAGAAAAATAGAATATATTGTTAAAGGATGTGACTATCTATGAGAGCTAAGATAATTGTTCCTGTTTTATTTCTAGCTATAATTATAGGGGTTTTTATTGGACAATCAGTATTTGCAGGTGGTGCAGTGCCTGGTTCCCAAGCTGATCCCTTAGTTACGAAAGCATTTGTGGAAAGTGCCTTGAATTCTCAGCTTACTCAACTCCAACAGCAGGTAGCTCAATTACAGTCAGAGGCTAATAGCTTGCGGCAGCAGGTAACCTTTTTAGAAAGCAAAATAGGTGCAAAAGCTCCCGAACAGCCACCTATCACAAATAATAGCCAGCAACAACCAGGAACTCAAATAGTCTCCCAACCTCAGCCTGAAGATAATCAGCAGCCTACGGTATCTCCTCAGCCCAAGCAGAAGGTTGCCTATGTTAAGCAAAGCAATGCTTCTGATGTTGTAAATACCCGTTCGGGCGCCGGAACCAATTTTGGTATTGTCGCTAAAGTAAGTAAAGGCTCAAAGATGATTATCTTAGATGAGAAGGATGATTGGTATAGGGTTAAGTTAGAAGATGGAAACCTAGCCTGGGTCGCCAATTGGGTTGTGGATGTGACGGAAGAGTAGTTTGGGGATATACTGCATGACAGTGTGTCGGTGCTACAGTGCTACAGAAAAATACGGGCATAGAAAAACTCAGTTCGTGTCATTTGCTATGAAAGCTACTGATTGTTGCTGTGTCATCCTGAGGGACGACCGAAGGATCTAAAGATTCTCACTAAGCAAGATCCTTCGCTAATGCTCAGGATGACGGGAATGCTTTCGTTTATCGTGGTAACGGGCTCGCGTAATAACTGTGAATGAAACGAAGTGAAATGAAGAATCTTTAAACAGATGTAACCAAAAAAACCACCTCACTGGTGGTTTTTTTGGTTACATCTTTACTTCTCATAGAAGATATTATATAGTTTAGTAAGGAGGAGTAAGGAAATGATGACTAAGAAGGAGGGTGAATGTATATAATGTTAGAAACAGAAAAAAACAAGGAGTATTATAATATGGAAACTAGGTTGGGGAAAATAACTTCCAAGCGTCAGTTAACGATCCCGAAAGATTTTTATGATAGATTAAAGCTTGGTGAAAATGTTGAACTTGTTTTAGAAAAAGACTATATAAAAATAATGAAGGTAAAAAGAATTGAAGAAAATTTTGAAGACTATTCAGATTTGATTCTGAAAGATTTAATAAAGGAAGGTTATACAGACGAAGAATTACTAAAAGAGTTTAGGTTAAGAAAAAAGTTATTTCCTATTGCAGTACAAAATATGCTACAAGATGTTAGGGAACAAGTTAAAACAGATACTAGAACATCAGAGCAGTTAAATAAAGAACTGTTTGAAAAGGATTAGGATGCTAGATTATAAAGTATCACCAAAAGCGGAGAAGTTTTTCAAGAAAATTAAAGATAATATGTTAAAAAAAGAATTTAAAAATGCAATAGATGAAATAAGGAAGAGTCCTAATATTGGAAAGCATAAAAAACAAGATTTGCGAGGGGTACTAGGGTTTGATATTTATTATAATGGTGTTAATTATGAAATAGCTTATGAAGTGATTGATTTCGATGGACAAATTATAATAATCATACTTGCAGGCACAAGGGAAAATTTTTATGATGATCTTAAAGATTATTTAGATGATTGTAGAAAGTATTTTAAGCTGACTGGAAAATAGGTTTGCTTTTTAATAATGCTTGTCGGTGTGATAGCTAAAGGCTAAACATGTCGGCATCCGATTCATCCCGTTGAGCTGACCCAATAAATTATTATTTAAGCCAAAAAAAGATGTTGCATAGTTGAAGTAAACATGGTATATTATCAAAGTGCCTTAAACGAGGCGCATAAATGGAGCGAGGTTAGCAAACAATAACCGGTGCTCCAAAAAAATCTCCTGGTGACTTACCATAAACTGGTGGTTGACCGAGAGAGCGAAAACATGATACAATTACTTTTGTCGCCGCGAGAGAGTGGCGGTGAGCGAGAAAAAGTTCTTTGAAAATTAAACAGTTGTAAAACATGCGTTTGGCCCAAAAGTCAAAA
>JUEF01000138.1 GCA_000802045.1 Peptococcaceae bacterium BICA1-8
AAAATCCCGGAAATCATTGAATTAACAATGAAATATCGGGATTTTATTTCTATCATCTGCAAAAGTCAGGAAAAAATCATAAAATTACGTAGCCAAGGAAATTCAAATAAGCTTCAACGCTCTAAAGCTTCGCTTAATGAATCTTCTAAGGATGTCATAATCAATCGACAGAAACTCAAAATCAAAGCCCTTGACGAGGAGAATTCTATGTTGCGTACAGAATTACAAATACTTTATGGTAAACTAGCTATATACCAAACTTAATAGATAAATCTTTATCTACGTGCACATGCTACTGACGATTAGTGAGAGTGTTTCCAGCTCTCTCACTAATTTCCTCCATATAAGATAGCGCTACCCTGCGGAGTCCCGTTAGGGGTTGCGTATTTCTTGCCGTTTTCCATATAACCTGCTTTGAGCATTTGTCTGACTAGCCTAAGGATTCGTCCATCACTGATTTGCTCTGCGATCATATCGATCAGTGGTTCATGATGTACCTTTCCAAAGAAGTCGCGCAAATCTGCATCTACGACCCATTCACATCCATCTATGAGTTTACGATAGATTTTCCGCATCGCTTGATGGGTGGATCGTCCGGTGCGATAACCGAAGCTACACTCGCTAAACAGAGGTTCAAAGATCGGTTCCAATCGATTCTTCAGCGCTTGCTGGCATACTCTATCCCGAATTGCTGGGATTCCAAGTGGACGTTTCTCGTTCGGTTTTCCTCTTTTGGGGATATACTGACGTTTAACTGGCATCGGTCTATATGTTTCTTCCTTCAGTTCTTGATGTAGCTGTGCCAATTCGGCTTCTGCTACCTTCTCAAACGCCGGAATACTTACTTTGTCGATGCCCCCACTTCCCTTATTTGCTTTCACTGATTCCCATGCTAATTCTAAGTTCGTCTTGTGGTATACCTTGTCAATTAAAGAATGAACTTTTCGTACTGTGCCTTCTGCTTTCATTCGTTTCGTATCCTCCGCCTACAAGTTTTGGGTCTTTCACTTAGGGAATATTCCTCCCTACTCGCGAAACTAATGCCAGTTTCAGCCTTCATAAAGCGAGCCGCCTTCCCCTTCTGATTCACCTTTTGAGTGAATCGAAGCCAGTTACACCAAGGTAACTGATCCAGACGTTTCTGTTGTTCGTCTGTTCCTAAGTAGTATGCGGCTCTCCGACTTCTCGCCATGCATCTGGTATGCATTTCGGGGTTTCCTTATAGCAACCATTACTGAATTACCGCGCGTTCTTCTGAAGTGGCAGGCGCAGTTCAACCACTTCGACTTTATTTACCCACTCGTCCTGCAAGTGCAATTATTCCAGACATGACGAGATCTCCATGGGTCACATCGTCATCTTCCGTACCATGCCGCCCGCACACACCTTGGTGCGATGGGTGAACTAGTAACGCCTTCGTCTCCATAGTGCAGACTCGACCTTGCCCCATCTTTGGCCGACCGGTTCGCGATTCGGGTAGCCCCGTTTCACTACGGCCTGGTACTTCTCCTCAAGCCCTTCAGACTCCGCCTCACAACGGACGCCCTGCCCTCTGGCTTATTCGCCAGTCCCCGAGACGTTACTCCCGAGTTTGGATATGAGTCTCCTAGTCCGAGACTCAGTGGGACTTTAACCCACCTGATGATCGTGCTGCCACGCACGCACTATGCCGTAATCCGACTCCCTAGCTTAAACCCTTTTGTCTCGCTTGTTGTTTAGACTTGCTTCGACATACTCTCACCGAGAGAGGCGCTAGGGTCTCCCACGTTCACACTAATTGACACTATCTAGCTCGCCATGGTCTCCGACCCCGGAGAAGCCTGATTACACTTGCCATTAACGCATAATCAGATTTTGTCTGCTGCTGGTTCCAACACATCGACCTTCTCATCGGGCTTACGGGGCTCAATCCCTTCAGCTTTCGCTTACGGCTCGCTATCTCCCTTGCCTACGCTTAAACCTAAGATTACTCTTTTGGCTCCAAGGCTAGGTAATGGCGGTTGGCTACTCCTTACCATGTAACATTCGCAGTTACTTCAATTAGTGCGCCTCGTGGCGCACAGAACCGTCCCCAAATTGTCCCCAAATTGTCCCTGTAGTGTCGGCAGCCCTAAAAGCAAAGCCATCCAAAGGCGATTTTTTAAAGGAAGGCACATTTATGGGTGAGTAAATATCATTAGCCAATATACGGTGATTTGCCTTTTCTATGGGAGAATATTCTGTTAAGGGATATTTATAAATCCTAGTAGTATTTTCTGGCCGTCTTCCAATTGGGCTGCTTTAAACCTCATTGTTATACCCCTTTTCCAAAACTGCAGTGGGGGAATGTACATGGTTTACACTCTAAACAGAGTCCACCATGACCTAATTCGATAAAATCGGCTTTGCTAATTTTTTCTCCCGTTAAGACCCGGGGTAAAATTAAATCAAATATAGTAGTTTTAGCATACATTACACACCCTGGTAGCCCCATAATAGGAATATTATTTAAGTATCCCAATAGAAACATGGCTCCGGGTAATACTGGTGCTCCATAGGTGACAATATTAGTTCCTAATTCCTTAATAGCAGAAAGAGTAACATCATCGGGATCTACTGACATACCACCAGTTGTAAGAATTATTTCAGCACCTTGTTCAATTAGTTTTTTTATTGCTTTCTGAATAAGTTCTTTGGAATCAGGTACTATTATTTGGCCAATTACTTCACTGCCATATGACTCTAATTTATTTCTTAGTTCAGGCCCAAAAGCTTCTTGAATCCTACCATAAAATACTTCATTTCCAGTTGTCACTACACCTGCTTTATATGAATTATATGGTCTTATTTCAATTAAATTTACTTGGGAACAGATCCTCTCTATATGTTTTATTGGTCTCTCATCAATAACTAATGGTATAATTCTCGTACCGGCCACTTTTTCTCCCTCTATTACCGGACTGTTATTATGAGAAGTTGCAAACATTATATTATCTATGGAATTAATTTCCCTTAATAGGTCTTTATTTATCTTTAAACCACCGCTATGCTCTACAATTAGATTCACCTTTCCTTCTTTGGGTTCTGGGTTCTGAAAAGGTAATACCTTTTTTTCCTCCTGCTTTGGCTAACCGTAGTGCAGCCTCATCTTCGTGAATCTTTGTTTCATCAGTCTTCATAATGTAAATATGCTCTTTACCTAGCTTTAAAAGTTCAGGAATATCCTGAATAGAAATAATATGACCCTTTTTAAAAACCCTGCCTTTAAATTCATTAGGTACTATTTTTGTAATATCATGACACAATACCATTCCCACAGCATCTTCAACCCTTATCTTTTCCATAAAGTTTATCCCCCTTCAAGGCACTCTTTTGTTGTAGTATAAAAAAGGTTTACTCTATCCTTATCTCAGAAATAGAGATGAAGATAGAGTAAACCTATCACTTATTCTGCTTTCCAAGAAGGGTGGTAAAACCGTTTCCAGCTATACCCCGTGAGTAAAAAAGCAATCTTTACTCAGGACTGTATTCCATAGAATAGGAAATACAGCCTCGAAGAATATATTAGAGAGGTGTTTGATTTTAAGATTTTAATTATACTTTTTCTTTTTCATCTATCGCTTGTATGATGTCTTTTTGAGTTGAACTTACAGCTCCTTTAAATTCTTTAATGCTTTTACCCATTGCCTTTCCTACTTCCGGTAATTTACCTGGACCAAAAATTATCAAGGCAAGGGCTAAAATCAACATCAATTCAGGTAAACCAATATTAGGTAAAATACCAAACATTATAAAACTCCCTTCTAATAGCTACTAAAAAGACAAATTATCCTTTAATGCTTTTAATAGCTGCATATCTTCTGTTATAAATTGTTTAGTTAATAACGCTAAATTTAAAATAAAAATTAATACTTGCTAAAGGACGTGCGCATACCAAGGGTTTCTACCGATGGTCCTAATAGTGGTTGAAATTTTATTTTTTTATTATATTTTTATCACTTCTACCCTGGCATCTAATTGAGATGCTCCACCACCTACCCAATCGGAAAGGCACGCTTTTCCTATAGATTCATCTACCCGTTGTAGATTATTGAACGAAAAGCCTGTATCTCTCCCCTTGGCATAACCACTGTTGTTTTCACCACTAGCCCAGTCGGTATGGCCGTATTCGGTCAACTCGGATGTTTTGATGCCGTCAATTGTAATCGATTTAGAGCCATAGGCAAAATGCCCGTAATTGAAAGAACAACCTACTACACCCGGCTTAATACCGCTAGTAACAGTAACTAAAGCCTCTACCTCATAATTAGGCGAGCTTACCTTGACCTTATCTCCATCTTTTATTCCTCTGGCGTTAGCATCTTTTGGATTCATCCATAAACTATTTTCTGCGTTAATTTCCCTTAACCAGGTATTACTAATATTGCGATGGGTACCAATATGGGAAGCCTTCCAATTAATTAACTGCAAGGGATAATCAGCGTCAACTACTTTTTGTCCACTGTAAAAGCTTATTTCCTCCATTTTTGGCAATCCATCAAAGAGTGAACCATCATAAGAATTTTTAGTTTTAGCTGTATTTTCATCATGAAAAATTGCTTGAGCACCAAACTTGTACTTTATATACTCTCCTTCATAGCCTGACCCCTTAGCTTCAAATCGGCCACCCCGATTTAAGACATATACTACCTTCTTCCACTCTCCAGGTGTAACAGCTCGTCGCCATTGATCAATATTAAAAAATTGGCCTAAAGCTTTTCCCCTTGTTTTCTTAAATATTTCCAGCTCTTCCTCAGATGCATCAGGGACAGGTGTACCATCATATGCAATATTGGCAATCATTTTCAGGTAAAAGTCTTCCGCCCGGTCTAAACTGCCGCCACCTGTAAAGGAGTTCACACCTACGCCAGGCAGGCCCATTTTTTTAGCAATCTCTATATAAACATCTTCGGTTGGCCTTGGCTCAGGATAGACCCTTGTTACCGGCTGTTGAAACTGCATTACCTTAAGTGGCTGATTTGGATAGGTACTTTCAGTTCCGAACCGCTCTAAGTATGTTACATCCGGTAGTACATAATCGGCATAAGTGGCCGTTTCTCCCATAACGATATCAGATACTACTAATAGCGGAATAGCTTTTTCATCCTTTAATATTTCCTCTTGCAAAAACCCAGCAGGAATAGATAATATAGGTGAAATCCGGTGAATAAACATTGCCTTAATGGGATATGGATAGCCAGCGGCAGCACTAGGCAATACCTCATGGGTAATATGGTTTGACAATGGAAACCAGGGCCTTTTGGCCGGATAACCATCACGTTCAAACAAAGTCGTCTTCTCATAAGCCTTGCTTACTCGCACTAAGGAAATCCCCCATGGTTTAAAGCCTTTAGGTACAGCCTTTATATTATAACGGCCTTGCCACGGGTTGAATTTCGCCCCACTGCTGATGCTACCGCCTTTCCAATCATAATTACCTATTAAGTGATTTAATGTGTTAATAGCTCGCACAGCATAAAATCCATTGGCATGCATAGCCGGTCCTCGGTAGGAGATTATACTAGCCTTTTTGCCATAGGCAGTAAACTCACGAGCCAGCTCAACTATTTCCTCCACCTTAACACCAGATATTTTGGCATATTCAGCTAAAGTATATTCCATTACCCTCTCTTTATATAAGGTAAAGACAGATTTTACCCTGATACCATTAATAGTTGTATCAACTTCTAATTCTCCTTCACTTGCCTCCAGATGGGACATTGGCTTTCCATTTTGGAGTACTACAAAATCTTTTTCGTTACCAATGCCAACTTCATTAGCCCTAAGCTTTGGCTTTTGTGGTTTATCTATATTAACTAGATACGATGCATCTGACCAGGTAGGCTCCCCATCTAGCTTAGCAGTTTCTTTATTGGGGTTAATTAAATACCTGTGATCATAACGTTCATTTTCTATAATCCAACGAGCCATTCCCAAGGCTAGTGCAGCATCTGTCCCTGGTTTAGGTACAACCCACATATCAGCTTTTTCGGCTGCATTACTTAAACGGGGGTCGATTACTGCCATCTTCATGCCCCTTTGAATAGCATTAATATATTTGGGGGCCAACCAGGTTGGGCCTTTATTAGCTACAAAAGGGTCTGTTCCCCAAACAATGTGAAATTTTGAATGATCAATATCACCATACATTCTCTTTTTGGGGTCGGCACCGGCAAAAGATCGGATATTGCCAAAAACACCACTCATGCCACAAATACCACCATGGTGAATAGAGTTAATACTGCCGATAGTTTTAGCCCAAAACCGGTCCTGAATAAAGTCCCGCCGATGACCTACCATACTGACAATTTGATTGGACTTAGGTCCAAAATCAGGATGATTAGTGTCAATCAAAACATCTTTATATTTTGCATGAAAGGCTTCTTTTGACATTTCCTCGCTCTTTACTTTATCCCAATCAGCCATAACCTGTTCCTCTTCTACATAAGCCCAACTTTTTTTGAGGGCCGGTGTACCCAGGTCAGAGGAGCCGTTAACAATTTCATTGATAGCCTGCTCCCAGCTAATTGTTTGCCACTGGCCACTTCCTCTAGGACCTACTCTTTTTAAAGGTTTACGCAATCTGGTGGCGTCAAAGGCAGTCTGAATACCAGCTTGACCCTTCAAACAGGTTCTTCCACCACGAAAGCCCCGACCATCTACTGCCACGTCCCCAAATCCCTTAGCTGCCTGTACCGGAGATGTATTATAATCAATATGGCCAAAGGGCTCCATATTTAACGGACTATAGGGGTTACCCGCTATCTTTTTTACAATGGCAGTACAAGACAGATTTTCTGCTCCTTTGGTAACGATCGCTTTAATAGTACATTGAGTGTTACACTGGTCACATTGAGAATAAATGACATCTTCTGCCGTGTAGTCGTCATATTCAGAGCCAACACCATGATATTCTAACTGGTTTGGGACATCACTGCCAGCTATGGCAAATTTATCTAAATATACTGATCCAGCCCCTACTGCAGCTCCCGCAGCCACTCCGCCTTTAATAAATTGCCTTCTGTTTAGGCCCCGTCTCTTTTCGCTAACTTTGATGTCAATACTATCAATTTTTATATCAGCCATTATCTTTCACTCCTCCACCTATTTTTTCAATTGGACTGCTTAAATCCACCGGTAATATAGAGACTGATAGTGAATATAATAATAATCCGAAACCAATAACTCCCACACTGGTCATCCATTCAACGGAAGAGGGAAAATAGTAACCCCCTGTCAGGCCTCCCAATTGGGGTATTAGTAATGGTGGAACAACGATATTAAATCTTACTGCCACTATCCCGAATACAACCATAATTGCTCCTATTAGCAAGGCATTTACTGATTCTCTAAATTTAAAATATAGAAAAATAGGAACAACGGCCCCAATAAATGTCTGCCCTAGCCAAAATGAAATTAAAGAAAATTTTCCACCAAAAAGGATTGCTAGCGTATCCAATGCATGATGATCAAGGCTATATGCCGATATCAAATACTCATAAAACTGCAAACCAATGTCAACTATCAAAAAGCCTATCATTAACCCAGCCAAAGATTGCACCATGGTCTTATCAACCTGACCTCCCATCACCTTTTGCCTGATAATATAAAATGTAATCAATAAAGCAGTTCCAGAAACTAAAGCAGAAACCACAAAAATCACAGGGAAGATAGCACTATTCCAGTAATGTTGAGCTTTAACCACAGCAAACAAGGCACCGGTCCCACCATGTACACCGAAAATCGCAATAGGAATACCAATTGAGCCTAATATTTTAAGCCATTTGTGATCTCTTTCTTCAGACTGTTTAGACAAATCAGTGCTACCGAGCGAACAGATTTTTGCTATCTTACCCTTTAGGTCATTCCTTTGGGCATTTTTAATTAAATCTTGTCTCATGGATAAATAAAGCTCAGTAATTAAAATTAACACATATAATCCGTAAAAACGCACTTCATAGGATAAGACACTAAATGGATTAAAGTAAACCAAGCTATGCCAAAATTTTTCCATTCTACCTAAATCAAGAGAAATGAACATCATAGCTAAAACCATACTCAATATTGCAGCCAACAGAGCCTCCCGGCCAATCTTCTCGTATTTCTCCATCCCAAAAACAAAGATCAAAGAAGATAAAAGAAAAGCTCCCGCACTTAGTCCCACAAAATAAATATAAAAGGCTACCCAAGCTCCCCAAGGCACATTAGAAGTCAAATTAGTGCTAATTAAGCCAGTTTGCACCCTCATACTCAATCCATATACCCCTACTAACATAAGTACTAATAAAAAACCATACCAGATAACACGGTTGCTTTTTACCAGTGTTGTTATATTTTGAGCAATTGTTTTACTGGGCATTTTTTCCACCTCACTTTAGATAATATACTCTTGGCTCAGTTGCCATGTTTTCTTTTAATCGCACTGCTCTACCACTATGCACTAATTTACTGACAATACTATCAGGATTATTTAAGTCACCAATGTAACGGGCATCTCCGAGACAGGTTTCGACGCATGCCGGCTCTTCACCACGCTGTAAGCGATGAAAGCAAAAATGACATTTTCGGACTATCCCAACCGGGGCTTTTTTCTTTCTTTCTCCTTTTTCTACTCCGTACTCATTAGTCTGATAGCTGTTGTACCCTAGCATTTCCTGCTCGTAATTTTCACCAAAATCAAAGTACCTGGCACCATAAGGACAGGCCACCATGCAATAACGACAGCCAATACAGCGGTTATAATCGATAGCGACAATACCATTTTTCATTTTGTAAGTAGCCTTTACAGGACAAACCTGCTTACAGGCAGGTTGATCACATTGCATACAAGGCCTAGGTGTATTAATTTTGGTCACATTAGGGAAAGTGCCTACTTTCTCTTTCAAGACCACATTATAAGTTACCCCGGGCGGAGTGCGATTTTCTGCTTTACAAGATACAGTACAAGTATCACAGCCAATGCACTTCTGTAAATCAATCACCATTGCCCATTTTGTTTCTTTTGGTCTAGCCTCATCTTCTGCCAATAACTCAGCCGCCCAAGCTTTTGCTCCAAAAGAACTAGACTTAAAAAAATCTCTTCTTGATATCTTTTCTTTGATGTTCTCTTTTACCATGTGGTTTCACCCCATTCACAAGTTAAAAAATTATGATAACTACAATGATTATATTAATGCAATATCGATGCCAATCTCTAAATATAAAAAAACACCGGTTTTTCACCAGTGTTTTTATTACAGCTATGACATTTTGTCAAAAACCTATGACAGAATGTCATAGCTGTGGTCTAAGTTGTATTCTTTAAGCTTACGGTACAGGTTTCGGACGCTTATATCCAATAGGTCTGCCGCTTTCGTTTTATTTCCATTAGTAATTCGAAGAATCTGCTCAATATGCCTTCGCTCCATATCCTTTAATGTAATAGCTTGATCTGTTGTTGCCACAGTTCCACCAAATAAATCATCTTTATGAATAGTAGTGTTAGTAGAAAGTATAACTCCCCTTTGGATCAAATTTACTAATTCCCGAATATTCCCCGGAAACTGGTAATTCTGCAGGGCCATTAAAGCTTCTCTGGATAAATGCTTTTTACCGCTTTTATCATATATCTTTAGAAAATAGTCCACAAATAAGGGTATATCTTCCCGACGCTGATGTAAGGAGGGAACAACTATCTTAATGACATTTAAGCGGTAATACAAGTCTTCACGAAAATTACCTTTTTTAACTTCATCTTCTAATTTGCGATTTGTAGCGGACACAATCCGTACATCAACTTTCCTAGTCTTATTATCACCTACTCGGCGGACTTCCCCGGTTTCCAAAAAACGCAATAGCTTAACCTGGAGGGCTAAATCTATTTCACCTATTTCATCAAGAAAAAGAGTCCCTTTATGTGCCACTTCCGCTAAACCTTTTTTTTCATCCATTGCACCGGTAAAAGCTCCTTTAGCATGACCAAACAGTTCACTCTCTAATAACTGTTCCGGTAAAGCCCCTGCATTCAAGACGATAAAAGGTTGTTTATTGCGCTGGCTCAAATAGTGAATACTTTCAGCCACCAATTCTTTTCCTGTACCGCTTTCCCCTTCAATCAATACAGTTGAATCAGTTGGTGCTACTTTTTCTATAATATTTAAAACACATTTCAGCCGATTACTTTCACCAATAATTGGTCGCCTTAGCTTACTTCTCGACAAGGCTTCTTTTAGGTCTTTATTTTGTTGGATTAAATTTTTCTTTTCAAAAGCTTTTTCAATTAATACCTCTATCTCATCCAAATTACCAGGTTTGGTAAGATAATCATATGCTCCTAACTTCATTGCTTGAATAGCTGTTTCAATTGTCCCATGTCCCGTAATAATCAAGACTTGCAGCTCAGGTTGGATTTCTTTCAGTCGTTCCATAAGCCTTAATCCATCAATTCCAGGCATCCTTAAATCAAATAGTCCTACGTCAAACTCGTTCTTTTTTCCAATTGCTAATGCTTCCTCACCATTTCCGGCACTTGCCACATGATAACCTTTCCGCTCAAATCGCTTTACTAATAGTTGCCGAAAGCTTTCTTCATCATCTACTAATAGTATTCTGGCCTTATCCATTTAGTAATGTCTCACTTCGCATCTCTTCCTCCCCATTTGCTGGTAGTAAAACTGTCACTTCTGTTCCTTTACCCACTTCACTATCAACCTTGAGTTCACCCTTTAAGTTAGAGATTATGCCATAACAAATTGATAGACCCAGACCTGTTCCTTTTCCTATTGGTTTAGTAGTAAAAAAGGGATCAAATATTTTGCGTAAATATTGTTCCTTAATCCCAGCTCCATTATCTCTTATCATTACTTCTACCCAGTCTGGTTTTTTACTAGTAATTATTTCGATTTGACCTCCTGCTTCTAGTGCGTCCACCGAATTTATCAGGATATTAAATAAAACCTGTTGTAAATGAATTGACGAACTATTAATAGTAGGTAATTTTGCCTGTAAAGAAATTAGCAACTGAATATTTGACTTTTTAAAACGATATCCTAGTAACTTAATTGTTTCCTGGATTAATTTATTTAAGTCTACCGATTCTAATTTCCAGTCACTTTGCCGAGAAAAATTCAACAAACTGTGGGTAATCTGACCACAACGCTCTACCTGTTCGGTAATTGTATTTAAGTCGGTAATTATCTCATTTACTTGTGCTCCTTTATCTTGATTTGCACCACTAGTATCCTTTTTCTCTTGTAATCTGTCAATTAAATCCTGGGCATAAGCATTAATAGTTGCCAAAGGATTATTTATTTCGTGGGCCACCCCGGAAGCCAGTAGTCCAACTGCAACAAGTTTATCCGCCTGAATTACCATTGCCTCCATTTCCCGACGAACGGTGATATCCTCAATTAATTCTAAATATCTTGGGTCATCGGGACTACTGGGGTTTAGAGCAAACACCTGATGGCGAAAATATTTTTTCTCTCCTTTTACCAAAACACTAGTTATCATATCTCCAGCACTTTCTGTATCTCCTTGATTTTTGCGGGCAAAACATGGAAGGCAATAGTTATTGCCTTCCCCTAACACCTGAAAACATTTTTGTCCAGTTAGATCTTCAAGTCCAAACCAAGAACGCAATTGGGCATTAGCCCAAGAAAGAGTACAATCATCTTTTATTAGTGCCAACCCAACTCCTACCCCACTAACAACTTTATCTAATAGCTCTTTTTCCTTCAATAAATTTTGTGATTTCAACTTTAATTCCCTGGTCATATTATTAAAAGTCTCTACCAACTTGGCAACTTCACCTTCGCATTTTATTACTATCAAGTGGTCCAAGTTACCCGAGGCTACTATTCGGGCTCCGGCTTCTAGCTTCTCAATGGGTTCAGTAAAGCGAAGGCCAAAATAAATACTGAGCCCAATTACTGTCAACATCACTCCACCCATAACTGCCAAAAGTTTATAAACCAATTGATAAATAGGTACCATTGCTTCTTTAACCGGTTGTTCTATAACTACTCCCCATTTTAAATTTGTTACTGGAGCAAAAGCACCTAGAACTAAGGTATTATTATAAGATTTATATTTTAGTGGTGTAGTAACTTCCAATGGATTTACCTTAGCCAATAGCTTTATAACAGCTTCACTGGCTGTTACTTGGGTATTTCTTAAAACTTGACTAAAATCCTGATGTCCTATTAGGTTTCCTTGGCTGTCAACAACAAAGTAATACCCTCCACTTTCTGTTCCAACTGTCTTTTGTATTATGCCCCTCAGACTTAGCTTAACCTTCAATGTTCCTGACCGTTCATTCTCTTGTTTATTCCACAACGGAATAAACACATTCATCATGGGGCGACCATCATTGGTAAAGTAGACTGAGCTATACTCTGTTTTTCGTGCCAAAAGATCTATGTTTGTAACCCTTTCTTCTAAAGGTAGTACTACCCGCTTAGAAACCCGGGAAATGACTGAATTGCTCTTATTAAACAAAGCCATTTCTTCAATTACGTCTACTTCTTTCATCAAAGAAAACAGTACTATTTCCTGCTGAGTTCTTGTTTCTTTAGTTAAATCTGCAAAAGCAGATGTTGTCAACTCAATTTTTGTTATAGAACTGTTAATTAGCTGATCAATATCCTTGGCAATCCAGCGCACACTAGCCATATTTTGCCGATGAATTGACCTTTCCAAGTCCGTCCAAGTATTATTGATATTAACTATCCCTAAAGCCAACAATGGAAAAATAGACATTAAAAGGCCGAAAATAAGTACCCTGTATCTTATCTTTTCCCACCAAGGCAAACTATTCACTTAATCTTCCCCTTTCCGAAAGGGAAGCACTTTCATAAATAGCTTTGGCATAGCTAAGACCAACGGGAGAGACTTTTAATCCCAATCTCTTTATAACATCCATATTAACAACAAGTTCAATTTTTTCCGATAATTCTACTGGAATTTGGCTGGGATGTTGCCCTAAGAATATCTTAGCTATAAGTGGAGCAGCTTGTCTACCTTGCTCATATAAAGATACTCCGTAGGCAGCAAAGGCACCACGATAAGCCTCATGTTTATTCACTGCCATTACTGGTACCTTAAAATCTAAAGATAGTCGAAATAATTCATCTGCAGCTGCTTCCAAAAAATAGCTAGATGATAACAAAATAGCATCAACTTCGTGATTAAGAAGCGCCTGCGGTAATTCAGTCATAATCAGATCTTTAGCTACAACAGGATATTTAACAAGTTCTATATCTAATAAAGCAGCAGTATTTTCAATAATGTCCAAACTCTGTAGACCAGGGATTACTTCTGGGTCATAAATTACCATGACCCTCCTAGTATCTGGCAGTAATTTGGTTAAAAGCTCTAATCGCTTTCCAGCTAATTGAGTATGATAATTATCTATACCGGTAATATTAGTTTCATGATCTTGAAGATTATTCACTAACCCCCGCTTAACAGTTGAAGCTACACCTGCAAGAACTATGGGAATCTCTTCCTGCTGAAATGTCAATATTTCTCTTAGGGCATCTGCTTCCACCCCACCTAAAGCAACTAAGACATCTGGCTTTTTGGCAATTAAATCACTTGCTAAAGAATTAAATATTTTACCATTATCTTTGGCATTTTCCACAACATAATTTATATTCACACCGCCTAAATAACCCTGCTCCTCCAGTCCTTCTTTTAAACCTACCAATTTATCCAGCTTCATATCTCCAGCCAAGAGTATACCTACTGTTTTCACTGGTTCTGCTTCTGTTTTCAGCTGATACCACCAGTTTGCCAGTAAAAATGCTCCCAAGATAATAATAGCTCCAAAAATTACAGCTGCTAAACTAGTAAATAATTTTCTGTTATTTGACAAAAAGGTCATGAGTACCACCCTCCCTGCAGATAAACTAATCTTACCATATTTCTTGTTAAAAACTTCATCCTCTTTATGCCAAATAGTTAGCCATTTATCCCTCAAAAAACAACGATAGAGGGAACATATTTTATGCCTATAAAATACATTAAAATCAGTATGAGTTTGAATAAAAGATTCTAACAAAAGGAGCTCTTCTCCATGTTAGTATTTAGATATTTTTGTTATACTTTTGTTCTTAAGCAACAGAGTATAATTTAAGATATTTTGGGAAATATAAGGTGAGCTGTTTTAAATAGGAGGCTAAGTATATTAATGAAAACTTGTTTAAGTAGATTTTTCAGAAAAGTAGTTATTATGTATTCAGACAAGTTATGAAGTGATTGTACCGAGGCAAAGAGTTTCTTTGCCTATCATGCCATTAATGTTATATATAAGGACATAGCAGTAACAGGTATCCGAGAGGAATTAAAAAAGCGGTATGGTGTTTCAATTGTTCCTACAATAATTATAGGAAATGAAAAACTGATTGGTTTCGAAAACAACCTGGAAAAAATCAAACGTTTATTTAAAATTAGCTAAAGTTTAAGAGTAATCATCCCCCGCCATTTGTTTTATTGAATCTTTCTGTGCAAAAACATATCGATCGGTCATTACTGCAGCAACAGCGCCATCTCCTGCAGCAGTTACAATTTGCCGAATTTGTTTAGTTCTAATAATATTTCCGGCCACAAAAACCCCTTCCAGATTTGACTTAGTGTCCTCAGACGCAATTATGTAACCCCGATCATCTATTCTTACCTGGTTTGTCTTTAGTCTTGCTCTTGCCGTATGATTGCTGAAGTTAGTTCTGCTAAAACAAAGCTCCCCAAGCAGGAGTTTAACTGCTCTGTGGAGTTCAATTCTTAAAGTTGTTCCTTTTAATTAAACTTAAATTCCCCTCGGGAAACTAACCTTTTATGTTGTAAAACCACTTAACAATCTTTTTTAATAAACAGGCAGCACAACAATAAGTTTATAAACTTTCTGTATTAAGTAAATCAAAACCCATTACGGAGTAATCTGAGGAAAATCCTTCCCCTCTTTACGGGCCTTAGCGTAGGCTTTTATAATTTCTCGCACTTAACCTCGTAAGTCAGCTTTTCTTCTGCTTCTTGCAAATCCTGAAGGATATGTTCTTTCGGAGCAACCATTACGCCGTCAGCCCCTCCGACAATAAGGTCTCCGGGTTCACTTGTATGCCGCCGTACTTGATAGTTCGTTACTATCCTATTCATATTAATTATCTCTCATAACAAACAGTTTATAATAAACACTAAAGCCTAACAATGATGAATTAGAAAAAAGACTGAGTAATTGACTAAGTCTTCACTTATGAATATGACATTTTCCCCAAAATAGAGTATTTATTTCGTATCAAATAAGGTTATCAGCCTTCTAATAACTTCTGCTTTACTAATTTTTAGGGAAGAGCTGTTCTTATTTAGATCATTTGCTATTTGTTCTAGTTGTGCTAACTGATTTTTAGAAAACTTAATGTTCTTTCTTATATAGCTTACATTATCATCAATATCTAAACTCTCTAATTCGTTTATAACCTGTTTATCAAAAGTAAAATCAACCATCTTACGAATTAAATCTGCTTCACTACAACCTTGGTCTTGTTTTAGGTGTTGTACATATTCATTTTGAAAATTTGAGATAACGAACCCATATTCTTTTAATTTTTCATTAGTCTTACTATTATTTATATAGAAGTAATGCACATAATCTGGTTGGTGAACTTTCCTACCTTCTCCCAGGCCGGCAGCCCTCCAGCTGCATCCACTTCAATTTCAATTTCGAAAACTGATAAGCCCATAAGAGTAGAGCTCTTCACATTTGCAAGCATGATATCCTCCGATAAAAAAAATTGTAATACTTAGTATTACAATTTTACAAATATCGGCAATATCCTTCTTTTTTAAGAATATAAATAAATTACATAATAATTTACCGATAAATCAAACATTAATTGATTTTTTTAATTAGAAGTAAGTCTATTATAAGAATTACCCTAAGTCCACTCATATTTCCACGCAAAACAAACTGTCCCGGGATTGTCCCCTGTCTGCCAATTTTAACTTCTATAATTTGTTGGAACCAAAACCATTTTTAAAAATTACACACTTGAACATGGTAATGTAAACAACAATAAGAATAACCTTGTGACTTATTTGGAATTACTATGGAACCAGATTACAACTGGGAGAAGTAACAATGAAAGGATGCCTCCGGTAAGTGAGAGTATTAACTATAATGAGCTACAACCATGCCAGATAATGCTCCCCCTGATGCCCCACCCAAAGCAATTAAGACATCAACAGATCCTTGCGTCTTTGCACGAGTGGACGGATTAGTTGCATCCACGATGAGTGCTGTGCCGCTAATCAAGCCGAAGTTCCAACCAAGCCCAAGCAGAGCGAGAGCGATAGTAAGTACCAGCATAGAATCGGCAGGTGCTACAGCAGCCAGAATACCTGCAGCAAATAAAGTTGCACCGGAAGCTATTGCCATTGTAGTGCATCCCAACTTGTCAACGAGGATACCGGTAACGAGGGAAGGAAGGTACATTGCGCCAATATGGAAGCCAATTATCAGTCCTATCTTACTCAAATCATGTCCATAGCGCTTCATATGTAGTGGCGTCATTATCATAATTGAAACCATGACAACTTGGGCTAAAACCATTACTGTTGCTCCAGCAAAGATTCCTCGTTTGTTTGTTGCTAGTTTATTGGCATTCGCATCTGAAAAATTACTCTCGTGCGTATATGCAATTGCTTTTGCAACGACGAGAGGATCCGGGCGAAGTAAAACTTGGAGCACCAAACCAGCAATGATGAAGGCTGCGCCCGCTAGAATGAACGGACCGGCTAGAGCAGGGATTCGGATTGACGTGGCGAATCTTCCCATTACATCAACCAAGTTTGGACCTGCAACAGCGCCGAATGTAGTTGATACCATAGCGATACTGATAGCTGTTGCTCTCTGTTTAGAATTTGCTAAATCAGTACCTGCATAGCGTGCTTGTAAGTTTGTAGCAGTTCCGGAACCATATATAAGTAATGATGCAAAAAGAAGTAGAATATTATTGGTTACTGCTGAAATCACTACTCCGATTGCGCCAATACCACCAGCCAAGAAACCTATTACTAGTCCTAAACGGCGTCCAAAACGTTGGGAGAGGCGCCCTACAAATAGTGCTGCCCCAGCAGAACCCAAAGTAAATAACGCAGCCGGAACCCCCGCAAAACTATCTGTACCTAGCATGTCCTGAGCAAGAAGTGCTCCGACGGTTACGCCGGCTGCAAGTCCTGCACCGCCGAAAATTTGCTTCGTTGCTTTTCCGGGGAATCAATGTAACTCTGGAACAAAGATGGTTGACTTTCTGAATTATTAGGTTTATGCGACATGGCTCAACCTCCCTTTCCAAGGAACTTACTTAACATGTTCTATAATTTCATTACCATTATGTTGTCCAGATATTTAATTTAATTATATAATTTTACTCTTTATCGGCACTGTCCATAGCGTCAATTAAAACCTTCTTGAACCCGTCAAGCTTGATAGGACGTGCATCAAGAGGTATTGTCATCCAGTCCGAGAAATCCAGGATTTCTTCGGGACTTTCCTCGAGTAGCTTATCAAAATAACCAATGCCATCGAGTATAATAGCTCCACCTGTGTACTGAGGGAAGTTTTGGTTGGCATCAGCTCTATCCCAACCCTTAAATTCTAAGTCACGGTATTTTACCCATCCAGGCGTACAGAACCAGATATTTTCCCCCTGGGCAATTTCATTCCTTTCTTCAACAGAAGCAATCATGTCTATACAGTTATTCATTATAGTCCGGGAAATAAAGTACCCTTCTTCCCTTAACTCATCAATAACCGAATCTATAGTTCTTTCAGGTTTTTGTATGTTTATATAGCAGTATGTACCACCATAGACAATTAAGATTTTCTTTGCATGTTCTTTTGCTTCAGTTAGTTGTTTAATAAGCTGCACTTCCAGTTCATCGGGAGTTTGATGCAAGCCAGGCGTAGTGTAAAGAACTTTAGCAGCATCCAAAAAACCCTCTTGTTTAAGGTAACTTAATTCAGGAATCATTGTACCGCAAGCAACTATAGCGTAATCTTTAAAAGAAACGTCTTTACTCATTGTTTTCCCACCTTTCAGGAATTTAATATGGCAATATACCCTGCTGGGGTATATTGCCAATGCATAATTTTCAGTAAAACTGCTATTTGAACTATTCATTAAGCAAACTAAGGCTTGGAGGCGAGCCTATCTAGTAATTTTTAAATGGAGCAACTTCATTTTCTTACTCCTCCAATTTCAGATTTAATAATATATATTTCTCATAAAACTAATCAGATTTTGAAGAATAGAAAAATCCAGAAGACTAAGGCAACATGTCTCGTCTTCTGGTTTTTTATAGTGTGCATTTGACTAAAACAAAGTGCTTTTAAGTGGACTCCTGGTATCCGGAGACTTTAGCAAGAAGACATTTGCGAACCTCTAATAACAAATCCACGCTCAAACCAGCTATTTGCATAATCTATAATAGAATTGCTCACATATCCTTCAATGCCAGAGTTATATACAACTGTAATGCCCTGTGATTCAACAATTACATCCTTTTCATCCTTTAACTCATCCAGAGTTAATTGTAACTTTGGGCCTCCTCAGCCATATCCTCCGAATGCAACCCTGAGCATAGTACTTTCGGGATTTTTTTGGTCTGCAATTAATTCTTTTAGTTTGCCAGCTGCAGTTTCAGATACTTTTATCATATTATTTTCACCTGCCTTTCAATCTCTCCTGAAGGGAGGGATCCTATATAACTGGTACATTCCTTTTAGAAATGCCCGTATAAGCAAAAGTTATTTCCATTAATTCACTTCATCCATATAATGAGATCCCGGTTTTCTGACATTATCCATCCTTTGTGTTATCTGAAGCCTGTCCAGATACTCCAACAGTGCTATTGCCGTTTTCCTTCCCACCCCCAGGTAATCTCTTACCTGTGCCGCAGTAACAGTACCATATTCATCTAAAATGCTCCTTACTTTTTTAACAGAATCTACAAATGTAATACAATGAATCAGTATACCCTCCCCCAAATCAATGATCCTGCTTGTTTGCTTCAGGAATCTTTCAATCTCCAAAAGCTTATTCTCATCTATATTCAAATCTTTTTTTAATTGTTGAACATTACTGGTATTTAATCCATCTTCCAAAAGTAGCTTTTCTAGCATGATTACATCTTTCATAGCAAAAATCCTATTAATTGCTGTCTTTCCCGGCTGGATGAGAGCATTACCCTCTAGTTCAAAACGATTATCCAGAACAAAGCAATTCAACAATGCCGCAAAGTCTTTAGAATCTAAGCTATTAAAGGCTTTACTTTTTACTTCTTCCTTATCTAATTGATACCTATATGGATATTTCTTATACATCTGTTCAAATTCTGTATTAATTTTTTTATACAAATCATAGTATAAGTCTTTACTCAAATACTTGTTTATTTCTTCTAACCATAAAATATTCCCTAAACGTAGCTCTACTATAAGAACTCTTTGTATTTCTTCTTTATCAGCAAAAATTTCTCTCCACAAATCATTAACACTTAATATTTTTCCTGAATTTTTCAAATTATAGTGAACTAACTCTTGTAAGCTTCCAGATTCACCAATAATTAAAGCTTCCATACTATCTTCTGAAAATCTTTTACGATTCTTTGGTGAATGGAAAATAATCCAACCGCCGCCCAGAGTAGCTACAGGAGAATATGCCCGTATAATAAAACGGTCTTCCCGGATTACGGCAACAGGCTCTTCAAACTTTAGCTGAATATACCCTTTACTTCCACCCGGGATTTTGTCTTCCCCTAAAATCTTCACCCTGGCAAGGGCTTCCTTTGTCCCGATGTGAACGTGGACCCGTTGATTGTGCAATACATCATTTTTACCCTTAACCGTGTAAATAACCGCATCTACTATTTTAGTTGGTGTTATAATACCCTGGTTTGCTACTACATCTCCTCTTTTGATACTATCCCTGTCCACTCCCGAAAGGTTGAGCGCACACCTGTCTCCAGCACCTGCCCTGTTAACACTGCTGTTGTGTACCTGGATTCCTCTTACCCTAGCCGTTAATCCTTTCGGTAATATTTCCACACCATCGCCTTTGGATATCAGACCTCCAGATACTGTTCCCGTGATTACAGTCCCATAGCCAATCATTGGAAAAACCCTGTCCACCGGCAAACGAAATATTGTCTGGCTTTCTCCTGTCGAAGCCTCTGCGGTTAATTGTTCAAGTTTCTCAACCAGCTTATCGATTCCATATCCGGTAACCGAGGAAACTGGTACTAAGGAAATACGCTCCAGTGTAGTACCGCTAAGTGCTTCAAATATATCCCCTTTTACCATCTCCAGCCATTCCTCATCTACCAGGTCGGTTTTTGTCAAAGCTACCACTCCGGCATTAACATTCAGTAGCGAAAGGATGTCGATATGTTCCAGGGTTTGAGGCATGACCCCTTCATCTGCAGCGACCACCAGCGTAACAAAATCTATCCCCGTTACTCCGGCAACCATTGTTTTGACAAACTTCTCATGTCCCGGTACATCAATGATGGAAATGATATTACCGGATGGTAGCGTAAGCGGGGCAAAGCCCAACTCAATTGTCATTCCCCTGCGCTTTTCCTCCTCAAGCCTGTCTGTATCAATCCCTGTAAGCTGCTTTACAAGTGCCGTCTTCCCATGATCTATATGTCCTGCCGTTCCCATGACAACATTTTTCATATCTTTACTCCAATATATCTGCAATAGCTTTAACGACTATCGGATAATCGACTTTTTCGAGGGTTCTAACATTTAAAAGCACCCTATCTTTATTTATTCTGGTAATGACAGGGACTTTTGCCTTCCTCAGTCCAACTTGAATTTCATTTGCACTCATATTTTCAACAGTCAGTACAACTGCTTTACCATCAAGAATCACACCAGGAAGGGATCCTCCACCTATTTCATCCAAATCATCAACAATTTCTATTTTACACTTGCCTTCCAACGCACTATTAATTATATCACCTAGCTCCACTGCATTATCTGTCAACTCATGCTCTTTCAGAGCCATCATTTTTAATATAGGTATTTTTTCTACTACCTTTTCCGGATTCAAATAAAGGGTTAGTACAGCTGTCATCGCAATAATCGTGGTTTTATCACATCGAACCATGCGTGTAAGCGGGTTTTTCTTTATTCTTTCAATCAAGTCCCTTCTCCCTGCAATAATACCTGCTTGAGGCCCTCCTAAAAGCTTATCTCCACTAAAGGTTACCAGGTCTACACCCGTTTTGATGCTATCCTGTACCGTTGGTTCATGGGGCAATCCTAGCAGCGACAGGTCATATAAGCTTCCACTACCCAAGTCCTCAATAACTGTTATGCTTTTTTCCCTTCCCAATTCAACCATCTCTTGTAAAGACACCTCTTCTGTAAATCCCGTCACTTTGTAATTACTGGTATGCACCTTCAATAGTATTGCCGTATCACTGGTTATTGCATTTGAATAGTCTGATCGATGTGTTTTATTTGTAGTTCCGACCTCCGTCATTTTCGCACCGCTCCGTGAAATAATATCCGGAATTCGGAAGCTTCCACCTATTTCTACCTGCTGTCCCCTGGACACAATTACTTCCCTGTTACTTGCGAGCGTATTTAGACATAAAAATACAGCTGCCGCATTGTTATTGACAATGATTGCGCTTTCGGCTCCCGTAAGGCGTGTGATCAAGGGCTCAATATGTGAATGTCGTGAACCCCTGCCTCCGGTTTCTGTGTCAAACTCAAGATTGCTATAACCTTGAGATACCTCATATATGGATTTCACTGCCTGTTCAGGTAGCGGCGCTCTTCCGAGGTTGGTATGCAGAACAATCCCTGTTGCATTAATAATCTTTTTCAGTCCTGACTTTTGCTGTTGTTCAATCCAGTCTTTCAGACTTTTGATAAGGTATTCGGTTACCTCCGGTCTTGTTCCGTGATGCTGTTCTGCATCAAGTTGTTTGCTTTTACCTATATTTTTTCTGTACTCATCAATAATCAGCTTAACATTCTCTATGACATAAGCTCTTCCAAGCCGTTCAATCAGGGTTATGACTTCGGGACTGTCAAGTATTTCATTTACAGGCGGAATTGCCTTCAAAACATTCTGCTTATCGAATCCTTCCAAAAAGTTCTCCTCCCACCAAATCCAATCAGACAACCATTATTACGTTTTCCTGTGTTCCTTTTTCGACTACTTCGCCTATGACTTAGGCACTTGCAACAGAATTTGAATACATTCCCTTTAAAAGCCTGCGCTTTTTCCCTTGGGACCGATATTTATTTAAATGGCGGAAACGTGTAGGAGTCGAACCCACCTCGGCCGGTCTTACCACCCGACTACGGATTTGAAGTCCGAGGGGCCCACCGGGACCCATGCGTTTCCATATTTCAAACACTATTTATTATATTATATACCCATACGGGGTATATATCAATAGAAAATACAAAGCCATTGTGGAAATCATTATAGTTAAATATTCCCCACTTTACCACAGAAACAAACAACATAAAAATATATCATAAGATAATTAAGAAATGATATATTTAAGCCTCTGCAATCTATGCAAAGGCTTAATACATGAGATACAATCAAAGGGACCGCCGGCCCCTTAACAGGACGAAGACCCTCAAGTAAACCCGGGTTTACGAGGTGGGACGCTCCCATGGTTTTTGCTGCCTCCCTTAACTCCCACGGGTCGGAAAATACGTCTTAAATCCTGGGAGCCGCATTTGGCACAGGAGGCATTCGTCCGTTCCTCCATAGAACAATGGACCGTAAATTCCTCCCGGCAATTATTACAGTAAAATTCATAAACTGCCATTAATACACCTCCTATACCCATATAGGGTATTTTCTCATATCGGCATTCCCCTGTCAATGTGACTGCTCCAGCGTTTAGCTTTTATGATGAAACAATAAGACAAATGAGACCCCTTGTCTTCCTCACATAAATAAAACTTGATTAATAAATAGCCAATAGTCGGAAGAGGTTAAACCAGAGAAATCAGTGGTTCTTTGTTTAAGCATTTGACTACTACACAGTATGGCACAAACAACACGGTCCGGAAAAAAAGTATAATAATAGCAGGATTTACGAACTAAAAATAGAAAATAGGAATTGATATGTCAAAAAACAGAGGTGATATCTCTTATGACTGAAATTTTCGAAACAAACAGTCCTTCAAAAGCTAGTTGTTGAGTGCCTGATAATGGTGCTGGTCAGCATCCTAAGGAAAATAATAACGTGGATTGCCAGGTATGTGGACAAAAATTGGAGTATTTTAGTATAGGTAAGAAATTAGCTTGTTATCATTGTGGGAAAAAAGAAATTGGAAATATCAGTTGTCCCAACGGGCATTACATTTGCGATGAGTGCCACGGGAAAGACCTTTATGATACTATACGGGATTACATAATCACCACACCATCTCAAAATTCCTTTGAAGTTGCCGAAATCCTGATGGGCTATAATAAAGTGCCAATGTTGGGTTGTGAAAATGCCTGGATAGCTGCTGGTGCTTTCATGGCATCACTAAAAAACCAAGGAAGTATTACAGTAACAAACAATCAGATCTGTGAAGCCCTAAATCGAACTAGGAAGCAAGCAATTGGTGGATATTGCGGGCTAACGGGTGTCTGCGGAATTGCCCCCGCAATGGGAGCATGCTTTAGCGTTATTCTTGGCGCAGCATGTAACAAAGACCGGGAAACAGCTACTACAATGAAGGTTGTTGGCAAAATAGTAAATGCTATTTCTAATCAGACCGGACCATGCTGCTGTAAGAACTTTGTCAGGACTGCACTCAGTGAGGCTATTAAATCAGCTAAAGAGTATCTTAACGTTACCTTGCCCTCGCCTGATAAAACACTTATTTGTTCTCACAGTATACGCCACCCTCATGGATGTAGAAAATCCAAGTGTCCATATTTTAAAATGGTCGCGACCCTCTAAGTCTGAATATAGGCGTGGAGGAATATCATGGACCAGAATATAAACAAATTTAATTACCGTATTAACAAGGCTGTTGAGCTGGGAGTTGAGGAAGCAAAATAATTGAGGCTAATACTGTTATAAAAACACACTCCACGTGTGTTTTTATACAAAGATGATACTGAAGCTCGTATACAAACTTGGGTCAGGTCACAAAAAATATCTGGAAAGCAATGGCACAAAAAAGAACCTCCTTTGGTATGCACATCCTGTGTGAAATCACAAAACCAAATAGGAGGTTCTTCCTTAACTGTTTTAAAGTCTTCCTCTTATGATTTCCTCAAGTATTGAAGGGTCGGCAAGTGTACTTGTATCACCAATATTATCCAGCTCTCCAGTTGCTATTTTTCTTAATATTCTTCTCATAATTTTACCACTTCTAGTCTTAGGCATCCCTGATACAAACTGTAATTTTTCTGGTGTGGCAATTGGACCAATTTCATGTCTTACATGAAAAATGAGCGCTCTTTTAAGATTGTCCGTTGGCGCGTGATTGTTTTTGAGAGTAACGTAAACATACAACCCTTCACCTTTTACTTCATGTGGGAAACCGACCACTGCAGCTTCCGCAACAGCTTCGTGTTTGACTAGCGCGGATTCGATTTCAGCTGTTCCAAGTCTATGTCCCGAAACTTTAACAACGTCGTCAATTCTTCCAGTTATCCAGAAGTCACCTTCTTCGTCAATCATTGCGCCATCACCGGTAAAATATTTTCCAGGAAACCTAGAGAAATATGCCTCTTTTACTCTTTCGTTTTCTGGGTCTCCATAAGTCCCTCTTAGCATTCCCGGCCATGGTTTTTCAATGACAAGATAGCCACTTTCATTAGCTTCTGCCGGTGTTCCGTCCTCTTTTAATACTGAAGCCACCACACCCGGGAAGGGTTTACAGGCTGAACCTGGTTTCAATCCCATTGCACCCGGTAATGGGGTAATCATGATTCCACCTGTCTCCGTCTGCCACCAAGTATCTACGATTGGAAGATTTGAATCACCGGCATGGATGTAGTACCACATCCATGCTTCAGGATTGATTGGTTCACCTACAGAACCTAAAAGCCTTAAAGAAGATAAATTATACTTCTTAACCCATTTCTCACCCTCCTTTATCAAGGATCGAATTGCTGTAGGTGATGTATACAGTATGTTTGCTCCATGTTTTTCAATAATCTGCCAAAACTTACCGGGATTTGGATATGTCGGGATGCCCTCAAACATAAGACTAGTCGCCCCATTGCTAAGAGGACCGTATACAACATAGCTATGCCCAGTAATCCACCCAATATCGGCAGTACAGAAATGGATATCCTCCTCTCTGTAGTCAAAAATCCATTTGTATGTTAAATGTGCATAGACTAAAAAACCACCTGTTGTGTGTAGCACACCTTTCGGCTTTCCAGTGGATCCCGATGTATAAAGAATAAAAAGCGGATCCTCAGCATCCATCCATTCGGGTTCACAATAGTTTTCAATGGCCGTATCATTAATTTCGTCGCTCCACCATGTGTCTTTTCCGGATTTCATGTTGATATTCAAAGCAGCATCCGATCTAGTCCTTACCACAATAACTTTTCGTATACTTGGGCATGAATAAATAGCCTCATCAGTATTAGCCTTAAGGTGTATCACTTTTTCTCCCCTTATTGCGCAATCGGCGGTAATCAGGAGTTTGGCTTCTGAGTCCTGGATTCTGTCCTTTAATGCATTGGCGCTAAACCCCGCGAATACCACACTATGAACCGCTCCAATTCTTGCACATGCCAGCATGGAAATTGTCAATTCAGGAATCATGGGGAGATAAATTGTAACCATGTCTCCTTTTTTTATCCCATATTTTTTTAAAACATTAGCAAATCTGTTCACCATATAGTATAACTGCTGGTATGTATAGGTTTTGCTGGTGATCTCCGAGTCCGACTCACACAATAATGCGGCCTTGTTTCTGCGTGAAGAGACAATATGCCTGTCAAGACAATTGTAAGACACATTGAGCTTTCCGCCAATAAACCATTTTACAAAAGGTTTATTAAAATCATACTCAAGTACTTTATCCCATTTTTTAAACCAGGAGATATCACTTTCTGCAATGTTGGCCCAAAATTCTTCAGGATCTTCAACAGATTTTTTGTAAATGTTGTTGTATTCTTCGATACTTCGAATATGGGCTGTTTCACTAAATTCTTCAGATGGCTCAAATACTCTGTTTTCATTTATCTTCGATTTAATATTTACTTTTTCGGACATTGTCCAACCCCCCTAAGATAATAGTACCGTAATAAAAACTATTTCCTCGAACGCAATATTGTGAATATTAATTAATATTATGAAAATTGTGAATATTGTATTGATATTCGCCTTTAGAATAGATATTACCTGCATTGAGTTTTAGAAAACTTAATTATTTATCTTATGAATTAAACTTCAATTTCAATCTCAAAAACTGATAAGCCCATAAGAACAGAGCTTTTCACATTTGCAAGCATAATCTCCTCCAATAAAAAAATTGAAATACTTAATATTACAATTTTATAAATATCGGCAATATCCTACTTTTTTAAAAAAATATAATTTCCATGTAAGGCACGAACCGTCACAAAATTGTTTGATTGTAAATTTATTACCTACTTGTTCTCCCCTTGCACCAAATATTAAGATTTTCATTTTTGCTATTCTTTAGACCCAATTTTCTTTGTAATTTTCAATATATTTTCGAATATTCGAAGGCTTTCTACCTGTTATTTTTTCAAAATCATTTTTAATTCCTTTTGCAAGGCCTAGCTTTGTTGGAAAATGGACACCGACTACAACATTAATAAACCCTTTATCTTCGCCAATTTTTGTCATGAATTCTTTGAAAGCCTTGACAGATGGGTTTGTATATTCGACCTTCATACCTAAAACATCAGTCATGATTTTTGCAACCTCATAAAAATCAAGCGCCTTATTGTCGGTAATAACATGGATTTTATTCTTATTTTCTTCTAAATTAATTAAAGACAAAGCAGAAATTTCAGCAAGATCTCTCGTATCAACAAAGCTCGTTTTCCCTTTGCCTGCTGGAACAAAGATACGTTTTCTTTCTTTTATTTCTTTACAAAGAAAGTCATCTAAATTTTGCATAAAATACCCTGCTCGAACAAATGTATAAGGAATGTTTAAGCTTTTTATTAGTTTTTCAGTTTTATAATGATGAATAAAAGGCATGAATTGAACAACTTTTAAAGATAAATAAACAATATGCTTAATTTCTTTTTCTTTTGCTTTTTTTAAGAAGCTTTTAAATTGAAGATTGTCTCCAGGTGGATATATTAAAAAGATTCGATCGACATTTTCTAATGATCCATCAAAGCTAGTTAGATCAGAAAAGTCAAAGCGACAAACTCATACATGTCACCAAATGTATATTTGGCTTTTCCACATTCCGAACCGCACACAAAATTGGAATGTTTTTTTCCTTTAAGTTCTTTGCAACTTCATATCCAACCTTTCCAGTAAAACCCGTGACTAAAGCCTTCATATTAGTCCCCCCTTTAATTACAAGTATCAAGAAGGGACTCAACCACTTCCTGTTACGTTATAGCCCCCATGTGGCATATGATAATATCCTAATGGGATTTCAAGCCCGCACCACATAAGGGTATTAATATTTTTTCCTGAACTAATTCTTTATTCTCTTTGCAATACGCCAAAAACCCCGCATATGTTGCTGCAGTTGTGGGCTCTACATATAAACCTTTTTGTGCTAAGTATTTTCTGGCTTCCGTGATTTTATCCTCTGGTGCGATGATAATTTCTCCTTTTGTAGCTCTCACTGCTTCTAATATTTGTTTTCCTCTCTTTGGAGCTGCTATTGCAATTCCTTCGGCCATTGTACCTAAGTTGGTAACCTCTTCAACAGAATTTTTACCTTCTTTAAATGCTTTAAATATAGGGGCACAGCCTTCCGCTTGAACTGCAATAATTCTAGGCATTTTATCTATTAACCCTAACTCAAACAATTCATTAAATCCATAATAGGCGCCTAAAAGCAAGGTACCATTACCCACGGGTATTACCAATACTTCCGGGATATCCCCATTCAGTTGTTCATAGACTTCATAGGCATAGGTCTTTGTACCCTGATAGAAAAACGGATTATAAACATGGCTAGCATAGAAACCTTTGCCTGCTTCAACAGCCTTTAATGCTTCCTCGGCGGTGTCTTCCCTCGTCCCCTTGACAATATGCACCTTTGCCCCATGAGCAGAAATTTGTTTTATTTTCTTTTCAGAAGTATCCTCTGGTACATAAATATCGCATTCCATACCTGCTCTCCTCGCATAAGCAGCAATAGAATTACCCCCATTTCCACTGCTATCTTGAATCACTTTTGTTACACCCATCTCCTTTGCCTTTGAAATCAACACTGCCGCACCTCGGTCCTTAAAAGATAACGTAGGCATCATATAATCCACTTTCACCAACAAGTTCGGATTAGCTATTTCAATAGGTACAATGGGGGTAAGTCCTTCACCCATGGTAATTCCTTTCCATACATCAACATCATCATCAAAAGGAAGGGCCTTCAAGTATCTAAATAGACTCCATTCATGCCTTAATATATTTTTTTCCGAAAAAGAAATGTCAAATCTCCCTAAATCAAATAACCCTCCACACTCACATCTAAAAACCCGTGTTGTAATATCATACTCTTTTCCACATTCAGCACACACATATTTAACGGACATGTTTTTCTCTCCTTCAATATTCAAGCTGCTTTCTATTACCTTAATTCTCTGTTTATCAAAGCACAAATCAGCTATCTAGCGAAACAAATCTACTTAACTACAATCTGTTCCTATTATTTCATCAATATAATTAAATAGGTATACAGCTTTCACAGGGCACACTTACTTGGCATTTACCACAACCATAACGAGGTTTATATTTTTTCTTTATTTCATCTACAAATTCACAACAGATATGATGATCTTTACCCTTCTCATATGAGATAGCATTGACCGGGCATTGCTTGATACAGGCACCACACTCTGAACAGTATTCATAAATACCCTGATACTCTCTTCCATTAGGACTTAACTGTAACTCTGTAACTATGCTTCCAAATCTGCCTGCCATACCTTTTGAAGTAATAAGTCCTTTAGATAACCCGAATGTTCCAAGTCCACACACAAAAGCCACATGCCGTTCAGACCAATTGCTTGTAAATGAGAGTAGATTTTTATCATCATTATCTATATTTACTAAACCTTCATTAAGTTTTCGTTTACTCCAGAAACTCTGATCTAAGGATGGGGAAATACTCAAATATCCTGCATTGATCAACTTAGTTTGTAAATATACAGACAACTTGTTCAACAGCATTTGCCCCTCGTAACGTCCATGCAGCCATTCTTGAGAAGGCCATATCCGCTCCTGGCTGTTTCCTTTTTTTACAGTTTCAGTGAATGGCAAGAAATATGATATTACAGTTTTTGCTTGGGGCAACCATTCTTTGGGAAGCTTAAAATGACTTCCAATTATAGCTGGATCCTTCAGCCGTGTAAAGTATTCATCGCCAGCATCTCCAAAGGCAAAAATTGGGTCCTCGAATATCTTCATCCCAACAGTGGTCTCAGAAATAGCATTTTCCTGTTTTATATAATTTTCCTCAGAATTTTCGATAAAATCTAATGAACTTTTAATTAATTCTTGTTTAATCATTTAAACCTCCTTAAAAATAGTAGATTTGAACTTAAATAATTAAGTTTTCATTGAGTTTTGCACATAAAAACAGGAGAAGAATAAAAAAAGTCTATTCATCCTTGAAAACACCAGGGATTCTACTAATTTTATCGGAAGCTTTTAGACCACAACCCGTTAAAATAGTAACAGTAGCTTCTTCATTCGAAATTTTTCCAAAACTCAGCAAACGATTTACCCCAGCTAAAGCTGCGGCAGTCGTAGGTTCAATATAATAACCAATTAATGCTGCTTGAGTAAGTGCATCTGCTATCTCTGTCTCTGTCACTATTTCAACTTCGCCCCCGGAGGCTTTTATTTTTTCAATTATAGCGTTGGCTTTTATAGGTTTTTCTAAAGCAATTCCTTCCGCAATAGTAGGACTCGCTTTAAATTCTTTTGTGTTTCCTTGAAACATTGAATAAAGAGGTGAGCAATTCTGAGCCTGAATACCAAATAATTTTGGAATATGGGAAATCTCTCCTGCTTGAAGTAATTCTTCAAAACCTTTGTACAATCCAAGAATAGAACTTCCACCACCAAGAGGTGCTACGATATTGTCAGGGATATCCCAGCCTAATTGTTCCCAGATTTCAAAAGCTAAGGTTTTTGTCCCTTCAATAAACATGGGATGCCAATTGTGGCTAGCATAAAAAACATCTTCCTTTATATTGCTTTTCGCTATAGCAGCTATAGCGACCTTGTCACGGTTACCTGGTACAAGATTTACTTTTGCCCCATATAAACGTATTTGAACTAGTTTACCCGCCGATGTTGACTCAGGAACAAAAATTTCACATTCAATATTGGAGGCTGCAGAATATGCTGCTATCGATGCTCCTGCATTTCCAGAAGAATCTTCTACAATTTTCTTAATTCCGAGTTTTTTAAGAAAATTAATCATAACAGTAGTTCCTCTGTCTTTAAAGGATCCGGAGGGCATTAAATAATCTAATTTAAAATAGGTTTGTATCCCTTTCCAATTCACTTTTGCTAAGGGAGTAAAGCCTTCATATAAAGTAACAGTTGAGCTTTCTAATTTAACGGGTAAAGCTTTTTCATATCTCCACAATGAATACCTTTCATTAATTATGTCATCTTTTTTTAATGCTCCTTCTGTTATTAAACTAAGATAATTTCCACATGAGCAGTTCCAAACAATTTCATCAAGTGAATATTTGCTACCACAAACATTACAAAAGTAATAAATAAGATAACGCCTCCTTTTATATAAATAATTAATTTGTTTTAAATATTTCGACACTAACTAGCAAAAACCTTCCATCTTAAAAATTCAGGAATTTATCGCAAATATATTTTTTTACCCTTTCTATTTTTATTAATGTTATAATTTACAATATATTAATATTTTTTTAAAAAAGGTGATTGCTTTTGGAAGCCATAACTGAAACAAGATCAACAAGTGATTCTACAAAACTTATTGCAGTTTCCCTGGGACATTTTATTAATGACTTTTACATGGAAATGCTCCCTCCCATTTTGTTTATATTTACTACCTCTCTTTCCTTAACTCTTACCCAGCAAGGTCTTATTGCTACCGTCATAACAAGCAGCGGCTCGTTTTTACAGCCTCTTATTGGTTTTTTCGTAGATAAAAAAGGGAAATCGTGGCTCCTTATTTTTTCAGTAATCTGGATAGCCTTTTGGATTAGTATCTCAGGGTTAATAAATAACTTTTTTTTACTTTTGTTTATTGTAGGTCTGGGTTCAATTGCCTCAGCCTTATATCATCCTTTAGGTTCTGCTTCTGCAGCCAAACTAGATAATAATTCCCGGGGCAAAAATTTGGCTATTTTTATGGCTATAGGTGGTTTTGCTGGGTCACTCCCCCCAATTATTGTGCTACCGCTAGTACTAAAGTACGGGTTAAGTAAGCTTGTGCTTTTTATCTTTCCGGGATTAATTATTGCTGGCATAATGTATGTACTTAAATTACAACATTTAGAATTTGATAATAATATTCCAGAAAAAAGCACAAGAAAAAATTTAGCCCTCAATATATTTAACTACAAATGGGTATCTGTTTTAGTTTTCTTTGCAACTAATAAAGTGTTAGTCCGTAGATCACTTATAACTTTTGGCGCTCAAATTTTGCTACTAAAAAGTGTAGATTTAAAAACCGCCGGAATTTTACTATCACTATATATGTTATTAAATTCTGCCGGAACTATTTTAGGTGGATATTTCAATGATCGTGTCGGAAGTAAAAAGGTAGTGATAATCTTCAACTTTTTAACTACACTTAGCATACTAATGCTTAACTTTAGTTCAAATCTGATAATCATTGTTACAGCATTTATTATAGCAGGACTTAGCCTAAGCGGTCCTAATACATCAAATATCCTTTTAGCCCAAAGCTTTCTTCCCCGTAATGTCACTATGGCAACAGGGCTAATTATGGGCTTTGCCGGTGGCATCGGTGGCATGGGTATTTTTGTATTTGGCATGCTATCCGACACGTTTGGCTTATTATTGGCCTGCAAGCTTTTATTAATCCCCCTTGTAACCGTTAATATTTTGTCAATTCTTCTACCTGATATCGAGGAAATTCCGAATTAATATCAAGAAAGGTTATCGGAATGGAAAAGGCCAGGAATTATTTGTACGCAAAAAAATAAAACCCTTACAGGTTTTCTTAAATCATTACTATGAGATTATCAAAATCATAGGCGCCCTTTTTGACTGGAATATAAGTTGCCTGGTTTTCCAAAATTATAAAATGGAATATTTTAAATATTATTACTTCAATAATTATTATAAAGTATTACTTATATTTCTGGAATATGTTTTGTTGATTCAACTAAATACTCTCTGATGAAATAAAATAAGTCATCCCTGTTTTCGTCCTTAACTTGGATGTAAGAGTTTGCATCTTCGTTACTAAGAAAAACTTTATCAATTGTGTTAATAAAATTTGTATCTTGAACCATTACAATAAAAACCTTCATATTTGCACTCCTCATACTTTTATTTGAATGTGCAGCAGTAAGAACTACTGTTTTAGGCATCTTACTGCTGCATCATAATTATGCCTTTGTATTTTGGTTCGGACCTTGATTATCAGACTGGGGGTTTTTTATTCCCAAACGCTTAGCTGAGTGGTCAAAACCAAGGAAGAAATTGTACCAAGATGAAGTTTGATAAAAATTCCAGTTTGCCGGTGGAATACAATAGCTTCCCAATTGTTCCTCTTCTCCATGCTTTTTCAAGCGAGCGTATGCTTTGACCCAAACACATTGTTTCTCATTAGGAAAAGCTTCGCACCAACCTTCATAACTTCCACCACATGCTCCGTTTCTTTGGTTTTTCGGACATTGTGACATCGGGCATAAATAAGCAAGATCAAGAAGAGCACAATCTCCGCAATCTTTACAGTCATTGCTAATTACTTTAATAATATGCTCTATACCATGTGCTTTATTATCCTTACGCATTTTGTAAATGCTCTGCATTAGCGGGAAAAACGGCTTTCCAGGCTCAAATGCAAGAGCATGAGCTATTCTCATCATAGAATATCCCACTGATACAGGTGCATCTAATGGACGTCCTTTACGGTTCACTGGTTTATCTGAATTTAAACCGGTGGTCGGGTCTTTTTCAAAATAATAAAACCCATTAGATTGTGGATAATCAAATTCAGGAATTAGCTCCTGCCAGTTCTTGCTCAACTCTTCGCCTTTTTCAATAATATATTCTACCTGCTCATATTTAATGCCGTGACCACCGATATGAACACCTGCAAAACCCATGCCTTTCATAAATGCATACATTTTGGCTGCCCGTAATAATCTTGCTCCTACACCTTTATCTTCAGCAGTACGCTCATTATCGATCTCACCCAGAAGTTTCTTTGGAACAACACAACCAGGAATTTGATTCGAATTCATTACTCTTGCTGCACCAAAAGGCAAAACATAAATATTACCAATTACAGGGATATCAATATTATTGACCTTCAAGAATTGCAATACTTCATGGAACTTACGAGCATCATACCCTAATTGGGTAACAATATACTGTGCCCCATTATCTATTTTTTTCTTTAATTTATAATATTGAATTATCAACTCAGCCTCAGATCCCTTGAAAGGAGAAACTGCCGCCCCTGGATAAAAATCACTCTTTTGGTTATAGGAAGGCCCTTTAGGACCCGGTATTTCAAGCCCCTTATTCATTTCACTAATTAACTCCAGAGCATGGGTAGGGTCTAAATCAAAAACCGGTTTGGGTCTGCCTTGATATCCAGTAACAGGATAATCACCTGTCATCACAAGTAAATTTCTAACTCCAGCTCTATCCAAGCTGTATAATTGACTTTCCATTTGGTTGCGATTTTTATCTTTACAAGTAAAATGCACCAAAGGTTCAATACCCATTTTGAGTATTTCTACACCAAGATAATCCGCTAGAATTGCAGGATTACCACCAGGATTATCAGTTATAGTTACAGCATGGACTTTACCGCCTTTTGCAGCTGACTCTGCTTGAGCAAGAGCAGTTTCCTGTGCTTTTTCTCTTGCCCCTCTGCCTGGTACTACTTCCCAGGTTACCGACATGGTATTCTTGTCCAGCAAAGAATCTTTAAATCTATTTTCCAATTATAGTCACCTCCAAATAAGGGATATACCACTAAGTATATAAGGAATGGGGACACACCTGCAGAGCTTGTGAGAATTTGCAAGTCAGGTTTGTCCCCAAAAAAGTTTATCTACTCTTGAACACTTTAATGTAAGAGTCACAATAAACACTTTGGTTAAGTAGAATTTCACCAGTTGCAGCTGTAGCCATTAAGTCATCATCGTTAGCATCAGCTATAATGGCATCAAGTCCACAAGCCATTACCATTGCTAAATATGTTCTATTAATAAGAGGACGGTCTGGCGACTTCTGTGACACGTTGCTTAAGCCTAACACTGTTTTAGGAGCTGGATTTGAAAGAAGTTTAGTTTGTCTGATAGCTTCCATAACCTCAGGAGCATGATCCTGGGCAACGTTTACAGGAAGGATAAGGGGATCTATATACAGGTCTTCCATTGGCAAACCAAATTCATCAGCGGCAGCAACTAGTTCCATAGCTAAAGCAATACGATTATCTGCATTCTTAGGAATACCTTTAGCATCCATTGTTAACCCTATTATCTTAGCATTGTGTTTTACTGCCATAGGGAAAACCCGTTCAATTTTAGGTCTGTCAGCTGGGCAAGAATTAATCATTGCTGGTTTTTTGCAAAGCTCTAAGCTTGCTTCGATGGCATCGTAATTTGTTGAATCAAGACAAAGGGGTAAGTCACTAACTTCCTGAACCACCTGGACCATCCACTTCATTGCAGTAACTTGATCGTCAGTATTAGGTCCTGTATTAATGTCAAGGTAAGTTGCACCAGCTTCCTGCTGTTTTATAGCCCATTCCTGTAATGGCTTGGGATCCATTTCGCGAACTGCTTGACCGATGTCCTTAAACATACCATTAATTCTTTCACCAATAATAATCATTTTATTGCCTCCTCTATTTTTTTTGAAAGGGGTACACCCGCTGAGCTTGTAAGGGAATGAGGACACATCTGCTGAGCTTATTGATAATCTTCAAGTCAGAAATGTCCCCTAAATTGTGTAAGTCGGGAATGTCCCCGGATAATCCTAGTACTTATTGCTTTCCATCAACTCAGCAATATTTTTCTGTACAAGCTTAACCGCATGAGGGTGACGCATTAATAGAATATCCGCTCCTGCTTGAATAAGCGTAGTAGCAGTCATAGCTTCCCAAAGGGGACCACGGAAACTCTGTTCTCCCCAGCTTTGGAATTCTTCACCATC
Source organism: Peptococcaceae bacterium BICA1-8 (assembly GCA_000802045.1). Lineage (GTDB taxonomy): Bacteria > Bacillota > Peptococcia > Peptococcales > BICA1-8 > BICA1-8. The sequence goes on from JUEF01000138.1 coordinate 35,587, forward strand.
AGCATATGCTTCTTTTGCACGCCAAGCTTCATACCCAACAGTACAAACCATTGGCATAGAAAGCATTTTATCACCCTGCAGAGCGCCCATTCTTACCCGTTCCATAATGGAATAAGCATATTCAATACCATATCCTAGACCACCGATCATGGGGTCAATAACTATACGATCTAATGGCAGACCCATTTCATTGACAAGAATATTCAATTGCTTACAAATGTTTATATCAAGGGGTGATAATGCAATAAGAGTATGCTTATGAACCATGCAGGCAGCAGCAAGAGATTTGTAGTTTTCTTGTTCTGCATTGGCAATCATCAGGTTTTCCCCTGCGCATTCTTCAGCTATTTTAGTTAATACCTCATTATCCTTTTCTTCATCACCACAACCCTTAACAATAATAGGTACATCTACAGCTTTTAAAATTGCTTTAACCGTTTCAGTACATTCTTCTGGGGATTTATTGGCTCCATCAGGATCTGCTCCGTTTAATACAACATAAATTACATCTGCATTATATTCTGCCACACATTTTTTAGCCCAATCAACAGGTTCATTATATACATCTTTAAACATTTCTTTTAATGGTGCTGGCCAATTGGGCTCAACATCCGTTACTTCCATCGCGATGATGGGCTTATTGGGAACTTCTCCTTCAAAATGAAGATAAGGAAGGGTTGTCTGTCCACCTACTTTTAAAACATGGCTACGGGTACCCCCTTTTTCAGAAGTTGCACCCAATACCACTTCATTTACTTTGGACGAATATCGTTCCTTTACAACCGCAAAAGCCATATTAACACTCCTCTCCTAGATACCTGCTTTAATAAGAATTTTTTTTGCAGCGTTTACTGCCATATTATTATCAGGTAATTCAAACAAAGCCTTTCCTTCCTCATCAAACGTAGCTATTGCTTCGTCATAAGGTATATCACCAATTAGCTTTATACCGGTAGCATTTATTTCGTCTTCTAAATTAACTAGAGAATCAGTCTTTGTTTTTGTAACAATAAGCAGTTCCTCTTTGACGGTAGAGCCTAAACTTCTAACTAATTCATGAACTCTACCAGCTGAACGAATACCTCGTGCCGAGGCATCACTTATTACAAATAACCAATCAACGTGGGGAATAGTCTTGCGACTTATATGCTCTAAGCCAGCTTCATTGTCCACTACTACATAGTCATAACCGCTGCTTAAGCGTTCAAGGTATTTGCGCAACAAGTCATTAGGGTAACAGTAGCAACCTGCACCTTGAGGATTACCCATTACTAATAGATCAACATTCTTGGATTCAACAAGAGACTGTTGAAGCTTATATTCAATAAACACTTCTTTACTCATACCCACAGGCACACTTTTAGGATCTTTAGTTTGCTCTAAAAGTTCACTGATAGTTGTTTTCACTTCCATACCCAATACTTCACTCAAGTTAGCATTGGGGTCAGCATCAACCGCTAAAACTGTACCCATTTTATTTTGGATCAGGTATTTGACTATTAATGAAGCGAAAGTCGTTTTGCCTGTTCCACCTTTCCCCGCTACTGCAATATATTTTGGCATAAATGTCACTCCTTTTTTATCAATGAAGGAAATAGTTTCAAATCTGTATGAGGAATAAATGTAGCTGAAACAAATTCCTCCATAAAAGTATTGCCCACAGAAAGCTCCAAATATGTCATTTTTTTGCTCAATTCTAATGACTGGTGATAAGCATTGGTAGAGAGCAGTACTGCTTGAGCACCCTTCACTGATGTATTTCCTACAAATTGATATCTAGTTCTATCGAGGTCTGGTAGCAATCCAATCTTTATCGCATCATCTAAATTGAGGTAATTACCAAAACCACCTGCTATTAGCACTTTGTCAATTGACCCCATTTCTAGGGCAACAATATCTAACATGCAACGTATGCCAGCAAAAATGGCACCTTTTGCTCGCAGTAGATTTTTTATATCACTTTCCGTAATTATAATATCTTTATTAATTCCGCTCTCTTTGGCCCAGACCAGTACAAATTCCGGTCCGTTGTAGCCTTGGCGTAGCCTATCTGTTGGAACGTCAGTCTGAAATTTGCCAGTGCGGTCAATGATTCCCGATGAATGAAGTTTACTCAGACCATCAATTAAGCCTGACCCACATATTCCCACCGCTTTATCATTCTCAATAGTCTCAAAACTGACTTCAAAGTTTTTATCAATCTGAATTCTTTCGATCGCACCTCGCATTGCCCGCATTCCAAAGGTAATCCCTCCCCCTTCAAATGCAGGACCTGCTGAACAAGCACAACTGACAAGCCACTCCTTGTTGCCAAGTACCATTTCACCGTTTGTTCCGATATCAATAAACAATGTCAATTCTTCAGACTTTTCAATACCAACGGCTAAAGCACCTGCCACAATATCCCCACCTACATAACTGGCTATTGATGGAATATTAACTATCCAGCCTTCAGCATATAGGGGCAAATCCAAATCTTTAATCTTTACAGCTGGAAATTGCGCAGCAGTTGGTATATATGGTTCAAGTCGAATAAATTTGGGGTCCAATGCCAGTAACAAATGGGTCATAGTAGTATTACCTGCACAAACCACAATTTTGACAAAATCCCCTTTAATAGAAGGATGAATTTTAAATATCTCACTTATTAACTCATTTATTGAGTTTAGCACAGCCTGTTGTAGGTCTTCTAAACCATTAATTTCTTCGTCTGCATATACCATTCGCGAAATAACATCATCGCCAAATTTGGCTTGCTTGTTATAAGTCCCTCTTTTATCGATAATCTTACCGCTTAATAGGTCAATAAGGAAAACTACAACAGTTGTTGTTCCGATATCTATAGCCAGTCCATAAAGTGGTTCTTCACTTTTCCCTGGGAGAATATCAATGATTTCCCCGCAGCCATTAATATGTGCTACATCTATGCTGACGCGCCAATTCCCATCACGCAATGCATGAGCCAGTTTTCTGAGAACAGGCAGTGATATTTTAATATCACTGCAGCTAACATGTTTTGTCAGCTCAATCATTAACCGATTTAAATCTGTAGCATTTTCCGTCAACGTAGGCTCAGGTACTTTTACTTCATATCTTTTCACAAGTGGACTGAAATCGCAACCCGCTAGTATTTCAAGCTCTTTTTCCGCTAAAATATTTTCGTTTTGAATCAAAACCTTATGCTTAGTTAATTTTGATTCTTGTGGTATTTCCACTTCAATATCAGATAAAACTATAGCCTGACAGGCAGGTAACTTACCTGTTTTACGTAAAATTGTGTCGTCTTTGAGTAGATAATCCCCTTTCAACACCCGTACTAAACATTTGCCACATGTACCCTTACCTCCGCAGGTTGCGTTTAATTGTATTCCCGCTTTATTGGCAGCCTGCAGTATTGTAGTCTGAGTTTCTACTTCAATAACGACATTGTCCGGTTGAAAAAGGACCTTAATCATAACTCGTCAACTCCTATTTGCCGTAGCGGCTTTTTGCGAAGGCAGAAATCCCCGCTGCTTCCCGTGGACCTACTATAACCTTCCACCCTGATTTTTCCTCAAGCTTTCCACTTAATACAGCAACATAGCCCGGCAGAATAATTTCACGATGATTTACTTTATCAGCAATGCCAATTTCATTGATTACTTCTGCAATTTTTTCTGCAGAGAATTTGCCTGCAGCCCAAGCAGTCAATACAGAAGTACCATCTGTACCAACAGGGATGATATATGCTGGAATCTTACTACCTTCAACCTCACCCTCAACACTATAATAAGTTAAAGAGAAGTTAGTTGTTAGATATACAGGCGAATCGGCAGTAACATTTCCTACCTCATAAATCTTAGATTCAACCTGGATTGGTTTTTGTGGATCGGTGTACAGATTTTGCCTCCAAGATAGGAGAGGAAGTACAAAATGCTTAGCACTATTTTTCAATACAACCATGCTAGCATACTTCGAAATATAAACCTGTGCCTGAAGCATCTCTTCCATAGGGTCTTCTGCAGTTGTAAAAGCAACTGTAGGGTAACCAAATGGACGGTATTTCTTTTTAATGGTTGCTCTACGCATTTGCGTTAAATCAGCAAGAACTTGTGCTGTACCTCTGGCACCACTATCTAATACAAGGTCCTTATGACCCAAAGCAATAATCTTTTCAGCCAAATCAGAAAGCTTGAAAATGTCTTCCGCTTTTATACCTAGAGGAACATTATGTTTTTTTGCTAGTTCAGTCATCTCATTGTAATTACTTTCTGTTGCAGCATAAAGAAGAGGGTTTCTACCTTTACACACTTCTAGTGCTTGACCTGCTGCCACTGGATCTTCAGTAATTAAAACAAGGGCTAACTTTGTTCCTGCAGCAACTTTCTCAACTGTCTGTTTAAATTGAGCAGCATCACCGGTTTGTTTGACTGCAACCATATCTACTTCATATTGAAGTCCAACACGGTTAAATTCTAATGTATTTATTTCACTAAGTTTTTGGGTAAGTTCTACTTCATTTAAGCTGTCCTCCACCTCAAAAGCGATTCCTGTTGGATGGAAAAAGGTTTTATCATGACGAAATATAACTGTTTCATCTCCCAGTTCAATAACCTTTTCACCAGCACCAATTTTAACTAGTTTAATCGGTGGTGCTGATGCTGAGCCTAAAGCCTCTTTTGCATCATCCGTAACATAAGGACATGTATCTAGGGAAGCTTTTCCCGCTGCAAGACTCATAGCAAAAGCTAAACAGGTTGGTGGCCCACATTCTCCACAGTTTTTCTTTGGAAGAAGTTTATAAATCTCAAGACCTGTCAATGCCATTTATACCAGACTCCTTTCTAATGGATGGGAACACGCCGTACAAGAGGCAAGATGCAGGAGACAGGAAGCAGCAAAAAACACTATTCTCGCCTCTTACTTCTGGTTTCTTGAATAGGGAATGTCCCCAATTAATATTAAGACTTTAGTGTTTAATTGTAATTTTTAATGGCTTAGTTTGAAACATAGGGCCGAGGTAAAGAAGAACTGATTAGCGACTACTATTTACTAACCTCCTCTTTCCTTACCTCTATGCCCTTATTCCATCATACTTATTATTTGCTACAAACTACTCTTTAGAATATTGGATCCATTGTCAATGCCGGGTGACCTTGTTCTTCAAGGAATGGCATTATTTCATCAACAGAGGTACCTATTGTTTCATCAGCAATCTTATCAATAAAGTCTTCACCTAAACCTTCTTCTATGCTACGAGCTACAAAATCTTCACGCAAGAATTCTTTAAGTTCTTTGGGCATCCAGATGATGCGTGCAATACCACCGTCAGCAGGGATGAATTTTTGGCTTACTAGATATAAGCGACCAATTCCCATAAAGCCAGGGGTCTGAACACCGCCTCCTACCATACCTGCTAGTGTGGAGAAGGACATTCCAACTGGTGTCATACCACTATGCTCACGAGTGGTAATCATGATGCCGTTTAATTCAGGTGTTAAGGCCATAATTGCTTCGAAACAGCCACAGGAAGTCATCGGTTTATCCATCATTGTGTACAGATTGACTTCTTCTAGGCTACGGTTTGATGTTTGATAATAATAATCATTAACATTTTTCCACATACCACGGTACTCATCCATTGCCTCGCCCTTGATAATTGGCTGATTAGGACCAGTTGGATTAATCTCAAAAGAAGCTCTAGAATCCAGCCAGCTAACCGCACCGCACAAGCCTACCCGTTGTGGTGTAACGATACATACGTGGTTTGGTGCAAAGGACTGACATAACAGACAGGAATAGAAGGTATCTACCGCTTCGTCTGTTAAACCGCGCAAACGCGCATCTCTTGCCCCATATTTTTCACGGGCTACCAGTAGCATCTCATCTACTTTTGCCTGGTCGGTATAAATTGTTACCTGCACCCGGTCAACAATAGCTGGGAATTCACTCTTTAACTTGGCTATTAAGAGTTCACCATAATGCTTCAGTTTAAATCCTTTACTAACAGCTTCCTTGCTGACACGAAGCCAAGCCAAGTCACGCTGAGCTACGTGCCACAAGCCTTCGCCATAGTTGACAAAATAGTGAACTCGGCGTTCTAGCACACCCTCAAAATCCTCTTGCATCTTTCTCCCGTAAATATCTATCATTAAACCAAAGGGTAATTGACTTCCCTCACTTATGTCATCAATATCTGGACCAATAACTTCTATTTTGCCATCTTCGATTTGATCTGCTTCAACCATCCGTGCTAATTCAAAGGCAGTAGTCTTGCTGCCGCCCATCTCTAGATAGGTGTCACCTTTTCGGATAGTTTCACCTTCAAAGGCAGGTCCATGATTGATAGGAATATCAATCTGAATATTTGTAAGCTTGATACCTCTTATTTCTAGAGCCAGTTGAACAATCTTATCGTAATCAGGCTCTGATATATACCAATCTTTTATTTGTTCATCTTCAGCAAGAGGCTGGTCAGTAATAGTTGGGAAGCCTAAGAACATACAACCCATTTCAGCAGCTGTCTTTACAGTATCCCGTTCACCTAAATGAAGAACAAATGCCAGCACTCTACGTCTCTGATAATCTCTGTGTTCCTCACGAAGACCAGGTGCAATACCACCAAAGGCCATACTAGCTCGTAACGCATAATTAGCAGCATGAACTACCTGGGTAAAATTACCTAATGGGAAAGCAATGTAATCAATACCCAATTTTACATTTGTTTCTAATAACTGCTCAATAATTTCATCGGAAAGGAAGATCATCATACCCTTACCCATAAGGTCATCCACAATTTTTTTCGCAGCTTGTGAATCCTTTGCCCGACCTAATATCACAGCAACACCGGGAATGGTCCAGTCAACCATTTTGATCCCATATTTACGTACAACTGGGTCACCCAAAAATCCAGTCCATGGATCAACATGGGGCTTAGGATTTTTCACATATCTTAAGGCTTCAATAATCTCAGCTGCATAAAGTGTAGCTTCACCTGCTAGGAGCACATTTTCTAAGGTTAACTTTGACTTTAATTGACCTCTCATCTTGTTTAGTATGGGTTGTAGGTCTTTAATAGTTTTAACCTCTTCACCACTTAACGAACGAATGACAGGCAAAAAATATGCAGTATCAGGATATTCAACCTTTTGTTCAGGACCATATTTCTTAATAGCTTGAGTTAAAAGAATCTCAGCATAACTTGTAGCAGTTATTGCCCCTTCATAAGCATGTTTAAAAAGTTTTTTTGGCTCTTTACCAGGCTCAATTATACCTTCATAAATTTGATCGAAATTAATCGTCATATTTCATCCCTCCTTCTCTTAGTAGTTTTGGCAGAGGGCTGTATTGAACTTTTCTGCCGTTTGTTTATGCACGCCCAACTTCCAAGTACGATATTCTAGTGCATCAAGTATCTTTTTGGCAGAAATTTCTGGGTCAAGTTCAAACATAAAGTATCCGCCATAAACATCAGATGCAATTTGAGTTGCAATACTATAAAATAGTTCACTGCCTTCTAAAGGAGGCATAGAACCTACATGTACAGGAACACCAAGGGTTACAAACCATGAGCCGATTGATACTGCTTTACCGCTCATAGCTTCCGGTGCTGAAGCAACAAAAGGAACTTTTGGTGTATCAACTCCAAGGTCTTTAGCCATAGCAACTAATATATCTGAGGCCCGTGTATTATCAACACATGAACCCATGAAGAATGCAGGTGGCAATTGACCTTTCATACCTGATTTTTCTTCCAGTGTTTTTATAAAGGATTTTAGTCCTTCTCCAGCATATTCTTCTAGAGCTTCAGGATTTAAAAAGCCATGCTTGGCAAAAGCCTGGGCAGAACATCCGGTTGCTAAGACAAACACATCATTTTTTAGCATTTCTTTTAAGATGCCAATGTGACTTTCATCTTGGGGTCTTTTGATATTATTACATCCGGCAAAAAGGACTACCCCTTTTATCTGTCCAGAATGTATTGCATCATTTAAAACTCGGATTGGGTTATCAGGATTAACAGAAGCAAATAAATCCATTAAAGCTTCAGAGCTAAATCCTGCTACAACTTTGTGTTTAACATCAGGAATTTGGATTGTCTGACCATTACGATTTTTATAAGACTCAATACCTAAGCGAATAATTTGTTTGGCTTGTTCTAGTGCAGTCTCAACTTCAAATGGAATGTGATAAGAACCAGGAAGCTTTGCTATATTTGAAGTGGTAATTATTCTTGTATGGTAACATTCTGCAACCTGTTTTATTCCTGGCATAATGCATTGAACGTCTACTACCACTGCATCCATTGCACCGGTAACAATTGCTAACTCAGTAGAAGCAAAAGAAGTTGCTAAAGGTATACCTTTACGCATCAATACTTCATTACCAGTACAGCACATACCAACGATATTTAGTCCTTGAGCTCCTGCAGCTTTAGCTTCCGCTTCCATCTCTTCAGCAGCTTCTACAACCTTTTCACTCAAAAGCGGGTTATGACCATGAACTGCTATGTTAATCTTACTAGCATCTAGAACACCTAAATTTGCTTCAGTAACAATAGGCTTTGGTGTTCCAAAAAGTACGTCTGAAAGATCTGTAGCAAGATGCATTCCTGCATAATCTGTGAGCGAAACTTTCAATGCATTAAAAATGATGTTAACTGGGTCATCATCATTACCGATATGGGCTTCTGCTAAAAGATCAGAAATATCGCCATAAATACCAGCAGGCATAATATTACACTCGTCATACTTTTCTAAACGTTCTTTATTTAAAGTACTTTTAATCCATAGGTTTTCCCCAAATCCTGGAATACGAGAGAAGTCTTCAATTGCTTTAAGAGAAACTTCTTTAGCAAGGGTCATATCATCTTTACCTTCGGTTGCCAGACCTATCATTTTGGCTACTCTCTGTAATTTATCAGGGTCTGTCACCATATAGTCAGGAGCTTTGCCTTCTGATAATTGCAGTAAGGCATGGGCAATGTGACGGGCATGCTCATTGTGTGATGCTGCACCTGTAAGTATAAGAGTACCTACACCTCTAGCAACAATGGTCCATGCAGAAGCTCCACAGATACCCTTACTATTTGGATCATCAGTCTTCAAACGACAAGGACCCATCATACAAAATCTACAACATAGCCCCTTGTAACCGAATTGACATTGTGGCTGCATTTCTGTAAAACGATCAAAAGCTGTTTTGACCCCGTCATTCTCGGCCTTTACTATTAATTCCAGGGCTGCTGGGTCAATTGTTCGTTTGTTACTTTTTGGATCTTTGATGCGCACTGCGTCAGATGGTTTTGCAGTGTGGCTTAAGTCCCTAAACCTTGGCATACACTTACCTCCTTTAATTATTTGCCTGATATTTTAATAGCTCTTGGTATATATTCTCAATTCCTGCATTTAATGCAGGAACATCATCAGCACTTTTACCCATGGCCATATCCAAAACTTCTTCTGAAAATGGAATACTTCCAATTAAATTTTCACCTTCAAGATTAGATTTTAGAAATTCAATTTCTTCGTCCTTGCGAATTTTGTTAGCTACAAAGAAAATACTTTTTACACCAATTTCCCTAGCTAATTTCGCGATAACTTTAGCAGTAGCTACACTTACCTTTGATGGCTCAGTAACTATAAGCATTACATCTACACCTTTGGCAGTGCCCCGTGTAAGATGTTCAATACCTGCTCCCATATCTAAAAGCACCACGTCTTCACTTGTAACAATCAAGGATTTTAATAATGCATTTAAAAACGTATTTTCTCTACAATAGCAAGCGGATCCACCTTTTTTAACAGCACCCATTTTTAGAAGACGTATGTTTCCGTGTTGTATTGAATACCTTTCCAGCACGTCATCGACCTTTGGATTAAGAGAATAGTAAGCTCCATCACCTCCTAATTTTTCATTTATTAATTCCTTCATCTCAACAATTGGCGGTAAAGCTAGAACTTTATCTTCAGGAAGGCCTAACTGGCTACCTAAACTAATATCAGGATCGGCATCAACGGCAAATACGTTGAAATCTTGAGCAAAGCGTTTTATGATAGCGGCTGATAAAGTGGTCTTTCCCACACCGCCCTTGCCAGAAATAGCAATTTTCACAGGTATTCATCCTTTCATAAGTAGTTTGTGAATTAATTCTCTATTGCCTTCCATAAATCCTTTTTATTTAATCTATAAAGCTTATTTTGGTAATTGTCTAAAATATTTTTACTTATTAGAATAGTTAATAATTGTCTGAAAATGCTTCACATGTAATATTTATTCTACACACTTTTATTTTTTCCTTCAATTTTTATTTATTAATAAAATAAAAATTCAATTCCAATGAAAAACAAATTGCTATGAGGTTTCCTACAGAAATTTTACTTTATAACTTTAAAATTTGCAATTTAATAGAATATTCTATCTTGTTTAATAATTTTCAAGATTTAAAACGCATCCTTAATAATTTCTATTTCTAATTCATCCCCTTGCTGCCATACAATTCCAATAACGTCAAATCTACAATACATATGATAAAGGTTGTTTTTCATAAGATAAAACTCGGCAACCTGTCGTAATTTTCTTTGCTTTTTAGTATTAACAGTCTCTTGAGGTAGTCCATATTTTTCATTGCTTTTGGATCTTACTTCAATAAAGACTAAAGTATCCTTATCTTTAGCGATAAGGTCTATTTCCCCTAATTTACATCTAAAATTTTGGGCTAAAATCTTATAACCTAAGCTCGCAATCTTTTTTAAAGCCATTGCCTCGCCTTTAAATCCTAAATCTTTAGTCATAATTCAACTTCCTCTTAATCTTAACTTTAATTTTTAACAACCTGAATATACACTTAATCTTTAGTATAGATGAAAAAGGCCGCTAAATAAAGTGCCTTTATTAATCTATACTAATTATAAATCTTTTTAATAATCGAGCAAAAAATAAGACTTGCACATTGGCGCAAGTCTTATTTTGGCAAGTTAAGTTATATCAAAAAAACGTTTTTGCTACTTGGGTAGCTAGGTTAGTTAAAGGTGTAGGATAAATACCCAAGAATAATGTGATCAATGTAATAGCTAAGAGGGTAACCTGAATCGGCAAAGACACTTTAATAGGACTATCCTCATGGGGATCTTTAAAATACATAGCTTTTGCTACTAGTAAATAATAATAAACTGAAACCATACTCATTCCTAAAGCCACAAATACTATCCAGACATAGCCCTGTTCCATAATAGCCTTAAATAATTGGAACTTACCGAAGAAGCCTGCTAAAGGAGGTATGCCAGCTAGTGATAAAAGACTGGCTAGCATTACTGCCGCTAGAAATGGTGAACGTTTCCATAAACCGTTGTAGTCCTGGACTTCATCGCCACCTCCTGCCTGAGAGAAGGCAATTATTACGCCAAAAGCACCCATATTACAGAAGACATAAATCATAGCATAAAACAATGCTGCTGACACACCAACTGTAGAAAATGCAATTAGTCCTAGCAGTATATATCCAGCTTGGGCAACACCTGAGAATGCTAGCATTCTCTTAATATTTTTCTGGGGTATTGCGACAAAGTTACCTAAAACAATTGTCAGAACAGTTAGGACAATTATTATCGGCATCCATAACTCCTGATTTCCAGGTAATGCGTGCATAAATACCCTAAAGAGTACTCCAAAAGCAGCCCCTTTAGATGCCACTGATAATAAAGCAGTAACAGGGGTGGGAGCTCCTTCATACACATCAGGTGTCCACATATGAAAGGGAACTGCTGAGATTTTAAACCCAAAACCACTAATCATAAATATGATACCAAGTACTAAAATTGGTGCCGTCTCACCTTGAGCAATATATTCCATTACTCCATTAATACTTGTAGTTTTTGCTGCACCATAAACCAAGGTTAAACCATAAAGAAGTACACCTGATGATAAGGCGCTTAATAAAAGATATTTAATAGCTGCCTCGCTGGCACGGAATATATGTTTACCAAAACCTACTAGGATTATAAAAGAAATAGTCATTAGCTCTAATGCTACATAAAGAGTAATGAAATCACCGGCAGAAACCAGAGTAATCATTCCTAAGGTAGCAAAAACAACGAAAAAACAAAACTCCCCTAAAAATCCTGTAATGAATTTTTCCACATATTCTACGCCCAACATTATAGCCATTATTGATGATAATACAATTAGGATCTTCATGAATGAGCCAAAAGGATCAACAATATACATACCATTAAACAATGTGCCTTGAGCATCAAGCATAAAATACAAAACAACTAGAACGCCGATTAATCCAAAGACTGTAAAATATGCTAATCCTCTTTTCTGATCTTTAGGAACTAGGAGGGAAATAATCATTACTAATAAGGCTAACCCGGCAACTAACATCTCAGGTATGATTAAAGAAAAATTAATAGCCATTAAAACATCCCCCCTACCTTAGGTGTTGTTAAATATTGCTGGACAAAAGGATCTACTCCGTTATTTATCAGTTCCATTAAAAATGAGGGGAAGAAACCAAGGAATAATAACACTCCACATAATATTACGATGGGTACCAATTCAATTCCCCGAACATCTTCGAGTTCATCCCATTTTGGATTTCGCGGCCCAAAGAATACATTCTGTACAACTCTCAACACATAGACTGCAGTTATTACTATACCAGATATAGCAAGAATAGTTAGTACTGGATATACCCTAAAGGATCCCACAAATATGGCAAATTCCGCTACGAAATTTACTAAACCTGGTAGTCCTAAGGATGCTAAGCCGGCAATAACGAAACCAGCCGCAATTCTTGGCATTTGGTGAGCCAGACCTCCGAAATCCGCAATCATCCTAGTATGAGCTTTATTATAGACATTACCTACTAAAGCAAAGAATAGTGCTGTCATAATACCATGAGCAAACATTTGGGCTACTGCACCACTGATACTTAAAGTATTTAAAGATGCAACTCCTAATAGCACATAACCCATGTGACTAACACTAGAATATCCGATAACAAACTTTAAATCCTTCTGGGACATAGCAACCATAGCACCATATACTACGTTAACTATACAAAGAATTCCTATAACTGGAGCCCAGAACCTTGCACCTTCTGGAAAGATAAAAATGCCTGCTCGAATCAAACCGTAACCACCCAGCTTCATCAAAACACCTGCATGCAGCATACTTACTGCAGTTGGTGCTGCTACGTGACCATCCGGTGACCAGGTGTGGAAGGGCCACATAGGAACTAAAAACCCAAAGCCGATCATTAGTAAGAAGAAGGCGAACTTTTGGAAACCAATATCATAGGTTTGTTGAGTTAATGTCTGAATATCAAAGGTTCCTAATCCGGTATAAAGGTAAACAGCGATTACTGCGATTAAGGCGAAAGCACTACCAACTAACAGATAAATAGTTAATTTCATAGCAGAGTATTCTTTATTGGTGCTCCCCCAAACCCCTATTAGTATATACATGGGAATTACAGCTATTTCAAAGAACAAGTAGAAAAAGAATAAATCGGTTGTTAAGAATACTCCAAATACTCCTGCAACAAGGGCTAATAAGAAAATAAAAAATTCTTTTACCCTTTTTTCAAGTCCCCAGGAAGCAAAAACTCCGGTGAAAATTACTAAAGCGGTTAAAAGGACTAACGGTAAACTAATACCATCTACCCCTAAACCATAAGTAACTCCTAAATCATCAATCCAGGGAATATTCTCAACGAACTGCAAGCCGCCTATGGATTGATCATAATTAGCATAGATTATCAAGGACAAAAGGACTGTTAAACCAGTAGCAATTGCAGCCACAATTTTTATTAATTTATCCTCTTTCTGAGGAATAAATAGTATTAATAAAATACCAAGTACCGGTGCCAATAATATGCTCGAAAGTATTGGGAAACTCATTGTACACCTCCTACCACAGGTCCAGCCAGAAATAAGACTATTACAACAACTGCTGCAAAAATTACTAGACCATATGTTTGCAAGCTGCCTGTATGAATATACCGTCCTTTAGCACCAGTTGTACGAATGACCCAAGCAATACCATGGGCTATACCGTCAACAATATTCCGGTCACACCAGTTGAGTAATGCCGAAATACTCAATACAACTTTATTAAAGAACCACTGGTAAATCTCATCAATATACCACTTATTGTATAAAAACTTGTAAAGAGGAGCAAATTGATTGGCAATTTTTTCCGCCGAGATGGCTTTCTTGATATAAACCAGCCAAGCCAAAAAGATACCAGCTGCTGCAATCAATGTGGAAGAACCCATTACCATATAATCAGGCTGTGGATGATGGGCCTCTCCAAAGTAAACATAGCTCGAAAAACCATGTTCAACAAAAGGAGCACCGATCAATCCGCCAAATATTGAGAATACAGCTAAGATCATAAGCGGAATAGTCATAGTTAGTGGTGATTCATGAGCATGGTAGTCACTGCGTTTCTCACCAAAGAAAGCCAGGAAAATTAACCTAAACATATAGAAGGCTGTTAAAAATGCTGTAACAGAAGCCAGTACGTATAAAAGGGTAAACCCATTTGTTTTGGCAACTAGTAATATTTCGTCCTTACTCCAGAAACCTGCAAAGGGTGGAATCCCTGCAATAGCCAGTCCCCCAATTATCATGGTGGTACCGGTTATTTTCATTTTTTTAAATACTCCGCCCATCTCAAAGATATCCTGCTTATGCAAGGCATGAATTACACTACCAGCACATAAGAACATTAAAGCTTTGAAGAAGGCATGAGTTGTAAGGTGAAACATACCAGCAGTTAGGCTACCAAGACCAATAGCCATTACCATATATCCTAACTGACTTAAAGTGGAAAATGCCAAAATTCTTTTAAAATCCCGTTGAGTTATAGCTATAGTTGCAGCAAAAAATGCAGTAAAGCCACCCAGATAAGCAATGAATGTTATGGTTGCTGGTGCACTAACAAAAAGGATAAATCCTCGGGCCAATAAAAATACGCCAGCAGCAACCATCGTTGCAGCATGGATTAAAGCACTAACCGGGGTAGGACCTTCCATTGCATCTGGTAACCAAACATGTAAAGGAAACTGACCCGATTTACCTATTGGGCCAATAAAAACTAATATTCCTGCTAAAGTTAAAAATGCTAAATCTGATGAAGCACTTATTCCTTCCGCCAGTTCTAGGAAATTAAAAGTACCAAAATACAGAAAGAGAATAATAACCCCTATCATAAATCCAAAGTCTGCAACTCTATTAGTTATAAAGGCTTTTTTATTAGCTTGAGCTGCAGAATCTTTATAAAAGTAGAAACCAATTAACAGATAAGAACTCAAACCAACCAATTCCCAAAAAACAAACATCTGAAAGTAGTTATTGGCAATAACTAAACCCAGCATGGAAAAAACAAAAAGAGCTAAATATGAAAAGAATCTAGAAAACCCTGGGTCTCCATGCATATAACCAACTGAGTAAATCATAATTAGTAAAGATATAAAGGTTACAACAAAAAGCATGCCGGCGGTCAGGGGATCAATTAAAGCACCCATTTCAATATATAGACCGTTCATATTCAGCCACGGTACTGCCATCTCCACCGGAGTATTCATTGTAATCTCATGACCGGTTAAGATAACCCTCAAAATATCTAAAGTTAAGATTAAGGAAACAACCATGCTGAAAATAGCAGTTAAAGCACTTAGTAGTTTAAACCTTTTAAACAAAAAAGTTATTAATATAAAGGCTAATAAAGGAGCTAGGGGCACTAGCCAAATATATTTAATTCCGATACTTTCGATCATAATTTATCACCCCTTACCATTTGAGCCAATCCAAATTCTCAACATCAACTGAAGAACGATCACGGTATATGGCAATAATTATAGCCAACCCAACGGCTATTTCACAAGCTGCCACAACAATTACGAATATAGCAAATATTTGACCCGTTAAATCTCCAGGAGTTAAAAATTTAGTAAAAGCTACTAGATTTATGTTTACAGCATTCAACATTAGTTCAATACAAATCAATATTGCAATAGCATTTTTTTTAGATAATGCCCCATATAATCCTATACAAAACAAGATGGCACTCAACAATAAATAATGGTTTAAGGTAATCATTTGGGATTTTTCACCTCTCTTGCAATTACAATTGCACCTACCATTGCCACAGTAAGCAAAATTGCTGCTAACTCAAAGGGAATGACATAATCACTAAACAATAATTCAGCGATATCCCCCATTGTATTTTCTGATAATGCAGCAGTTCCCATCTGCCAAGGAGTTTTGATAATATAGTGGGATAAGACACCTAAAAAGGCAGTTATTACTATTGCTGCGGTATATTTATATTTCCCAAAGATATTTGTATCCGCCATACGGCCATCACCGCGAGTAATCAGCATAATACCAAATACTATCAGGATAGAAACCGCTCCGGCATAGACTAGTACTTGAACTGCAGCTAGAAAATCAGCATTTAGTGTTAAATAAAGGCCTGCAATACCAAGAAAAGTCAGAATCAGAGCCAAAGCACTATGAACTATATTAGTTAAAAAGACAACAGCTAGGGCTGAACCTAGGGTAACAAAGGCTATTAGCCAGAACGCAATTACGTGTAATTCCATTATTTATCCTCCTTTCGTGCTGCTTCAGTTGCTTTTTCCGGTTGAGCATAAATTGAAGCAGGTGCAGAAAGGTTTTGATTTTTAAATAAATCTAATTTTACTTCTTCTTTATGATAAGTGGCAGTTTCAAACTCTTGAGTAAACCTCAAACAATTCTTGGGACAAGCCTCTACACACAAACCACAGAATAAACAGTACGATTGATTTATTTCATATGTTGTAAGCTGTTTTTTGTTTTCCTCATTTTTTTCTGTAGTTAATGTAATGGCATAATTAGGGCACGCCCTTTCACATAAACCACAGGCAATGCATCCAGCTACATCTAGTTGAAATCCACCCCTCCAGCGTGCAGCCAATTGGGGTTTTTCTTCCGGGTATTTTTCAGTAAGTCTTTTCCTAAAGACATTCCTTCCAGTTACACTTAGTCCTTTTAGTAATCCTTTACCGTACATTTATCATCACCACCCCAATCCGTTGTAGTAGATGTATACACCGATACCAGTAATAAAGACATTTGCTAAAGAAAGGGGGACTAAAAACTTCCAGCCAAAATTCATTAATTGGTCAACCCTAATCCGTGGGAACGTCCAACGAATCCAGATAAAGAAAGAAAATAGCAAATGGGTTTTAATTAAAAACCATACCCAACTTGGCAAAAGAGGACCCTGCCAGCCGCCTAAAAAAACGGTAACTCCTATGGCTGAAACAATAAATAAGTTGCAATACTCTGCTAAAAAGAATAATGCCCATTTCATTCCAGAATATTCGGTATAAATACCTGCAGTTAGTTCGGATTCCCCTTCAGGTAGATCAAAGGGGGCTCTATTAGTTTCTGCTGTTGCAGCAATTATAAAGATTAAAAAGGCAACGGGCTGTAAGAATACAAACCATATATTAGATTGTGCTGCAACAATGCCTTGCAATTGCAGTGTGCCTGTTATTAGAACAACCCCCAGTAAAGAAAATACTAAAGGTATCTCATAACTGATCATTTGAGCTACAGCCCGCATGGCACCGAGAAGAGAATACTTATTGTTAGAACCCCATCCACCCATGAAAATAGGTATGGTTGACAAGGAAGTAACGGCAATTAAATAAAAGATTCCTAAGTCTAAATCAATTGCTGCCATTCCCTTACCAAAGGGGACTACCGCCAAGGCCAAAACAGTAGGCACAAAGATAAATACAGGTGCTAATAAATGGACTGGTTTATCAGCCCCACAGGGAACTACATCTTCCTTTGTCAAAAGCTTAATAGCATCAGCTACTGTTTGGAACCAGCCATTTGGTCCTAATCTATTGGGACCGGGACGATACTGGATATACCCCGCTAGCTTTCTTTCCCATAAAACATAGAATAATGCAGCCAAGGTGCAAACTCCGAGTATGGAAACTAGATAAACAGTACCCATACCCATCTCAACCCAGACAGGTGTAAAGCCCAAGGCAGCAAGGGTTTCTCTTATCCATTGAGCAATATAAACAAATATGTTATTCAAAAACTCCATGGTTATATCTCCTTTCTCACCTTAGGCATCAACTTCACCTAAAACAAAATCAAAACTAGCTAAAATAGCTACAACATCCGCTATTTTATGACCGATAAATATTTCATCAAAAATAGAAATATTATTAAAAGACGGCCTTCTGAAATGGACCCTAGAAGGTTTTGGAGTTCCGTCACTAACAACATAACAGCCCAATACCCCTTTGGGGTTTTCTGCTTGGTGATAAACATCTCCTACAGGTGGTTTAATTAATTTAGGAACTTTAGCCATTACTGGGCCATTAGGAAGCTCTTTATAAGCCTGCTGAATAATTTTAAAGCTTTCTTCAACTTCTTTCATTCTGACAACATAACGGTCATAACAGTCACCGTTTTCCCCAACAGGAACTTCAAAATCAAAGCGATCATAAATACTATATGGGTTAGTTTTCCGAATATCATGGTTAACTCCGGAAGCCCTTAAATTAGGTCCAGTCAAGCCATAACTCATTGCTTTTTCAGCAGTAATAGCACCAGTCTTTTTAGTTCTGGCTATAAAAATTTCATTCTCATCAATTAGCCTGTGATAGTCCTCTATAAAGCGAGGAAATTCAGTAATAAATTGATCCAGCGCTGGTTTGAAATCAGGATGTAGGTCATGGGCTATCCCGCCAATACGAAGGTAATTAAAGGTCATTCTTGAACCACTTAAATGAGACATCATGTCTAATATTTTTTCCCTTTCAATAAAAGGATAAAATACAGCGGAAATTGCCCCTAAATCCATAATATAAATACCAATGCCTACCATATGGCTGGCAATACGCATAAGCTCTGAAAGCATTACCCTGATATACTCAGCTCTTTCAGGTATTTCTATGTTCATCAATTTTTCAATTGTTTGAACATAAGCAAGGTTATTATTAATGCCTGCTAGATAATCAAGTCTATCAGTATAAGGAATTACCTGAGGATATGTCCTATCCTCTAAAATCTTTTCTATCCCTCGATGCAAATAGCCTACATGGGTTTTACTTCCCACACAGGTTTCGCCATCTAATTCCAGGACCACACGAAGCACCCCGTGGGTACTAGGATGCTGAGGTCCAAGGTTTAATGTGTACGTTTGCGTCTTCACTATTGTAACACCTCAACTCCCCTATTACTTACGACCACTTTTAGAGACAAAATCTTTCCTTAATGGATGACCTTCGAAACCTTCCCAGGTTAAAATGCGCTCTAGATTAGGATGATTAATAAAGGTAATCCCCATTAAATCATAAACTTCCCTTTCTAACCAATCGGCTGTTTCCCATAAACTTGTTAGAGAGGTAACCTGAGGATTGTCATGAGTCAGCTTGACTTTTACTGTCAAGTGATCGGAATCATCAAAACTATATAGCTGGTATACTACTTCAAAAAATTCCTTATAGTCAGCACTAGAAATATCAGCTAAAAAATTTAACCCTTCGGTTTTTAAAAACTCTACAATTTCCAGCAAGTTTGTAGCATTTGCATATAACTCATAAGGTTTTTCGGCATTTATTACTACATTATCACCAAATTTTCCGGTTAACATTTCTTGATATTTTTTTTTATTTTCCATATTTCTTAAACCTCACCTTAGCCGGAGAATTAACCTTCTCCTTCAATTGAAGCATACCGTGAATTAAAGCTTCGGGACGGGGAGGGCAGCCCGGTATATATATATCCACCGGTACAATATCATCAGCCCCAGGTACAACAGCATAAGAATCCACAAAGGGACCACCGCTAATAGCACAGTTGCCCATCGCAATAACCCAGCGAGGCTCAGCAATTTGATGATACAACCTCTCCACAGAAGGTCTCATTTTTTCAGTTATGGTACCCGCAATTATCATTACATCAGCCTGCCGAGGTGAATTTCTAAATACCTCATAACCAAATCGGGAAATATCAAATCTAGCCTGGGTTGTACAAATCATCTCAATAGCACAGCAGGCTAAACCAAACTGAAATGGCCATAAAGACCAGCTTCTAGCCCAATTAAACAATTTGTCTAAAGAAGTTAAGAGTATACCCTTTTCTTCAAGCTCTTCTTGAGTCATGTAGCCTTTTTCATTGTCTATTGCCATTCTAAAGCACCTTCCTTCCAGGCATACCAGAAACCTATTATTAAAATAATAAAGAAAATAAACATCTCAACGATAGCAAACAGGCCTAAACTTTGGAATTTGACTGCAAATGGATACAAAAATATTGTTTCAATATCAAAAATTAAAAATACCAGTGCATACAAGAAATAACTTGTTTTAAATTGTACCCAAGCAGTACCTTGAGTTTCCATCCCACACTCATAAGTTTCTAATTTTTCAGGATACGGACGATGGGACTGTAAAATTCTTGATAAAACAATGGTAAAAGCACCAAAAGCCATAGCCCCTAAAAATAGAATACCTACGATAGAGTATTGAGTTAGCATCTCTACCCCCCTTTCTCAAATAGTAGTTTGTTACTTTTTTCTCATTATAAAACATTCTGCGCCTTTTGTCTTATAGGAGCAAAAGATTTACGGTGAATAGGACAAGGACCAATACTTAGTAAGGCTTGTATATGTTGGTACGTGCCATAACCCTTATTAATAGCAAAAAGATACCCTGGATAAAAATAATCATAAGTATCCATAATTTTATCTCTATAAACCTTAGCTAAAATTGATGCCGCCGCAATTGAGGCGCTCAGACTATCACCCCTAATAATACCCAATTGAGGTATGTTTAGTAAAGGGTTTTTTTGACCATCAACTAGAGCATACTTAGGCAATGACCCTAGTGAACGCACAGCCAAAAACATAGCATATCTAGTAGCCTCTAGGATATTCAACTCATCTATAGTTTGTGCATCAACAACACCTACCGCCCAGGCTAGGGCTTGAGCTTTAATCTCTTCCGCAATTAGTTTGCGTGCATTTTTATTAATCTTCTTGGAGTCATTTAATCCCTCAATACTACAATAAGGAGGCAAAATAACAGCACCAGCTACTACAGGACCTGCCAACGGACCTCTTCCCACTTCATCAATTCCTACTATATATTTGTAGTTTTGTTGATAAAGCTCTCCTTCAAAATCCCACATTTTTTGCAATCTCTGTTTTTCCGCCGACTTTTTAGTCAACATCAACTGGTACTTTTGTACTAAGTCTTGTATAGATTTTCTTTTATCATTATACAATAAATTTAGATAGCTTTGTTGATCTTTTTCATCCAGGGAAATTAGAAAATCCTTTATTTCCCTAATTGAATACTTATCAGGCAACATGGAATACCCCTATAATAATTTAATAAAATACTTTCCATGTAACCTATTCTCCCTTTTTGTCGGAATTCCTCTTAGTAGTTTTCTACTATTTGTTTAATTTAAGAAAAAATTAATGAGAAAAATTATAAAAAAAATTCCACTTACAAATTCAATTCTATACTAGGGCGTTCCATACTAATACGCCCAATCTGTCCACCTCGAAATTCATTAATTATTATGTAGGCAATTTTAGTGTAATCAATTCTTTTGCCTGAAAGTATACATCCTCTATTGTGCGCCATTTTCTCCATTATACTAATGGGTTCAAGCTGTAAATCATCGTTATCAAGTTTATATCTATGGCAAAGAAGAAGCGGATATTGATCAGCTAAAAAGCTAATTAGCTTAAGAGCTCCTTCCTCCATATTAAATATATCATCATTCACAGCACCGGTTACTGCTAACCTAAATCCTACTTCAGGATCTTCAAACTTAGGC
Source organism: Peptococcaceae bacterium BICA1-8 (assembly GCA_000802045.1). Classification (GTDB taxonomy): domain Bacteria; phylum Bacillota; class Peptococcia; order Peptococcales; family BICA1-8; genus BICA1-8. Next base: position 57,444 of record JUEF01000138.1, read on the forward strand.
CATAATATACCTGGCGTATCCAATAATTCAATATTATTATCTAATCTAATCCACTGCTTACCACGGGTAACTCCCGGTTTATTACCGGTTTTAGCGGCCTTCTTCCCCACTATATTATTAATAAATGTACTTTTACCTACATTGGGTATACCTACCACCATACTTCTAACCACTTGACTTTTAATACCCTTTAAGGCCCGCTTTTCTCTCTTTTCGGCAGTTAAAACAAGTACTGCTTCTTTTAATGAATTTAAAATATTAGCTTTAAGACTTGTAGAATTAAACTTCAAGGCTTTATGCTGGTTTAATTTGTCAAAATATTGAAGCCAGCTTTGAGTAATTTTTTCATCTGATAAATCCTCTTTATTTAAGATAATTAGCCGAGGTTTATTCGCTACTATTTCATCAATCAAGGGATTTCTGCTGCTTTGAGGTATCCTGGCGTCTACTATTTCTATGACAACATCTACCAACTTTAACTGTTCCTTAATTAATCGTCGTGTTTTAGCCATATGACCGGGAAACCATTGAACTTGCACTAATTAACCCTCCCCATTCTTGATATAGGCCAATAAATAACTTGGGACTTACCTATCAACAAATCATCAGAGACAAATCCCCAAACCCTACTATCACTACTATTATTACGGTTATCACCCATCATAAAGTATCGATCTGGCGGGACTTGTACAGGTCCAAAATCAGCGGTTTTTACACCCTGTGGTAAATATGGTTCCTCAACTAGGATATCATTTATGTACAATTTACTGTTTATCACCTGAACTTTCTCTCCAGGCAATCCTATCAGTCTTTTTACATAATCTTTTTTAGTTTCTAGTGGATACTTAAATACCACAACATCTCCCCTATTGGGTTCCTTTACCCAATAAGAAAAGCGAGTAACAATTATCCTGTCATTTATAAGTAGGGTCGGTTCCATGGAACGAGAAGGAATCCAAAAAAATTGAAAGAGAAAAGCCCGAATAATAAGGGCTAAAATAATTGCAATAACAACAGATTCAAGAATTTCCCTGATATTTAAGGACATGCTTTTTTCTGTCACTTAATTTCCCTCCTAATGTGCTTCGTCGATTCGTCAATACGTCTATTCGTCAACTCGTCTAGTTATATAGTTACTAGTGACTGGTGACTGGTGACTAGT
>JUEF01000139.1 GCA_000802045.1 Peptococcaceae bacterium BICA1-8
TATCCGTGTGCCCCGGAGGGGCCCGTGGTTAAATAACATCTTTTAATTAATTACCTGGGAGGCTAAATAAGTGAAGGTTTTAGTAATCAATTGCGGCAGTTCATCTTTGAAGTATCAGGTGTTCGATATGGATGCAGAAAAGACTCTAGCAAAAGGCATTGCTGAAAGAATCGGGATGGGTAATTCAATAATCAAGCATGAAACAAGTGAGGGTAAAAAAAACGTTATTGATGAAAACCTGCCTGACCATGAAAACGCATTAGAATTAGTGCTCCAGGCTCTTGTCAGCCCGAAACATGGTGCACTCAAAAAAATTGAAGAAATCAATGCAGTGGGGCATAGGGTTGCTCACGGCGGACATTATTTTTCGAGTTCGGTTATGATTACTAAAGAAGTAAAAGAAAAAATTCGTGATCTTTTTGAACTGGCTCCTTTACATAATCCTCCTAATCTAGTAGGCATAGAAGCAATGGAGCGCCTGCTTCCTGGTGTAAAGCAGGTAGCGGTTTTTGATACTGCATTTCATCAAACAATGCCTAAATATGCATATCTTTATGGTTTGCCCTATGAGTATTATGAAAAATATAAGATTAGAAAGTATGGTTTTCACGGTACATCTCACAAATATGTAGCTCAACGTGCCGGGGAACTCCTTGGTAGGCCTTGGGAAACCTTAAAGATTATTTCCTGCCATTTAGGCAATGGTGCAAGTATTACTGCTATTAAAGATGGTATATCTTTGGAAAATACCATGGGCTTTACTCCTTTGGAGGGATTAATTATGGGTACTCGCTCTGGTGATATTGACCCTGCTATAGTTTCATATATAATGGAAAAGGAAAACTTGAATATTGAGGAAATGAGCGACCTCTTAAATAAGCAGAGTGGTGTTTTGGGGATTTCGGGGATAAGCAGTGATTTCAGAGATTTAGAAGATGCAGGTTTACATGGTAATGAAAGGGCCCAATTAGCAATAGAAATGTTTGTTCACGATGTTAAGTTACATGTTGGAGCGTATACCGCCATCCTTGAAGGGCTTGATGTTTTAGTTTTTACTGCAGGCTTAGGAGAGAACAGTATAGAGGTTAGAAAAATGATTTGTGCAGAAATGGATACGTTTGGAATTACAATTGATGAAGAAAAAAATAAAATTCGAGGCAAAGAAGCAGAAATATCTCTAGAGGGAGCTAAAACAAAAGTTTTAGTTATTCCTACTAATGAAGAATTAATGATAGCCCGTGATACAAAAAAAATAGTGTTGACAAGGTGAGTTGCTTGACAACTGTATTGTGTAAATATATAATAAAAAAGTCGCCTATGGTGATGTAAATGCAAGATTTAAAGGTGGATTGATATGTCCTTAAGTATTAATTTAGGAAGATTAAGAAATGATGTTGGTACAACGTCAAACTACGAACTTACGGCAGAAAAACTTGAGTTAACTGATGAGTTAGAAGTTACTAAACCTGTCCGTATTTCTTTGATGGTTACTAACAATGGGCGGATTTTGGAGTTGAAAGGATATATTAATACCGAGATAGAAGTAAAGTGCCACCGTTGTCTAGACCCGGTGATTATCCCTATCAATACTGTTATTGAGGAAGAGTTAGTATATTTTGCTGATTTAAGGTATGTGGGTGATTTTTCGAAAGTAGAAATTGAAGAAAAATTCTTAGTTTTTGATAATGATATTTTTGATTTGACTGACATTTTTCGAGAATATATAATTTCGGCATTACCCTATAGAATATTATGTTCCGAGGAATGCCGAGGACTTTGTATAAAATGTGGTCAAAATCTCAATATAAAAGATTGTGATTGTAATACAGAAGAAATTGACCCTCGATTAGTAATTTTAGCTAAACTTATAGGGACTGAGGAGGTGTAGTTATGGGAGTTCAAAAAAACAAGAGGTCTAAAGCTAGGACAAGAAAGAAAAGGTCAATCTGGGCAAAACTAGATTCTCCCAATAGAATGGAATGTCCGCAATGCCATAAACCAAAATTACCCCACAGGGTTTGTCCGGAATGTGGATATTACAAAAACCGTGAAGTAGTAAAACAAGCAGTTGCTGAATAAATTTTATGTTTAAAGGGCAAGCAAATAAATGCTTGCTTTTTTTTGTCCATGATCCAAGGTCGATAGACTATAGCTTTAAGCCTAAAAGCCAATCGGTTCTTGGACTATCGGACTATAGACCATAGACTATAATCCTATTTGTTTACTTTTAATGGTAAAGAATGAATTATTTATTGCAAAACCACTAGTAATATATTATACTTGGTATTGATATCAGGTACTAATACTTGATATAAGGAATGGTGGTTCATAATGAATAAACGTTTGGTTAAAATGCATAGACAGGAAAACTTTCAAGTTTTCTTGGTAGAAAACCCGTTTGCAACTGATGAGGAACTTGCACAAAAATTTGGCTGCAGCATCCAAACAATTCGCCTTGACCGTTTAGAATTAGGTATCCCTGAAGTCCGAGAAAGGATGAAAAGGGTAGCAGAAGCAAACTATAGTATTGTTAAATCGGTTACGGATAGAGAAATAATTGGAGAACTGATTGAATTAGATTTAGGTAAAAAAGCCACCTCTGTTTTAGAAGTTTCTTCTGAAATGGTGGCTGAAAAAAGCCGTGTTTGTAGGGGACATCACATATTTTCTCAAGCAAATATGCTGGCAGTAGCGCTAATCGATGCCGAAATTGTTTTAACTGGGAGTGCTCGGATTAGATATCGACGCCCTGTATATTTAAATGAAAAGCTAATAGCTACTGCTGTGTTAGCTCGGCAACGATCCAATAAACACCTTGTAAAAGTCGTTTCTAAAGTAGGGGCAGAAGAAGTCTTTGTCGGTAAATTTATTGTTGTTTCACGTTAGGAGGAATTGGGATGAGAGTTGCTCTCGATGTTATGGGTGGAGATAATGCGCCAGGTGAAATAATACAAGGAGCCGTGGAGGCAATAAAATTATATCCTCAGCTAAAAAAAATATTCCTAGTAGGTGACAAGGAAAAGATAGTAAAATATTTAGCTAAAGACCATGATAAGTTACAAATTATTCATGCAACAGAAGTTATTACTACAGAAGATCATCCTAGTACAGCATATCGTCGGAAGAAGGATGCTTCAATTACTGTTGCCACCAGATTGGTAAAAAATGGTGAAGCACAAGCTGTAGTATCAGCTGGCAGCACTGGGGCTCAAATGGTTGCAGCATTATTTGGTCTCGGTCGAATTAAAGGTGTTGACCGTCCTGCTATTGGGACTGTATTACCCACACTAGAGGGGGGAAAGCTTCTTTTAGATGCTGGTGCCAATGCCGATTGTAAAGTACATAATTTACTACAGTTTGCTATGATGGGTAGTGTATATGCCCAAAGGGTTTTAGGAATTAATAATCCCAAAGTTGCCCTAGTTAATATTGGTGGCGAAGAGACAAAAGGTAATGAACTTGTTATTAAAACTTATCAAGAGTTGCTAATATTAAAAGGTATAAACTTTATCGGTAACATTGAAGGAAGAGATATCCCTATGGGGACTGCCGATGTTATGGTATGTGATGGATTTGTGGGAAATGTTGTTTTAAAGGTTATTGAGGGTATGGCCCTTTCCTTTAGCTACCTATTAAAAGATGAAATAAGCAAGAGTGTAGCAGCTAAAATAGGCTCAGGATTAATGCTACCAGCATTAACTGGATTAAAAAAGCGGATGGACTATACAGAATATGGAGGTGCTCCGTTATTAGGAGTTGACGGTATTAGTATAATTTGTCACGGAAGTTCCAAGTCTAAAGCTATTCATAATGCTATTCGGGTAGCCAATGAAAGTTACTCCCAGGGTTTTATAGAAGCACTAAGAGGAAATTTGGATATGGGAGAGGTTGATAATGGAGACTAATTTGATTCCTGTAGGAATTATTGGAACAGGTTCTTATGTTCCAGATCAGATAGTCACAAATAAAGATTTAGAAAAAATAGTGGATACCAGTGATGAGTGGATTGTAACGAGAACGGGAATAAGTGAACGACGAAAAGCCCAAAACCATATGGCTACATCTGATTTGAGTATATTAGCGGCACAACGAGCTATTGAAGCTGCAGGGATAAAACCTGAGGATCTTGATTTAATAATAGTTGCAACAATTACTCCTGATATGTTCTTTCCTTCAACTGCATGTTTAGTTCAAGAAAAAATTGGTGCAACTAAAGCTGCGGCTTTTGATTTAAGTGCAGCATGTACAGGGTTTATTTACGGATTATCTGTTGCAAGTCAATTTATAGCAACGGGCATGTATAAATATGTATTGGTAATAGGTGCTGAAACCTTAAGTCGAATTCTAAATCCAGCCGATCGGAATACCCTGGTAATATTTGGGGATGGTGCTGGAGCTGCCATTTTGGGACCTGTAGAAACAGGACGAGGCTTTTTATCTTTTGACTTGGGTTCTGATGGGTCAGGAGCAGAGCTATTATGTCAAGAAGCCGGGGGCTCCCGTTTACCGGCAAGTATTGAAACGATAGAAAAAGGCAAGCATTATTTAACTATGGCTGGGAATGATGTATATAAGTTTGCAGTTAGAATAATGGGTGAGGCTTCAATAAAGGCTTTGGATAAAGCTGGTTTAACCCGCGAAAATGTTGATTTCTTAGTTCCCCATCAGGCTAATATTAGAATTGTAGATGCAGCTGTCAAACGTTTGCAGCTGCCAGCAGAAAAGGTATATATTAACCTGGATAAATATGGAAATATGTCCGGTGCTTCAATCCCTGTAGCTTTGGATGAAGCGGTCAGAAAAAGTAAAATCAAGAAGAATGATATTGTAGTACTGGTAGGCTTTGGAGCAGGGTTAACCTGGGGCTCATCTGTTCTACGCTGGAATTATTAGGAGGGATTGATCTGCTTACTATGAATTTATCTGAAATATTAGGAATAAAATACCCCATTATTCAAGGAGGTATGGCTTGGATTGCAACTGCTGAGTTAGCTGCCGCTGTTTCTGAAGCCGGAGGATTGGGAATTATTGGAGCAGGGAATGCGCCTCCTGAGGTTGTTCGAGATCAAATTAAAAAGGCCAGAAAGCTAACAAATAAACCTTTTGGTGTTAATGTATATTATATGTCTCCCTTTGTAGAGGATATAATCAATGTTGTTATTGAAGAAAAGGTAGCGATAATTACCACTGGCGCCGGCAATCCTGGTAAACACATTGCTAGATTAAAAGAGGCAGGCATCAAAGTGTTTCCGGTTGTGTCGTCGGTAGCATTAGCCAAGAGACTGGCTCGAAATGGTGTAGACGGTTTAATTGCTGAAGGAATGGAATGTGGGGGTCATGTAGGAGAATTAACTACTATGGCTTTGGTCCCTCAGATAGTTGATGCAGTAGATATTCCTGTAATTGCTGCTGGTGGTATCTATGATGGAAGAGGCTTGATTGCAGCCTTAAGTTTAGGGGCGATTGGAGTACAAATGGGTACAAGATTTGTTTGTGCTACCGAGTGTACAGTTCATGAGAAATATAAAGAAGCTATTCTTAAGGCAAAAGACCGTGATACCGTCTTAACCGGATATAATGGTCATCATGTAAGAGTTATAAAAAACAAGCTAAGCAGAGCTTTTGATGAGTTGGTCTCCCGAAATGCAAGTCCGGAAGAATTTGAAGAACTAGGTGTTGGTAGGCTAAGGATAGCAGCTGTAGAAGGTGACATAGCTATGGGTTCGGTGATGGCTGGTCAGATAGCTGCTATGGTTACTAAAGTCCAATCTGCCCAACAAATTATAGATGAGATAATATCTGAAGGAAAACAGACACTATTAGACCTGCAAAAATTCTTTTAAGGAGGAAAAGTATGGGCAAAATAGCCTTTGTTTTTCCGGGCCAAGGCGCTCAATATGTGGGCATGGGTAAGGAAATAGCTGATAACTTTCCCCAAGCTAAGGCTGTTTATGAAGAGGCAGATGCTAGATTGGGTTACAGTTTATCTAACTTATGTTTTAATGGTTCGGAGGAAAAACTCAAATTAACTATACATACTCAACCAGCACTTTTAACTACCAGTATAGCCTGTTATCAATTAATTAAAGAAGCAGGTATTATGCCACAATTTGTAGCAGGTCACAGCCTAGGAGAATATTCTGCGTTAGTAGTTGCAGGAGCACTTGAATTTTCTGATGCTGTTTGGTTAGTAGAACAAAGAGGTAAATTTATGCAGGAGGCTGTACCTCCAGGTCAAGGGACAATGGCAGCGATTTTGGGTCTTGATATAGATAAAGTCCTAGAACTGTGTAAAAGCTCTAGCGATATGGGTGTTGTCGAACCTGCAAACTTTAATTGCCCCGGTCAAATAGTTATAGCTGGTCATACCCCTGCTGTTGAAAAGGCAGTAAGCCTTGCTAAAGATTTTGGTGCTAAAAGAGCAATACTTTTGCCGGTAAGTGGTCCTTTCCATTCGTCTTTATTAAAACAAACAGGTATAAGACTACAAGCGGCTATAGATACTATTGAAATAAAAGACACTACTATTCCCTTAATTGCTAACATATCGGCTACAGCTGTAACAGCCTCAGAGGGAATAAAAGAAGGTTTGATTAAACAAGTCAGTGGTTCGGTAAAATGGGAGCAGTCGGTAAGGGAAATGATCAATAAAGGGGTAACTACCTTTGTGGAAATCGGAGCTGGCAAAGTACTGACAGGTTTAATTAAGAAAATAGATAAAAACGTAAAAACATTTAATATTGAGGATTCTCTTTCCTTACAAGATACACTAAAAGGTTTAAAGGCAGGTGATGATTAAAGTGAGTTTATTAGGCCAGGTGGCTTTAGTTACTGGTGCATCTCGAGGTATAGGTAGGGCTGTTGCACTAGAATTAGCCCAACAGGGTGCTAAAGTTGCAGTTAATTATATGGGTAATAAAGAAAAAGCCCAGGAAGTGGTTGAAGCTATAGTTAATGCTGGTGGGGAAGCCTGTGCTGTCAAAGCAGACGTCGCTTCAACTCTAGAGGTAGTAGAGATGTTCAAAGAGATTGAAAGTCAGCTAGGACCAGTAAATATTTTAGTTAATAATGCAGGGATAACTAGAGATAATTTATTAATGCGAATGAAGGAAGAAGATTGGGATATAGTTTTAGAAACTAATCTTAAAGGTGTATTTAACTGTACCAAAGCTGTTATTAGAAGTATGATGAAGCAAAAAAAAGGGAAAATCATAAATATTACTTCAGTAGTAGGCCTTACTGGTAATGCCGGACAGAGTAATTATGCTGCAGCTAAATCCGGTGTCATTGGTTTTACCAAATCAATGGCTTTAGAGCTGGCATCACGGGGTATTCAGGTCAATGCTGTGGCACCTGGATTTATCACAACAGATATGACTGATAAGTTATCGGAAGAAATTAAAGAACAGCTTTTAACCCGAATCCCTTTACGGAGACTTGGAAAGACAGAAGATGTCGCTGGAGTGGTAAGCTTTTTGGCCTCTTCCCGAGCAGAATATATTACCGGTCAAATAATTTGTGTTGACGGTGGAATGGTAATGTAAGATTATTATAGTTAGTATTTGTGGAAGGAGGTGAAGAGATGGATTTATTTGAAAAAATAAAATCTATAGTTGTTGACCAATTAGGCGTTGATGCCGATGAGGTGACTTTAGAGACTAGCTTTGAAGATTTGAATGCTGACTCTCTGGATGTAGTTGAACTAGTAATGGCATTAGAAGAGGAGTTTGATATAGAAATTCCTGATGAAGATGCTGAGAAAATCAGAAGTATTGGAAAAGCTGTAGAATATATCAAAACAAAAGTACAATAAGCTAGATGAAAAAGTCCCGTATTGGTTGCGGGACTTTTCTTCAAATAGATATATTGGAGGAGTTACGGTTGAAACTACCAGTTTTAGAAATAGGTGCTTTAAAACCTAAATACCCCATTATTCAAGGGGGTATGGCTGTTCGGATTTCCACCGCTCCATTAGCAGCTGCAGTTGCTAATGCCGGCGGTATTGGTATAATTGCGGCTAGTGGGATGGATATTGATGAGCTTAAAAGGGAGATTCGCTGGGCTCGGGAAAACTCAGATGGAATAATTGGGATTAATATTATGTTTGCTGTTTCCAAATTTGCTCAACTTGTTAATACTGCCTTAGAAGAAGGTATAGATTTAATTATTCAGGGAGCAGGGTTTTCCAGGGATATTTTCAAATGGTGTTCTGAAGCGAAGATCCCACTAGTGCCTATAGTTTCTACAGCTAAATTAGCAAAATTGTCTGAGGGATTAGGTGCTTCAGCTGTTGTGGTTGAAGGAAAAGAAGCCGGTGGACACTTAGGGACCCTCGAATCTATGCGGCAAATTGTACCCCTAGTTAAAAGTGCAGTATCTATTCCAGTAGTAGCAGCTGGGGGAATAATTGATGCACTAGATATGAAAGACGCCTTTGATTTGGGCGCTGATGGAGTGCAAATGGGTATCAGATTTGCTGCATCTTTAGAATCTAATGCAGCTCCTAATCTGAAAGAAGTTTATGTACGAGCTAAACGAGAAGATATTGTTTTAATAGATAGTCCGGTAGGCTTGCCAGGGCGGGCAATTAGAAATGAATTTAGTGAAAAGATTAATAAAGATCCTGATCTTGCCCCCGAGAACTGTGTTGCTTGTTTAAAAAAATGCAAACAAAACTTTTGTATCATGGATGCTTTAATAAATGCTCAAAGAGGCAACTTAGAAAAGGGTTTAATATTTTCCGGCGAGTATATTGAAAGAATTAATGAAATCTTACCTGCAGGTGATATTATTCGTAAGCTGGTGGAGGATTTTAAAAAGCTGTAAAAACAATAGTGAGATAGTATTAATAAAAAGAGTAACTATTGATAATATAAAAAAATAGTGAATAGTCACAAGCACTATTTCTTCTGAGAGGGTGTTAAAATGTCTAAGAGAAGAGTTGTTGTTACTGGTATGGGTATTATTTCACCTGTAGGAACAGGGATTGAAAAGTTTTGGTCAAGTCTTTTAGAAGGTAAATCAGGTATAGGTCCCATAACTCGCTTTGATGCCTCTGAGCTATCTACTCGAATTGCAGGTGAAGTAAAGGATTTCCAGGTAGAGAAATATATTGATAAAAAAGAAGCCAGGCGTATGGATTTATTTACTCAATATGCAGTAGCTGGTGCGAAAATGGCTGTAGAAGACAGTGGAATGGATTTAGCACAAGTGGATTTAAATAGAATGGGTGTTATTCTTGGTTCTGGAATAGGTGGTATAGAAACCTTTGAGGACCAGTGCAAGGTATTGCTAAATAAAGGTCCTAATCGGGTTAGCCCATTTATGGTACCCATGATGATAGTCAATATGGCGGCAGGTCAAATATCCATTCATCTTGGCGCAAAAGGACCTAATATTACTGTAGTGAGTGCTTGTGCCTCTGGAACTAATGCTGTAGGTGATGCCTTTAAGTTAATCCAGAGGGGAGATGCCGATATAGTTATTAGCGGTGGTACTGAAGCTTCTATCACCCCTTTGGCTTTTTCTGGTTTTTGCGCTATGAGAGCATTATCTACCCGTAATGATGAGCCAACTAAAGCAAGCCGACCCTTTGAAAGAGATCGGGACGGTTTTGTAATGGGCGAAGGGTCTGCGATATTAATTCTGGAAAGTCTCGAACATGCTCAAAAGAGAGGAGCTCAGATTTATTCTGAGGTTCTAGGTTATGGTGCTACCGCTGATGCTCATCATATTACAGCACCAGCCCCTGACGGTGAAGGTGCTGCTAGAGCTATGGATATGGCTATTAATGATGCAGGCTTAAAGCCTAGTCAGATCGACTATATTAATGCCCATGGGACATCAACAGAACTAAATGATAAGTTTGAAACCTTGGCTATTAAGCAGGTTTTTGGTGAAGCAGTCAGTCAAGTCTTGATAAGCTCCACTAAATCAATGACCGGTCACCTTTTAGGAGCTGCAGGAGCGTTAGAATTAGCAGCTACATCTTTAGCTCTAAAATATGGACAAATTCCCCCTACTATTAATTATGATAATCCTGATCCCGAACTTGATTTAGACTATGTACCTAATGTAAAACGGGAAAAGGAGATAAATTTTGCTTTGTCAAATTCTTTAGGCTTTGGTGGTCATAATGCCACTGTTGTTTTGGGGAAATATAGTGAATAAAAGAAGGTTAGCGGGAGCTAACCTTCTTTTATTCAAGGTTGAGGTTGAGGTTAAGGTTAAGAATTAAGATTAAGATTTCGCTTCGCTAGCTTAGGATTGAATATAAGCTTAAATGTTAGTCCAATCTTAACCTAACGAAACGAAGTTGAGTGAAACCTTAACCTAGCGAAGCGAAACCTACAAAAACATCTGTGATGTTTTTGTATTTGCTTGCTGATAGCAAAATGTGTAAAATATATTTGTTATGGAGGTGAGAAAATGTTAAATGAACAAAGGATTATTCTGTTAGAAAAATTGCTCTCTAAAACCGAGTTAAAGCTACCTAAATATGAATTAATTAATACCGCGTTAACACACCCATCCTATGTATTTGAAAAAGGGACACTGGTCGGCAATCATAATCAAAGATTGGAATTTTTAGGTGATGCTGTAGTAGGACTTATAGTGGGGGATTATCTATATAAAATGTTTCCTGAAAAAACTGAAGGGGAATTGACTAAAATGCGGGCAGTTATCGTTTGTGAAAGTAGTTTAGCTAAAGCCGCTAATCGTTTAGGCCTTGGTCAATACCTTTTAATGGGTAAAGGGGAAAAAATAGGCGGTGGTGCCCAAAGACCATCAAATTTAGCAGACGCATGGGAGGCATTGGTGGGAGCGTTATACATAGAGTTAGGAATTGATGCAATTAGAGATTATATTTTAAGATATTTAAAGCCGGAGATAGAAAAAGTTAGCTGTGGCAACTATGGGGATTATAAAACTCAATTTCAAGAGTTTATTCAAAAACAACCGGAAAGTATTATTGAGTATCAAATTATTTCAGAAAGTGGTCCTGACCATGAGAAAGAATTTATTTCTGGTATTTTACAGGAGGGCAAACTGATTTCTCAAGGCAAAGGGCGTACCAAAAAGGAAGCAGAACAGAATGCCGCTCACCAAGCACTAATAAAGATGGGTGAAATTAGTGAATAAAATTTTAATAATACCTATTTTTGTACCACATATGGGATGCCCCCATACTTGTATCTTTTGTAATCAGAAGAAAATTGCCGGTTGTTTTGAAGAACCTACGGCAGAATATATAAATAAAACTGTTTACTCTTATCTGGAAAGCTTTGATGATGCTTCAAAGGCATATGTTGAGCTTGCTTTTTATGGTGGGAGTTTTACTGGGATAAGTGAGTCTGTGCAGGAGGAACTTCTTTTAGCTGCTGCTAACTTAAAGAAGGGAAAAACAATTGATGGCATCCGCCTATCAACAAGGCCTGATTATATCAACTCTCGGATAATAAGCCGTTTAAAAAAATATGGTGTTAATACAGTAGAATTAGGAGTCCAGTCCTTAGATAATGAAGTATTAATCTCCAGTCAAAGAGGACACTCTATTGGTGATGTCGAAGAAGCGGTAGAACTCTTGAAAAATTCGGCGATCCAAGTTGGGATTCAATTGATGCCTGGATTACCACAGGATTCTGTTGAAAAAATGCTAAGGACAACTCAACGGGTTATAGAGCTAAAACCCAATTTTGTACGGATTTACCCCACAGTAGTAATTAAAGAAACACAGTTAGCCAAACAATTCGATGAGGGCCTCTTTGAACCATGGAGCCTAGAAACTGCGGTTGAGATTTCCGCTATTATGTTTATTATGTTTAGTAAAGCAGGTATCCCAGTGATAAGGCTTGGCTTACAAGCCACTGAAAATCTAGTTATTGGTAAAGACCTGTTGGCTGGGCCCTATCATCCAGCCTTTGGTGAGCTGGTAAAAGCTCGAGTATTTAGGAAACAAATTGAATATCTCCTGGCTGAAGTATCCTTGCAGCTAAATAATAGTAAGTTTTTTTTATTTTGCAATCGACACGATATTTCCCAGGTAAAAGGCCAAAAACAGACAAATTTCTTGTATTTTCAAGATAAATATGATCTTAAATTAGTAATACAACCTCGGGACGATTTGAATTCAGGTTCAATCGCCTTAGAAATAGAAAACAATAAACTCCCTGTACTTACTAGAAGGGAGTTTTTAAACAATTATCGAATCTATTAGTCTATAAGTGGGCGAGTGAGCGGGTGGGCGAGAAAAGGATTCCCCTTTGCTAGATCTAGCCACTAGCCACTAATAACTAGCCACTTACGTAGGGGGTGAAAAATTGTATTTAAAAAGATTAGAAATTCAGGGATTTAAATCCTTTGCAGATAAAGTTGAATTGGAATTTAATTTGGGTATAACTGTAGTAGTAGGCCCAAACGGTAGTGGTAAATCAAATGTAGTAGATGCAATTCGTTGGGTCTTAGGAGAACAGAGTGCAAAAACACTAAGAGGGCTAAGGATGGATGATATAATTTTTTCCGGCAGTAATAATCGCCGTCCCCTTGGAATGGCACAGGTTTCATTAACGTTAGATAATACCTCAGGGCTATTCCCTTTAGACTATAACGAGGTGACAGTTTCGCGGAGGTTATACCGTTCTGGGGAGAGTGAATACTTAATTAACAAAGTTCCCTGCCGCATGAAGGATATCCACCAATTATTTATGGATACTGGGGTTGGTAAAGAGGGATTTTCAGTTATTGGACAGGGTAAGATTGATGAAATCTTGTCTTTAAAGGCAGAAGATAGGAGAAGCTTAATTGAAGAGGCGGCAGGAATAGTTAAATACCGCTACCGGAAAAAGGAAACCGAGAGAAAGCTTGATGATACCCAACAGAGCTTAGTTCGGATTAATGACATTGTCTATGAATTAACGGAGCAGTTAGAACCACTAAAAGAACAGGCTGAGAAAGCTAAACAATATCAAAGCTGGAAAAAAGAACTAGATAAATGGGAAATTAGCATTGCAATTCAAGCTATTGAAGAAAATGAGAGAAAGGAAAAAGAAATAAAGGAATTACTCTCTAGCTTGGAGGATAATTTGACTAGGGCTAATACCCAATACCATCAATTTTCATCACAGTTGGAAAGCCATAAATTTGAAAATCAGCAGCTTGACCAGTATATATCTAACCTTCAACAAAAAATATATGATTTAAATACTGAAATAGAAAGAAAAGAACACCAGATTGAAATGTCTAGAGAACGGAAAACCGGTGTTCAAGCTCAATTACATAGGGTAAATCTGGAAATAGAAAATTCCCAAAAACAGGAAGAGGACATAGTTCGGGATATTTCAAAGAAAAAGTCTGAACTAGCTAAGATAAACTTTGATTATAATGAAGCTGTACTTATTGTCAAAGAGCTATCTGAAGCAATAAATCAGCAAAAGAATATTTTTAGTAATAATACTATGATGCTAGAAGATTATAAATCACAAGTGATTGAAACACTACAAGAAAAAGCAGGTGTCAATAATCAGATATCTCGTTTAGATAATGAAATCGCTCTTTTACAACGAAGATACCAACAGTTAGAAGATAAAATTAATAAAGCAAGTTTAGAATTGGATAACTTGGAAGCTCAAAGGTCTCTATTCGAAGAAAAAAAACGAAACTTAATGGGTGCTAAAAATGAGCTGGAATTCAAACTAATTACTCTACAGAAAAATTTGGCAGAAAACACATTATCCCAAGTTAAAGTAAAAAAAGATTTAGAAGAAAAGCAATTAAATTATCAACAAATATTTTCCCGTTTGCAAGTGCTTGAAGAAATGGAAGATAGCGGTGAGGGCTACCAGCAGGGAGTTAAAGCAGTACTAGAGGCCAAAAAAAATAAAAGTGCAGGTTTTACAGGAATAGTGGGAACTGTTACTGACCTAATTTCTGTCCCCGCAAATTTAGAAACTGCATTAGAAACCGCTTTAGGTGGAGCACTGCAGTACCTAATAACTAATGATGACCAGGCAGCGCAATTAGCAATAGAATATTTAAAAAAAGAGAAAAAGGGCAGAGCTACCTTTTTGCCTTTAAATACTATAAAAAGCTCCCATAATAATATGAAATTTAATTTCCCGCAAGTAGTAGGTCGAGCTGTTGATTTAATAGAATTTGATGCTAAATATCAGAATATAATGGAACATCTATTAGGTAGAGTTTGGGTTATTGAAAATTTAGAATCTCTTGTAGAGATTGGGAAAAAAACAAATTTTTCTCATCGCATGGTAACTTTAGATGGGGAGGTTATGACCCCAGGCGGTGCTTTGACAGGTGGGAATTATCGCAAGCAAAAAACAGGGCTCTTAACACGAAAACGCATGCTCAAAGAACTTTCGAAAGAGTTGGTTAAAAAGAGTGAAGATATAGAAGGTACGAAACAAAATTTACAAATAAAAGAACAAGAACTGCAAAAATTTATGAATAGTATTAATAACAATAAAGATTTGCTGCACGAAAATGAGTTAAGTATGGCTGATTTAGAAAATAAGCTCGAACAGGTATTTAAAGAAATTACCCGTGTAGCTGAAGAAAAAGAGGCATGCTTTTTAGAACAACAGGAAATACAAGCGCAGAAAATTATCAATAACCAGGAAAAAAAGAAATTATCAAGGGAAATTCAGAATAAGGGATTACTAATCACAGATATGGAAAAAGAAGTTGCTACTTTACAAAACTATAATAAAGAAATAGCTGCAGCTCAGGATGGCTTAATCGAGGATTTAAATGAGAAAAAAATAACGACAGCCACTTTACAACAGGCGCAGGATCTCGGTCAGGATCAGCTTGTGCGACTTGAAAGCAGTTTGCTGAATTTTGCTCAGGAAAAGAGCAGACTGCAGGCTGAAAGAAATCAGTTGGATACTAAAACCCTAGAACTCAATCAATCTATTAAGGAAATAGAAGAAGAGGTTGGTCGGTTAACGAAAGGTTTAGTAGATTTAGAAAAGCATGGTGCTGATAAGAAAGAAAAACGGTTACACTTACAGGAGATACTTAACCATCTTGAAAAGGAAATCAAAAACAAACAGGTAGTGGTGGAACAGTTGAGAGAAGAGACTTATCAACATAATCTGAAGCTATCTAAAATTCAAATGGAGATAAATACCAGTAGAGAGAAGTTAACGGAACAGTTTGGATATAGCATTGAAGAAGCCTTGCATCATAAAGTTGAAATTCAGAATAAACGAAATGTTATTAAAAGAGTGAATGAATTAAAAGGGTTTATTTCTGATTTGGGGCTTGTTAATTTTGCTGCAATTTTAGAATATGAGAAGGTATATACACGACTAGACTTTTTAACTAAGCAATTAACTGATTTAAATGGGGCTAAGGACTCCCTGTTAAAAGTTATTAAAGAGATGGACCAAATAATGCTTAAAAAATTCAGAGAGACTTTTAGTATGGTCAATGAGGCCTTTAACAGTGTATTTAAAGAAATGTTTGGTGGTGGAAGTGCTTCCTTAGAATTATCAGATGAGGAAAATCTATTAGATACAGGAATAGAAATAATTGCTCAACCACCTGGGAAAAAAGCTCAGAATTTATTACTACTTTCTGGCGGAGAAAGAGCCATGACTGCAATTGCTTTATTATTTGCCATTCTTAAAGTAAAACCAAGTCCTTTTTGCGTTTTAGATGAAATCGAAGCCGCACTAGATGAAGCAAATGTTGATAGATTTTCAGCTTTTTTAAAGCAGTTTGTTCAGAAAACCCAGTTTATTATTATTTCCCATCGTAAAGGGACAATGGAGGTTGCTGACGTTTTATATGGTGTAACAATTGAAGAACAAACAGGGGTATCTAAGCTAATTTCCGTAAAATTAAGTGAGGCAATTTAGGAAACGGACAATATACGTTTCCAGTTACTGGTGACTAGTGATTAGTGACTAGTAAAGGCATATTGGTATAGACTATAGACGATGGTCTATGGTCTACTCGGGTGTCACTGCGTGATACCCATACTACCTGTAGACAGCAACCTTCGTAAATAAATTTTAGGTTTGCTCTAATGTATTTTTAGGGTAGTCGAGGATAATTATTTAAATTTTATAGTATGCTAAAAGTTAGAAAAATTAGGCGGGATAAATAGAGATTTTGACTATAGACAATCGACCATCGACTATGGACTTATGCTAGTGACTAGTCACCAGTCACTAGTCACTAGTCACTAAAAGATAAAGGAGTGAAATATTTTGGGCTTTTTTTCAAAACTAAAGGACTCATTGAAGGGCAGTTTTGGTGGTGAAAAATTATCGGATAGCTTAACTAAAACCCGCAAGGGCTTTATTGATAAGGTTTTTGATGTTTTTACCGGAAGAATAATTGATGAGGAATTATTTGAAGAGCTAGAAGAGGTCCTTATCCAAGGGGATGTAGGGGTAAATACAGCTGTAGACCTGGTAGAAAAACTGAGGGAAAGGGTAAAGGTCGAAAAATTAAAGGAGGCTGAACAGCTGCGTAAAGTTCTAGTTGAAGAGATTATCAAAATCATGGGAGACGAAATTCCCAATTTAGATTTAGCTAAGGGTGAATTAAATATTATTTTAGTTGTTGGGGTAAATGGAGTTGGCAAAACTACCAGCATTGGTAAACTGGCATACAAGCTGAAAGCTGAAGGGAAAAGGGTCATCTTGGGAGCAGGAGATACTTTTAGAGCTGGTGCAATTGACCAATTACAGGTATGGGGTCAAAGGGCCGGAGTTGACGTAATAAGCCATAAGGAAGGCGCTGATCCTGCGGCAGTGGTTTATGATGCTATTCAGGCGGCTATTGCTAGAAAAGCAGATATTCTTATTATCGATACTGCTGGTAGACTTCATAATAAGATCAACTTAATGGAAGAATTGAAAAAGATTAAAAGAATTATTGATAAAGAGTCTGTTGGTACCTTAAAGGAAGTACTGTTGGCATTAGATGCTACTACAGGGCAGAATGCTCTATCTCAAGCTAAAATCTTTGGCCAGGCTGCTGGAGTTACCGGGGTAATTTTGACTAAGTTAGACGGAACAGCTAAGGGTGGAGTAGTGATTGGAATTAAAGCAGAATACAATTTGTCGGTTAAGTTAATAGGCGTTGGAGAAAAAATTGAGGACTTACAGGAGTTTAAACCACAAGACTTTGTAGCTGCTTTATTTACTGAGGCGGAGGATGAAAACAATGAAGGCTGAGTTTGCAGTAATTGGTGGTACAGGTGTTTATAATCCCCGCATGTTAACTGACTTGCAAGAGTTAACAATAGATACTCAATACGGAGAAGTATCTTTAAAGACAGGTAGAATAAAGGAAAAAAAGGTTGTATTTTTAGCAAGACACGGCTCTAAACACTCGGTTCCACCTCATCAAATAAACTATCGAGCAAATATCATGGCATTGAAAAAGTTAGGGGTAAAAAAGATAATTGCAACTGCAGCTGTCGGCTCTTTGAGTGAAAAAATGGCACCTGGGCAATTAGTGGTTTTAGATCAGTTTATTGATTTTACCAAAGGTAGAACTCAGACCTTTTATGAAGGTGGCGAGAAAGGCGTTCTACATATTGATATGACTCATCCTTACTGTCCAGAATTGGCTCAAACAATTATTGATGTATGCCCTCCTACAATAGATTTGCATCAGAAGGGAACATATGTTTGTACAGAGGGACCAAGATTCGAAACTCCTGCGGAAATTAAAATGTTTAAAATGTGGGGGGGAGATATAGTGGGAATGACAAGTGTTCCAGAAGTAGTTTTAGCACGGGAGCTGGGCATTTGTTACGGAAGTATTGCCATGATTACAAATTATGCAGCGGGAATTTCTGCTCTGCCTCTCACACATAAGGAGGTAGTTGAGACTATGGCTCTGAATACTCACAATCTGCAGGCTCTAATTATGGAAATATTAATTAATTTAGATACAAGACAGGAATGCTTGTGTCCAATTGCTAACCAGGAAGCGGGAAATTTAGGTTGAGGGGGATAGTTTAATGAATTCAGTTAAATATGATAAGGGGAAGCTTTTACTTTTGGATCAGACCAAGCTCCCTCTTCAAGTTGTTTTTTTAGAATGTTTTGATTATCTCTCTGTAGCTGATGCCATCAGAAACATGAAGGTCCGAGGAGCACCGGCTATTGGGGTGGCCGCTGCCTATGGAGTGGTATTAGCGGCCTTTCAATATAAAAATTTAGAAAGAATAGTTTTCCTAAATAAAATTGAAGAAGCTTTGAAGGAATTAAGACAGACCAGACCAACAGCTGTTAATTTATTCTGGGCACTAGAGCGCATGGCTAAGGTTTTAGAGTCAAAAGACTTAGTGATTAGTGAGATAGTAAATAGATTAGAAAAGGAAGCTATCTTAATCCAAGAGGAAGATCTAGCAATGAATATTAAAATGGGCCAGCTTGGCCAAAAATTGCTATCTTCCGGAGTCAATATTTTAACCCACTGTAATGCTGGTGCTTTAGCTACTGCCGGCTATGGTACCGCCTTAGGAGTGATCAGGGCGGCAGCTAAAGAGGGTAAGGTAAATATGGTTTTTGTCGATGAGACCAGACCCCTTTTACAAGGCTCAAGGCTGACGGCTTTTGAGCTTATGGAGGAAGGGATTCCGGTAACATTAATAACGGATAATATGGCAGGATTTTTTATGCAGCAGGGTAAAATTGATTGTGTAATTGTAGGTGCTGATCGAATTACCGCTAATGGGGATGTTGCCAACAAAATAGGGACATATGGTGTTGCAGTTTTAGCCCATTATCATAATATCCCCTTTTATGTGGCTGCACCTAGCTCAACTTTTGACTTGAGTTTGCAAACAGGAAAAGATATACCTATTGAAGAAAGAAATCCTGATGAAATCAGGAAAATTGGTAAAGTGTGGATAGCTCCTAAAGAGGTAAATGTTCTAAACCCTGCCTTTGATGTCACCCCCCATCAGTTAATTACTGCTATTATCACTGATCAAGGGATAATTAAATCAGATTATAAAATGAATATTAAAAGGATGTTTTTTTAATGGATCTCCGAGAAGAAGTAATCAAAATAGGTAAAGGCCTGGTAGAGCAAGGCTTAGTGGTTTCAACCTGGGGTAATATATCTGTAAAAAATGATCATAGGAGTTTTTTTATAACACCTAGTGGTATGGAATATCAGTTATTAGAACCAAATGACCTTGTTCTCATTGATTTAGAAGGTAATATACTAGAAGGTCACCGAAAACCATCGAGTGAAATGCAATTACATCTCGCTTTTTATCAACACCGCAGTGATATTACCGCCATAGTTCATACCCATAGTATCTATGCTAGTGCATATTCTGTTGCCCGAAAACCTATTCTTCCCTTGATTGAGGATATGGCCCAGGTTATTGGAGGTACAATAGAGGTTGCAAACTATGCTTTACCTGGAACGAGAGAACTAGCCCAAAATGCAATAAAAGCTCTAGGTAATAAAGGGGCAGTTTTATTAGCTAACCATGGTGTAGTAGGTGTAGGAGCTTCATTACAAGAAGCCTATAAGGCATGCTTGCTGGCAGAGAAAACAGCACATATCGGGCTATCAGCCCAACTTTTAGGACCGGCTATTGTTTTGACAGAAGATGAAGTGGATTGGATGCGTAAGGCCTACTTGTCTTCCTATGGACAAAAGTAAAGAAAAGGAGGAGATGGCATGGTCAAAAAAATATTAATAAAAAATTCAAACATTTTAACGATGGCTGAGAATTCAGGTGCAAAAGTAATAATGGGGGATATCCTAATTGAGGGTCAATTCATAAAAAAGGTGGGGCAAATTAGTGAATTCGGCCAAGATGTAGAAGTGATAAATGGAGATAATTGTGTAGCTTTACCGGGTCTAGTCAACTGTCATACCCATGGAGCAATGACTCTATTACGGGGCTATGCCGACGATATGGAGCTTATGCCCTGGCTAGAGCAGAAAATTTGGCCACGGGAGGCTAAATTAGGTGCTGAACATGTATATTGGGGCAGCATGCTGGCTATTTTAGAAATGCTAAAATCAGGTACGACGACTTTTGCCGATATGTATTTTTTTATGAATAAAGTTGCTGAGGCTGTAGAAGAAAGTGGTATTAGAGCTGTATTAGCAAGAGGCATGATTGGCTTCAATGATAAAACGAACACTACCTTACACGAAGCCAGAGAATTTATTCCAGCATGGCAGGGAGCTAGTAAGGGCAGAATAACCTGCATGCTTGGTCCCCATGCACCTTATACCTGCCCTCCAGAATATTTAACCAAGGTTATAGAACTGGCTTATCAGTTAAAGGTTGGAATTCATATTCATTTAGCAGAAACTAAAAAAGAATTTACTGACATCAGAAAACAGTATGGGAAAACACCTATCAAACATGTTTATGACCTAGGATTATTTAATGTACCTGTATTAGCGGCCCATTGTGTTCATCTAACTGAGGAAGATATTGATATTTTACAGGAGGTTAAGGCGGGAGTTGCCCATAATCCTACTAGTAACATGAAGCTTGCTAGTGGAATGGCACCCATACCTCAGCTTTTAGAAGCAGGGGTTAAGGTGGGGCTAGGTACCGATGGTACCGCAAGTAATAACAACCTTAATATGATGGAAGAAATGCATATTGCTTCTTTACTGCATAAAGTAAGCTGGGGCGACCCCACAGTTATGCCTGCCTATCAGGTATTGCAAATGGGGACCGTTTTCGGAGCCGGGGCAGTTAATCTAATAAATGAGATAGGTACTATAGAAGAGGGCAAAAAGGCCGATGTGATTCTTATTGATTTAGATAAACCCCATTTATACCCTAGCCATGATATAGTTGCTAATCTAATTTATTCTGCCCAAGGGTCTGATGTAAAAACATCAATTATTGACGGGCAAATAGTAATGAAAGATCGAGAAGTATTGACAATAGATGAAGAAAAAGTAAAATTTGAAGCAAAACGATACGCGGAAATGATGCTCCTGTAAAATCAAGGCTAAGGCTAAGGCTAAGGTTAAATGAAGATTAAGATTTCGCTTCGCTAGATTAAGATTAAAATTATTATAGACGATAGACATATGATTTACAGAAAAAGGACCTGCAAAGGTCTTTTTCTTGTGTAAAGTATTTTGCCTTGACAACCCGAGTATAATATACTATTATTAGCGTTGTTAAGTAAAAGACCTTGACAGACTAGCGATCGATTACTCTCCAATTAATGATGGACTATCAGAATAATCTTTTATCCTTTCATGGACACTGGTCACTGGAGACTGGGTGCGAAACTCAATGAATCACCCAGATAAATACTAGCCAGTCACTAAAACAAGGTGATAATATGCTGAAAAAAAGAGATCATTTAATATTATTATTTGATTTTTACGGGGCTTTACTTACCGATAAGCAAAGGCTAATGTTTGATTTATATTATCAATATGATTTATCATTAGGTGAAATTGCTCAAGAGCAGAATATTTCTAGGCAAGCAGTTTATGACATTATAAAAAGAAGTGAAAACATCTTAGAAGAATACGAAAATAAGCTGCAATTAGTTAATAGATTTCAAAATAACAAAGAAAAGCTACAGACTGCATTATTGCTTATTAAAGAGCTAGCAATAATTGAAAATAATAAGACCAATTTATTTGAACTTAAAGAAATTATTAACGATGTTATAAGTGAAAACTAATAAATTGTAAATGAGACCATAGACTATAGACTAGGATCATAGATTATAGTCTTTTAAGAAGGAGGTTTTATAGTGGCCTTTGAAAGCTTAGGAGAAAAACTACAGGGTATTTTTAAGAAATTAAAAGGACAGGGCAAAATTTCCGATAAAGACTTAAAGGCTGCACTCCGCGAAGTGAGGGTAGCTTTACTGGAGGCGGATGTTAACTATAAAGTTGTAAAAGACTTTGTAAATACTATAAATGAACGAGCCTTAGGACAGGATGTTTTGGAAAGCTTAACACCAGGTCAGCAGGTTATTAAAATAGTAAATGATGAACTTACTCAACTAATGGGAGGAGCTCAAAGCAAGCTTGAAATCTCCCCTAAACCTCCTACAGTGATTATGATGATTGGGCTACAGGGTTCCGGCAAAACAACTTCAACCGGAAAATTAGGACGCTTTTTAAAAAAACAAGGACGCAGCCCATTATTGGTAGCTTGTGATATTTATCGGCCTGCTGCTATTAAACAGCTTCAGGTATTAGGCGAGCAGTTAGAGATTCCAGTTTTTAGTATGGGGGATAAAACCAGCCCAGTAGATATTGCTAAGGCAGCACTTAATCATGCTACTTATCATGGCAATGACCTGGTTCTTCTAGATACTGCTGGACGGCTTCATATAGATGAAGCTCTAATGGCTGAGCTTTCTGCAATTAAAAATGAAGTTAAGCCCACGGAGATTTTATTGGTAGTTGATGCCATGACTGGTCAAGATGCTGTAAATGTGGCAGAAAAATTCAACGAACTATTAAATCTTACAGGTGTTGTTTTAACTAAACTTGATGGTGATACCCGGGGTGGTGCTGCGCTTTCAGTAAAGGCTGTAACCGGAAAACCAATTAAGTTTGTAGGAATGGGCGAAAAGCTTGATGCTCTTGAACCATTTCACCCTGAGAGAATGGCTTCTCGTATTTTAGGAATGGGGGATGTCCTTACTTTAATTGAAAAGGCTCAGGAAAATTTTGATTCGAAACAAGCCCAGGAACTTCAGCAAAAGCTTTTAAAAGCTGAATTTACACTGGAGGATTTCTTGACCCAGATGCAGCAGATGAAAAATATGGGTCCCCTAGATCAGGTTATGGATATGATTCCAGGGATGAACAAAGCAAAATTAAAAGGTCTTGAATTTGATGAAAAAGAGTTTGTAAGGTTTCAAGCTGTTATTCAATCCATGACTAAAGATGAAAGAAGAAATCCTCATAAAATTAATGGAAGCAGAAGAAAGCGGATTGCTTTAGGTAGTGGGACAAAAGTACAAGATGTTAATAGGTTATTAAAACAGTTTGAACAGGCTCAAAAAATGATGAAGCAGCTATCAGGTATGGCTTCTGGAAAAGGCAAAAAAGGTAAGCTCAAACTGCCTTTTATGTAAAATAGAAGAAATGCAGGTCCCCTTTCATTAGTTGGGGACGCCCCTCGACTTCAAAGGATGACTTCAAAAGAGGTGTGTCCCCTTTCCTTTAAAGGAGGTGAAATAAATGGCAACAAAGATTAGACTTAAAAGAATGGGTGCTAAAAGAAACCCTTTTTACCGTGTTGTAGTAGCTGATTCCCGTGCTCCTAGAGATGGACGTTTTATCGAGGAGATTGGTACTTACGATCCAACTAAAGAACCTGCTATTATTAATATTGATGCTGAAAAAGCCTTAAAGTGGATTAACACTGGTGCCCAACCCTCGGATACAGTAAAATCTTTATTTAAAAAAGCTGGTATAAGTAATAAATAGTATTACGATTAGGGGGTGTAGCACGTGCGGGAATTAGTAGAATTTTTAGCTAAATCTTTGGTGGATAATCCCGACCAGGTGCAAGTAAAGGAAGTAGAAGGTGACCGTTCTATTGTTTTAGAACTTACTGTTGCTTCTGAAGATATGGGGAAAGTTATCGGCAAACAGGGAAGAATAGCTAAGGCTATCCGTACAGTAGTTAAAGCTGCTGCAACGCGGGAAGGCAAAAAAGTAGTTGTTGAGATTATACAATAATAGGGGCTAATAGCCCCTATTTTTCCTAAGTGATAGAGTGTTCATTTTTTTTGTTAGGAGAGCTAAAAAATGGAGAAAATAAATGTAATGAGAACAATAGTAGTCAAACAGATAGTAACTGAAAACTTCCAGAAAAAAGCCGCATTAGAAATTCAGGAAGCTTTAAAAAAAGTTGAAGTTGACATAGAAAATTTTGATAAACAAACAAAAAAAACTATAACTGAATTAACTTTAAAAGGACACCCTCAAATAAATCAAATAAAACAGCAAATCGATACCGAAAAAGAAAAACTTACTTCCTACAAACAACAGCTTTTAGACCAACTAAAAATTATTAGTAAACTTAATTTAGATGAAGAGATAGTCCAGGGTACAGTTGATGGACCTATGGAAATAAAAGTTGGTGATAATTTTGATGGTCTAAACAGGGTTGAAGTAGTTCTTAAAGACGGAATAGTGATGGAAATAAGAAATTAGCCACTAGCCACTAGCCACTAGCCACTAATTTTAACGATGGGGTTGGTTTAATGATTAAAGTTGGTCAAATTATGAGTACATTTGGTAATAAAGGGGAACTTAAGGTTTTCCCTCTAACAGACGACCCTGAACGGTTTAGGAAATTAATGTATGTTTATTTTTTAATGCCTGACGGATATACCAAAATGCATATATCCAGTGTGCGCAGACATATGAATGTTGTTATTCTTAGCTTTAAGGAAGTACCAGATATGTCATCAGCTGAAAAGTTTCGCAATATTTACATATGTATTGAAGAAGAGCAGTTGGTAGAATTGCCGGTAAATCATTATTTTATTTTTCAAATAATTGGATTAGACGTATTTGAAAAAGAAATGCTTCTTGGAAAAATTCAAAATGTTATCCAAACAGGCAGTAATGATGTTTACGTAGTTAAAAATAATGGAAATGGAAAAGAAATTTTAATTCCAGCCCTAAAATCAATAGTTCAAGAAATTGACTTGAATGAAAAGAAGATGGTTGTCAGTTTACCAGAAGGATTGGTGGATTGAGGTGGGGTATATTGGATATTAAGGTTTTAACTATTTTTCCTGAAATGTTTGAAAGCCCTTTAAACGCTAGCATCTTATATAAAGCAAGGCAGAAAGGGTTATTAAATATTTCTTTTATAAACTTTCGAGATTATGCTCAAAATAAACATAATTCCGTTGATGATTATCCTTTTGGCGGAGGAGCAGGCATGGTTCTAAAGCCTGAGCCTATTGTCACAGCTTTAGAGGCAAATATACCTATGAATGATCCGGACCAAGAAATTATCCTATTATCACCTCAGGGTAAGGTATTTAAGCAGGAACATGCCAAATTACTAGCTCAAAAGAGTAAAATAGTATTTATTTGCGGACATTATGAAGGCTTTGATGAGCGGATTAGAGCTTTTTGTACTCAAGAATACTCCATAGGAGACTATGTATTGACTGGTGGGGAATTACCTGCTTTGGTTATGATAGATTCGATAGCCCGTTTAATACCTGGTGTTATTAAAGAAAGCCAATCATTTGAAGAGGACTCCTTTTATCAAGGACTTATTGAGTATCCCCATTATACTAGACCAAGGGAGTTTAGAAATATTGAGGTTCCGGAGGTTTTGTTATCTGGAAACCATGAACATATTAAAAAGTGGCGTTATAAAGAGTCCTTAAGGCGGACTTTAACGAAAAGACCTGATCTATTATCAGTGTACAAGTTAAGTGAGGAAGATAGAAGTCTACTAAGAGAAATAGAAATAGAGGAACAAACTGATGGGTAAAATTTTTATCGGATTAGTGCATTTCCCTGTATATAATAAAAACATGGAAATAATTACTACATCAATTACAAATCTTGATATTCATGACATTGCTAGGACAACTGCAACATATGGAATAGAAAAATATTATATTATTCACCCTTTAGAAACACAGGCGGAAATAGCCAACGAAATATTGCAATATTGGCAGGAAGGTTATGGTAGTGTATACAATCCAGACCGTAAAACTGCGCTAGAAAAGGTTTTAATTAAAGAAAACATCGAAGCTGTAGAAGAGGATATTAGGAAATATTATCCTCAGCAAATTAAGTCTATTGTTACTGATGCAAGAGTTTTCTCTGATTCTACTAGCTATTTTGAGATGAGAAAGGAAATTTCAAATAATGAAGACTGTAATTTTCTTCTTTTATTTGGTACTGGCTGGGGTTTAGCTAAAGAAGAGGTTGAAAAAGCTGACTTTCGTTTATACCCGATTTGGGGTGCTGGTGAATATAATCATCTCTCAGTCAGAAGTGCTGTGGCCATCATTTTGGATAGACTATGTGGTGAAAAATGGTGGTAGACCTTGTATAATTCAAATATTTATGATATAATTTCCAACGGTGTTGAAAACGGACGGTCCGCTATCTTAATAGGTGGTAAGATAAGAACGTTCATAGAGGAAGGAGGGAAATTCCCATGGATATCATTAGAATTATTGAAGCTGAACAACTGAAGAAAGAATTGCCCGATTTTAAACCTGGTGATACTGTTCGTGTTGATGTGAAAGTTGTGGAAGGCACCAGAGAACGTATTCAGGCTTTTGAAGGTGTTGTTATAAAACGCCGTGGTTCAAGTTTAAGTGAAACTTTTACTGTTCGCCGTGTTGCTTATGGTGTTGCAGTAGAACGTTGTTTTCCAATTCATTCTCCCCGCATTGATAAAATTACCGTTTTACGCAGAGGCCGTGTAAGAAGAGCTAAATTATATTACTTACGTGAAAGGTCCGGTAAAGCTGCTAGAATTAAAGATTTGCGCCAAGTAAGATCCTAAGGACTGATTATTCAGTCCTTTTTTTGACGTTATCTGTTATTAACCACGGGCCCCTTCGGGGCACACGGCTAAACACGGCAATTATTTAATAACTATTGTTAAGCTGAGAATGACAAAATTAGACCATAGACCATAGACCATAGACCATAG
>JUEF01000140.1 GCA_000802045.1 Peptococcaceae bacterium BICA1-8
CTACATTAAAACTTATATCTTTGCCATCACTTTGCATAATAATTGTCCCCTGGAGGTCAGTGCGAAAATACTGAACACCTTTTTCTTCAAGTCTTTGTATTATCTCCTGATGGGGATGCCCGTAGTCATTTCCCTTACCAACCGAGATTACAGCATATTTAGGTGCTACTATGTCTAAAAAAGGCTGGCTGGTCGAGGTACTGCTGCCATGGTGACCAACCTTTAAGACATCAGTCTTTAACTGTGTTCGAGATTGGATAAGCATTTCCCCTTCGGATTTTTCCTCGGCATCACCGGTAAATAAAAAACTAGTCACCATAGGTTACCTTTACTACAGCACTATAATTATTTAAGTCTGGATAGCTGCTATTATTAGGTGCAACAAAAACTGCAGCGGCACTGTCACCTATATCCAGGGCAATTCCCCCCTTGGCTTCGGTTATCTTTAAACCTTTATTCTTTATAGCCAAAAGGAGATCTTCAAATGACTTTGATGTATGACTGACCTTAGGCAGATAAACCTTACCGATATCAAAGCTATTAATTACTACACTAACAATTAGTTAATATTGCTCCTTAGGTATTTTTTTACACTCGGAGACCAAATATCTTTGTTTCCCATATAACAACCCATTAACTACATCTTCTGTAACAGCTAATGCTATTTTTCTTTGCGCCTCTTCGGTAAATGCAGCAATGTGCGGCGTAACTAGAATTCTATCTTTAAGTGAAAGCAGTGGGTGCTCTGGGTTAATAGGAGCGGGTTCCTGCTCAAAAACATCTAATGCCGCACCTAAGATCTTTTGCTCTTTTTAGCATTGTATAAATCATATTGATTAACTATTCCACCCCTTGCTGCATTAATAATACATGCATTAGGCTTCATTTTATCAAATGTGTTTTTATTAAACAAATTAAAGGTATGCGATGTTAATGGTGTATGTATGGCAACAACATCTGATTGCCTCAATATTTCGTCAAATTCCACTATTTTTATTTCCGCATAACCGGCATTAATAATCTGTTCTTTTATAAATGGATCGTACCCAATACATTGGACACCAAAACCTACTAATTTTTCAGCCACTTTTCTAAAAAAGATTTTCAACTTTTAACAATTCCATTCTCCAATTCAAGCAGTGGTTAATTGACAACAACTGCTATGATGTATGCATGGAATCCACAGGCAAATATTGGGTTCCTGTCTACAATCTTTTGGAAAATACCATCCGTATCACTGTTGCCAACCCAAATGGGTGAAGGCTGTAAAAGGAAATAAGGATGATAAAAAAGATTCCAAATGGATTGGTGATCTTTTCCGTCTTGGTTTAGTACCGGGAAGTTATATTCCCGGCAAATCAATCCGCATTCTTCGCGAATACACTCGCTACCGGTCCAAACTTGTTTCTTGTAGAAGCAGTGAAAAGAACCGTTTCCAAAACGCTTTCACCGTCTGTAATGTAGCCCTTGATGCTGTCGTTTCCGACATGTTCGGCAAATCTGCCACTTCCATCACGGACTATCTGATTTCCTCTGATACCTTCGACCCGGAATATTGTACTTCTCTTCTCCAGAAATCACTGAAGAAAAAAGCAGATACCGTGGTTGAATCTATTGAAGGATATCATATGACTCAGGCACAAAAAGAGCGTATGATAATGGTTCGTTCCCACCTTGACTACGTTACCAAATCCATCGCTGAACTGGACGAAAAGCTTGATAGGTTGGTCGAACCTTATGAAGGTGCAATTAAACTTCTCTGTACCATTCCCGGAATTAACAGAGCATCTGCAATCACCATTATCTCCGAGATTGGCACAGATATGTCTCAATTTACCAACTCCAAGCGTTTGTGCTGCTGGGCGGGATTAACGCCTAGCAATAATGAATCTGCTGGCAAGAAGAAATCTGTCCGTATTACACGTGCCGGAGTTTACCTCAAACCTGCATTGGTACAAGTTGCCCATGCAGCCGTGAAATCGGATAAGTCTCCTTACTACAAAATCAAGTACGAACGCATATATAAAAGGAGAGGCAAAAAAAGAGCCATAATCGCTATTGCAAGGATGATACTCACCGCCATATACCATATGTTTGTTACTGGTGAAGTATTTAATCCAAGTGACCTGTATAAAATTGATATGCCACAAGAAATGGTGGGCAAGCAAAAAGAGAAAGCTGTTAAACAGGCGGCAAAACTTCTGATTTCCCTTGGTCTAATAAAAGCTGCTGACATTTCTGTGGCTTAAACTAATGCTTGGTTTTTTTTAAGCTCTTTTAAAGACCTTAGTTCAGTGCGTCCTTTTTTATCGAATTTGAGTTTATTTTCCACGCTAACACCTCCTCGTCTTTAACTTATTTAATACCCAATTTGACGACATTTTTACCAAATTTATTTATGCCGAGGGTACAGTTAACCTAATTTAAAAACGTTTGTCCCTAATTTGTTACACGAAAGTACATATTTTTTAGAAAAATTAACTACACCTATTAATAAAAAAACCTATAGCTACTACGAAGTTCTTGGGTTCTATTGAGAAGACGGCAGGGCTAAACACTGGTTTTATTCGCTTTAAGTACCTTGCGGGTGAACGTGAAAGAGCATCTACGCTTGGCAATTATTGCCTACTCCAACCCAGAGAATATTCTCAACAAAGTTGAAGAATCGTAGAGACCACTCACCTTGCGTATATTGACTTATTTATACAAGTCCTTGCCAAGCCTATTCCTGGAAAGTAATGCTACCAATTTGGATGAGAACTAGAGAAATACATTAAATAGAATACGTCCACTTGTAGGTAATTTACATCTTATTTTGATGCATTGGTGCTCACCAGCACTCAGGGAGAGAATTTTCTCATCCAGAAGGAGGAGGCTCTGGACTCTATGTTTGTTATCTTAGCAACATAACTACTATCTTAACTGTTCCCGCTGTCCTACATATTCATGACAACGCAATAGGCAATGACCAAACCTAAATCTAGATTACTTTTTGGCTGAAGTAAAAATTATTGTTTATCTTGTTTTTCTATATATCTTGCAATAAATGTACCGATTAACAAAGACCAAACGGGTGAACTAATATTTAAAACTGTAATATTTGCTGCAGCGATAATTAAAGCAAATGCCGTACTAATTTTCATTGTTGGATTAGAAAAACTCAGATGCAAACTATTACCAAAAACACCTAAAAGGGCAAAGCCAAGAAGAATTGAAACAAGTGATTGTGGTAAAACCTGAATAAACGGAACTAGTTTCCAAGAAAATATACCAAATGTAATCAGAATAGTTCCTGAAACAATCGCCGCTATATATCTTTGCTCCCTAGGACCTGCCTGTTCATCAGAACAAACAGCGGACATCATTCCTGCAACATTTGCTGATTGGCCACCGAAAAAACCTGCTATAATTGTAAAAATTCCACTTAAGGTAATTACTCGGTTGACTGGCGGCTTATAGTCATTCTGTTCTAAGGCACCAAGCCCAACAGCTGCATCATTACTTAAAATAAGTAGAACAAGAGGAACTGAAACCGAAAGAAAAGCACGCGGACTAAAATGCGGAAGTTGAATTTGCGGAAAAACAAAAGAAGTTACAAGTTCACTGCTATTTAATTGATCTGTCAAAAGTACTAGAATTAATACGGTAAAAATTGCGGCAATTACAGGGGGTATCCACTTATTCCACTTGCTAAAAATAAAAAAGGAAACCAATGATAGACAACCAATCACTGTTAACTCATTAAAAGCTACTACAAAATTGACCATATATTTCATAATCATTCCTGCCAACATTGCCGCAATTATCTGTTTCGGTACATAATCAATTAATTTTGAAAAAGCACCAAAATAGCCAATTAGAAACATTAATAAACCTGCTATAACATATGAACCTATTAACTCCTGATAGGTAAATTGTGAAGTAACTGTTGCTAGAAAAGTTACACCCGTAATAGTATGAGCACCAACAATTGGCATACGGTAGTATAAAGGAATCAGAATACTAAAGATTCCACCGAATACATATATGGAAGACATCCAAAGAATAGTCTGAGTAATTGTAAAATTCCCGTTAAAAGATGCTTGTAAAATGATGGCTGGTGGTCCTGTTATGGCTAATAAACCCGATATAATCCCTGCCGAAATATTATAATGGTTTAAATCCTTAAATGTTCTCATTCCCATTCCTATCCTCCTCGCATTTCCTCTTTTCTCTTAGCGTATTTCTAAATTAACGTTATTTATATTTAACTTAACTTATGATTTTGAAATTTTCCAAAAATTTTAGAGGCCCGGTGCTCACCAGACCTCCAAAATTAAAAGGGGGATGAAATGATATAACAAAACAACATTGTTGGTAACTTCAATACGTTTATTTCAATGCCATTACACGTTTCATTAAATCGGGTATCTCTGGATATTTTTCAGCTAATTTTTCTATGTTGCCACTATCGGCGTATTTTTTCATAAACAGTTCCTTATCTACTTCTATAACATTTGCTCCAGCATCTTTAAGTTTTTTAAGGTAATCAGCTTCCGAATCTTTAACAAGTTGCTTTTGGAAAGCTGTTGCTTCTGCAAGAGCCTCATCAAATTTTTTGCGAACATCCTCTGGAAAACTATTATATTTATCTACATTCATCATAAACAACCACGGAGAATATGTATGTTCAGTTAGCATTATATGACTTTGTACTTCATGAAAATTAGATGTATAAATCAAGTCCAACGGATTCTCCTGTCCATCAACTACACCTTGTTGTAATGAAACAAATAACTCTGGAAAAGCTATTGGAGTTGGATTTGTGCCCATAGCTTCCCAAGCAGATACAATAATAGGAATTGTAGTAACCCTAAGTTTCATACCTTTTAAATTATCGGGTGTTGGTTTTGCCTCATTAGCTGTTAAATTACGAGGACCTCTATGCCAAACTGCTAATATAGTTGAATTTGCAGTTTGGCGAAACGTTGCATCCATCTCTTTGCCAATTTCGCCATTGTATACTCTGTCCATATGATCAACATTCGAGAAAACAAACGGTAATACTAGACTCTGAAATTTAGGAGTGTATGTTCCAAATGCGCCATCTCCTGGAACTACAATATCAATAGCTCCCATGCCCATATTTTTGACCATATCTATTTCACTACCAAGCTGTGCAGAAGGAAAAATAGTTACCTGTACCTGTCCATCAGTCTTTTTCTCAACTAGTTCCTTAAATTTGTGAGCTCCTTGATCCACAGCACTGTCCGGAGTAACATTATGACCAAGTTTTAAGCTATAAACCTCTTTGGGACTCTCTTGTTTTGGACTTTCTTGTGGAGTTGTTTTTTCTGCACCTCCACCACAACCTAAAGAAACAGTAGCAATAATTAACATTAATAGTAAAATTAGCCCGTACTTTTTAAACATACTAAATCCCTCCAAAATAAAATTTTGTAAAACATTCTTGGAAACTATGAATTATTATTATATTTAACTTAATCAACACCTCCCCCTATATTAATTAGGATTCCTTTCTTACTTCATTAAATTTGGTAACCAGAGACTGAAACTTGGTATATAGGTAACTAGTAAAAGATGAATTATTATTAACACAAAGAAAGGTAAAACACCCTTTGTTATTTCCTCAAGAGAAATGCCTGCTATCTTACATGATATGAACAGATCTACTCCTACGGGAGGTGTTATCATTCCCATAGATAAATTAACAGTAAAGATTAAACCTAAATGAACAGGATCTATTCCATACTTCAAAGCAATTGGGAATAAAATAGGTGCTAAAATAAGAATTGCTGAACTAGCTTCAAAAAACATTCCAACAATAAGTAACAATAAGTTTATAATTAGTAAAAAGGTCATTGCGTTATCCGTAAAACCTATAATTAAGGTTGCTACTTGTTGAGGAATCGAATTTATAGTTAGAAACCAACTAAATACCCCAGCTGCTGCAATTATTACCATTATAGTGGCTGTTGTTAATGCTGCTTCGTGAAAAATTTTCACTAGATCTCTCAATTTTAACTCCTTGTAAATAAATATCCCGATGAACAATGCATATGCCACAGCTACCGCTGCAGCCTCTGTTGGAGTAAAGACTCCCCCATAAATTCCTCCTAAGATAATAAAAGGCATAAACAAAGCTAATGTTGAATCTTTTATTGCCTCCCATTGTTCTTTCCATGTTGTCTTAATCTCTCCGACCAACCCCTTCCGTTTTGATACAATCAAAACAAAAATAATTAGAATAATAGCAAGAAAGATACCTGGTACTATACCTGCTACAAATAAGGCTCCTATCGAAGTACCTGTAGTAGCTCCATAGAGGATCATAGGAATACTCGGTGGAATGATTGAGCCCAATTCTCCCGCCACTGCAGTAGTCGCCCCAGAGAATGTCCTTCCGTACCCTTTTTCAATCATAACAGGAATCATGATTCCACCTATTGCTGCACAGGTGGCAGCACTAGATCCGGAAATGGCTCCAAAAATCATACATGCAATAATTGTTACTCCGGCCAATCCTCCTGGAATATGTCCGATAAAGGCTGAAGCTAAGTTAACAAGCCTCTTTGAAATACCTCCTGTTGCCATTAAAGTACCTGCTAGTATAAATAAGGGTATAGCTAAAAGAGGAAAAGAATCAAGGGAACCAAACATCCTTTGCACCGTAATCGAAAGGGGTATATCAGTAAAAATTGCAATTGTAAGGATCGAAGTTGATGCTAATGCAAAAGCAACAGGTAAACCCATAAACAATAGAACAAACAAAAGAACAAGCAAAAAACCTAACAAGTTTAATCCCCCTCTCTTTCAGCCAAAGTTTCAATCAGGGCAACAAATGTATTTAAGAAGGTTAAGATTCCTCCAACTGGTATAGCGGCATAAGCTATCCACATAGGCATACTTAGAGCAGTAGAAACATCATGAATTGACATCATGCTTATTTTTTTCCCAAATACTATCAAGAAAACGCTAAACACCAATGTGATTAAAAGTACCATAACTTTGAGAATAGTTTTAATTTTCTTTGGTACACTTTGAACGACAACTTCAACTGCAATAAGTGATTGTTTTCTTACACCAATGGCTACTCCTAAAAAGACCATCCATATAGTTAGATATCTAGCGACTTCTTCAGACCAGCTAAACGACTGATTTATGACAAACCGAAAAATCACTTGAGCAAATAATAAAACAAATATAATTGCTAATAGAAGTGCTACAATCCGCATTATTAACTTATTAATTCTGTCCATGAACTTTATATATGAATATAGATATTGCAATCACAACACCTCATTTCTTTTGTTACAAGAGATCTTAAGTCTAGGATAATTTTCTTTCTTATTGGGTTGTTATTCCACCATCAACAAAAATAATCTGACCTGTAACATAGTCGGAAGCCCCTGAGCATAAGTAAAATATAGTTCCTAAAATGTCTTCAGGTTCCCCAAAGTCCCCTAATGGCACTTCCTGTTTCATTTTGGCATACCGAACCGGGTCAGCCCTTAGATCTGTATTCATATCTGTTTTTATGTAACCAGGACCAATGGCGTTAACATTAATTTTATGCTTACCCCATTCATTCGCAAGGGTCCTTGTAAAGTGGATAATAGCAGCCTTTGATGTACAATATCCCAATCTACGGTCTGCTGCACGAACCCCTGCCTGAGATGAAATATTAATGATCTTTCCACCGCAATCAGCTTTTATCATTTCTTTACCAACTGCTTGGGAAAAAAGAAATGTCCCTTTAACATTGATATCCATTATAAAATCCCATTCATTTTCCAGCATTTCTTCCGGTAACCGACGAAGTAATACACCTGCATTGTTTATTAAAACATCTATTTTACCAAAATTATTAATAACTTCTTTTACAAAATTTTCTATCTCGGACTGGTTAGTTATATCAACCTTTTGAGAGACAACTTGATAACCCGCTCCCTTAAATTCCTGCTCGACTTTATTTAGGTTTTCCTGGTTTATGTCACAAATAGCAATTTTAGCCCCTTTCTCTGCCAAGCCTTTTGCATAAACATAACCAATACCTTTCCCAGAACCAGTAACAATAATTACCTTATCTTTTATTGAAAACATATCAACCATAATTTTACCTCCTCTTTGTTTTTAGAAAATTGAAACACTTTGAGCTAATATTTATGACCTATTATCCTCTTCCAAGTATTGTTTTAAATCAATCATGGTTCTATTATTGTCTTAATACACTTTCCTGACTGAATTAATTCCAAAGCCTCATCATATGCATCAAGCGGCAGGCGATGGGTTATCAGTTTTTCTGCATCATTACCAATTGTCTCCATTAATTTCATTGTCGTTTCCCAAGTTTTATGATAGAAGGCTCTACAGCCAACAATTGTTTTTTCTTCGAATACTAACCGGGAAGTATCGATTTCTTGAGCTTTACTTGCTATACCAACTAGTCCTATACTACCTGCAGGGCGGCAAATATCGATGGCCATTTTTATTGCTGCAATAGCACCAGAACATTCATAGACAATATTAGGTCCTTTCTTCCCGGTTATATTTTGTATAACTGTAAGCGGTTCGTCTTCTCCTAGTACAATGGGATGTGCCCCAAACTCTTTAGCTACCTCTAAACGTGCCTTATCCTTTTCTAAGCCAATGATAAAATACCTTTTTACTCCAAGCCCTTTTAAAACAAGAGCTAAACCCAACCCAATAGCCCCAGCGCCAAGGATAGCTACAATATCATCCTGTTTCACAGGCACTCTCTCTATTGCATGAATGCATACTGATAACGGCTCTGCAAGTGCACCTGCATGCAGAGATACATTTTCCGGAAGAATAAAACAGTTTTTTTCCCGTACAACAATATATTCAGTCATACCACCATTAATATGACACCCTAGGATAGGACGGGTTTGACAGATGCATTCCATTCCAGCTAGACAATATTCACATGTTCCACAAAAAATATGTTCATTAGCTGTAACATGATCTCCAACCTTTATTCCAGTAACTGCACTACCAACAGCTTCTACGATTCCCGCAAATTCATGACCAATCACATTAGGTAGATTTGGGTGATATTCCTTTTCCACAGTAGGTGTCCATTTATAAATAGAAACATCTGTGCCACACATACCTACCGACTTTACCTTAATAAGTACATCATAGGGCTTTTGGATTTTTGGTTTATCCATTTCGACAATACCCATATTACCGTAACCCGGTTTGATCTTTGCAACGGCTCTCATTTTTGTACTCATTATAGGCTCCAACCTTTCTTTTTTAATTGCAATATACTTTCTTGAATTCCAGCTATACCTTTGTCATTAATTACTTCCAATACCACATCACCGTTATAGCCAATATTTTTCAGAGCATTCCCAAAGGCAGTAAAGTCAACTTCACCAGTACCAATGACATTATGCTCCCATCTTGTCTTTCGGGTATCTGAAACATGCACAAGACAGAGTTTATCCTTGACCTCATAAATTGCTTGGGCAGGATCCTCCTGCATAAAGACATTTGCGGCATCAAAACAAATTTTTACCTGATCGCTACCGATATCATCTACAAATTTTTTTAAATCACTAGTTTTTTCTAAGAAAAGACTTGGCAAAGTTTCAATTCCCAAAATTATATTTGTCTTACTAGCATAGTCGAGTACTCTTAAAACAGAATCGCGAGCTAGCTGATAAACATAATCAAAATCCGGAGGTAGAAGGGGATGTCTTTTGCCTGGTGCAACTAAAAGCATTTTGCAGTTTAATTCCAATCCAATATCAATCGTCTTTTTATAAAGATCAACTGTCATTTTCCTCATTTCCGGGTATGGACTTGCCATATTAATGTCGAGCCCAGGAATATTCATAGTTAAGGTCTCCATCCTGTTTGCTTCCATAATTTTGTTAATCCTAGAGTACATACCCGGCTTATAATCACTTAGATAGAAGTGAGGGGGAGAAACCAAAAATTCAATAGACTTGATACCATATTCTGCTAAAGTCCTAACACTACTTTCCAGAGTCTCCGTCCATAAAAAGGAATATGTATTGATTCCTATTTTCATAATCCACTTCCTTTAAATATTAGTTTAATAATAATTCTTCATATTAGGATTATTTTCCATATTGTTTCTTACACATTCCAACCCTTTTTCCTAAGTTCCTCCATACTTTCTAAAGTACCTTTTATACCCTTATCATCAATAATTTCTAGTACAATATGTCCATTGTAGTTAATATCATTTAAAGATTTAATAATAGATGCAAAGTCAACATCACCAGTTCCGATTACATTATGCTCCCATTTAGTTTTTTTCGTATCAGAAATATGAACTAAACACAGATCATCTTTGACAATTTTTAATGCCTCAGCAGGGTCCTCTTGCATAAATACATTAGCAACATCATAAACGACTTTAGCTTTAGGACTACCTATATCATCAACTAATCGTTTTACATCCTTAACTTTATCAAGGAAAATTGAAGGTACAGTTTCAATACCAATAGTCATATCAGTATTACTTGCGTAATCCATAATCCGCATAACTGATTCTCTCGCATAACCATAAATTAATTCAAAATCAGGAGGCAGTAGGGGATGTCTCTTGCCGGGAACTACAACAATAATTTTCGCATTAAGTTCTTGACCAATATCAATTAATTTCTTATATAAATCAATGCTCATTTTTCTCATTTCCGGGAAAGGGCTAGCCATGTTAATATCCAGACCCGGGATATTTAAAGCCAATACTTCCATCCCGTTTTGTTCTAGAATCTTATTGATATTCGAATACATACCTGGTTTGTAATCATTTAGATAAAACTGAGGAGGAGAAACTAAAAACTCAATAGCTTTAAAGCCATGTTCAGCTAAAATATTGACACTATTCTCAAGAGTATCATTCCAAAGAAAGGAATAGGTATTGATGCCTATTTTCATTTTCATTTTCATTACCTCCTAGGCTTAAAATTTGGTTCAGGGTGTCTAAACGGTGGTAATACCCACGAGCCAGTACCGACAGGCTTAATATCTCTATCAACAATTACTTCAATTACGTAGGGCTGGTTAAGTTTCAGAGCATACTCAACTGCACCAGCTAAATCCTGTGGTCTTATAACTTTATTGGCTTCTACACCAAAGGCATTAGCAAGACGGACAAAATCAGGATTAT
The DNA here is from genome assembly GCA_000802045.1 of Peptococcaceae bacterium BICA1-8. GTDB lineage: Bacteria > Bacillota > Peptococcia > Peptococcales > BICA1-8 > BICA1-8. Next base: position 11,171 of record JUEF01000140.1, read on the forward strand.
ACATTTCTCCTGTTTGTTCTTTTACAAAACTGGTAACAAGTTCTCTGCCACCAAAATAACCAAGCTGTAGGTCCCTTATAGAACCATAGGCAAAGTTATTAAATATAACCCATACTGCAGGTATGTTATATTCTACTGCAGTAGCTAAGATATGTGGCGTCATCATAAAACTACCATCACCGCACAAAGCAACAACCGGACGCTCAGGTGCAGCTAACTTAGCTCCAAGAACTCCACAAGTAGCGAAACCCATAGCTGCGAATCCCCATGCCTGAAGTATGGTTTGTGTTTCATAAGTATCCCAGTATTGAACAACCCAATTATGATGAACTCCAACATCCGATAAGAAAATACCATTACGAGGTAAAACTTTGCGTATATCACCTATTATCCTCTCTGGTCTTATAGGCTCTGCATCTGAATTAAGAAGAGGCTCTTTGTATTCCTGCCAAATCTGCTGCCATTCGTTAATTTGACCATGCCACGCTTGATAGTTTGGTTTTTCTACTGAAAAAACATTTTTAGCCATTAAAGAGAGTTGTTTAACTACGAGCTTTACATCACCAACGATACCAAGAGCAAATGGATAGTTTCTGCCTATTTCTCTGGGGTCAATATCAACATGGATAAGTTTGGTTTTTTCCATTGAATATGTATAACCTTCTAACCAAGCACTAGTAGACCTATCATCAAAACTGGTACCAAGAGCTAAAAGAACATCACATCTTTTACCTGCTTCATTTGCAGCATAGGCTCCATTTCTACCTGTTGCACCAAGACAAAGTTGATGTGTTTCGTCAATTATTCCCTTACCCATAGGACTTGTATGTACTGGAATATTCATGAATTTAGCAAAATCGAGAATCTCCTGCCCTGCTTCAGAAAGCACGGCACCATATCCAGCAACAATTAGGGGTTTTTCCGCTTTGGCAAGCATTTGCAAAGCACTTTCTAAAGCTTCTGGGTCTCCTTGAGAACGTTGTTTTTCATTCCAACGATAATTTGCTGGTTCATCCAAGTTTACCTCAGCTTCTTCCTGGAAAACATTAAACGGAACATCAAGGTTTACTGGACCAGGTTTGCCATTTGTTAATTCTTTATAGGCCTGCCGTACTGCTAGAGGAACCATCTCTACGCGGGTAGGTTGAAAACTCCTTTTAACATAAGGCCGGATAACTGAGGGAAAATCCCCTTGAAAATAACGACCTGTTTCCTGAAATGGCCCCCGGTTAAATTGAGAGGTGGGGACATTGCCACTTATGGCCAAAAATGCGGATGAATCCATGTATGCTCCGGCTAGAGGTGTAACCAGATTTGTTGAACCAGGACCACAGGAAGTAAAAGTAGCAATTGGTTCATGTTTTACTCTAAAATATGCATCTGCAATATATCCTGCAGCCTGTTCATGGCGAACAGAAATGGTCTTGATCTTATCAGACCTCTCATATAAAGAATCTAATAAACCAACTATTCCATGCCCACAAACTCCAACTGCATAAGGAACCTTTTCCTTGATTAGATAATCGGTAATAATATCTGCACCTTTCATTTTCACAACTAATCACCCTCCCGTTAAATTATTCGAACAATAGTATTTAGCTAGCTATTTTTTTAATTAATTGAATAAAATCTTCTTTAGTCGTAAATCTAGGATTAAACTTGTTATACCAGGACTTAGAACATTCATCAGCAATGTATTCAGAATCAATATTTAGTTCGGAATTGAATTCTCGAACAGTACTTGGTAATCCAACATCTAGAGCCAGCTTTTTAATAGCTACAACTGCCTGGTATGCTGCCTCTTTAGAACTTAAACCATGCACATCTGCACCTAGAGCCATTGCTATTTTCTTAAATTTTTCTATGGAATAAGCATAATTAAATTCAACAACATGAGGCAAAATAATAGAACAGCACATACCATGAGAAATAGGATGTGTTCCTCCCAGAAATCTACCTATACAATGACAATTTCCCGTACCCGCTATAGGAAAAGCAATGCCAGCCATATTACTAGCCAAGAGCATACCCGAAGCTGCTTCTTCGTCACTACGATCTAGTGCAAAATTATGCAAATGCTTGCCAATAAGCTCAATGGAATAAAGAGAAAATGCATCTAAATAAGGTGTAGACATTAAAGAGGTATAAGCTTCAACCGCATGTGCCAAGGCATCAAATCCAGTTGTAACAGCTAAACCCTTAGGGACAGTTCGTAAAACACATGGGTCTAGAATAGCAACAGAGGGTCGATTATAAATATCATGTTTAATAGTAAACTTAACGTTTTGTTTTTTATTAGTGATTACGGCTGCATCTGTCATTTCAGAACCAGTCCCAGCTGTTGTTGGAATAGCAATTAGAGGTATGGGCTTATTATTAAACTTATTCCAACCAGCATAATCTTGGATATTACCCAGATTTGTAGCTAAGACACCAACAGCCTTAGCTGTGTCTAGACAACTCCCACCACCTACAGCAAGAATAATATCAAAACCACCTGATTTCAGCTCAGAAAATGCAGCCTCTACCGACTCAATACTTGGCTCAGGTTCAACCTGATTAAAGATTCCATAAGGAATTCTTTTTTGCTCGAGATTATTAAAAATGGCACCAACAGAACCCGACTTATGGACAATGGGGTCAATAATAACTAATACTTTACTCCCCCCTAGCTTCGCTAACTCTTCTCCTACTTTGTGGATTGTATTAGAACCAAAAACAACTTTTGTAGGCATTTGGAATTCAAATAATTCCATGAAATCACCTCATCTTTTTTCGAATATTTGTTTTAAAAGAGGTATTATGTCATCATGACTATATGCAATTAAAGCGCCCGCTTCTTCTAATTTTTTCATCTTAGTAGATGGTTTTCCCATGCCCTTTGATATAATCGATGCAGCGTGCCCGAAAACAGTACCTTCCGGCATACTTTCTGTGAACTTCCCCGCAACAAAGGCTATTAGAGGCTTAGTAAATCCACCTGATTTTACAAAGTTAGCTGCATCTTCCTCGAAACTGGTTCCAGGCTCTCCAAACATAACAACAGCTTCAGTACCTTCATCTTCTTGGAACATTTTCAATAATTCAACTGGAGGAGTACCAATAATAGGGTCACCACCAATACTTATACATGTACTTACTCCAAAACCGGCTCGTTTTACCATCCAAGCTGTTTCCGCCGTCATGCCACCGCTACGAGATATTACTCCAACTGTCCCAGGTACAAAACATCTTTCTGTATTATCACCGCCGATAGCACCTAATTTTACATGGTGTGCAGGACTAATCATTCCCACGGAATTAGGCCCTATCACCTTTGCCCCAGCTTTTTTTGCTAGCCAATTTATCTTTATAGAATCATGCTGAGGGACGTTTTCGGTAATAATGACAATTAATTTTATTCCACTATCAACTGCCTCGCGTACAGCATCAAGAACCGCTCCAGGTGGAACATAAACTAGGGAGGTGTTCGCCTGCTGTTCTCCCATCAATTCACTAATAGTATTATAAACTGGAACACCGCGAACCATCTGACCAGATTTACCTGGTGTAACACCTCCAACCACCTTTGTACCATATTGGAGTATGTATTCTGTAACCATAGAAGCTTCACGACCAGTGATACCTTGAATAACTACACGTGTATCATCGCTAAGGAGGATTGACATATTTCCACCACCTTTTTAAAGTAATTGCTTCATTTTTTCTACCATTCTTTTTGCAGCAGTAGCCATAGTTAATTCCTCACCATAGCATTCAATTCCAGCTTCTTTCAAGATACGAAAGCCCTCAGCTTCATTGACACCTGGCATTCTCGTAACAATTGGAAATGTAGCTGGATCAATACCCATTTCCTTGATAGCCCTAACTATACCCCTTGCTTCCACATCAACTTGAGTATTATTTGTAATGTTATGGGCAACAAAAAGTCCGTTTACACTTGACTTAGAAAGTATACATTTAGCCAGACCATATACTTTATCTTCAGGAGGATTGCCCCCAAACTCGGTATAGTTTGTAGGTTTTCCACCCGCTGCAAGAATTTCGTCAAAAGATAAGAGACTTCCACCTCCACCACCACACATAAAACCGATATCCCCACCATCCAATTCGGTATATCTTGCGGTGCCTCGATAAGGGTCTTTATCATGAACCTCCTGTACCCTACGTTCAATTTCCGTTAGGGGCTTCCATGACCTTTCGCTTCCTTCATGGGCTACATTAGCTAATTCTTTCTGTCTGAAAAGAGCACCATCATCAACACTAAGCATACAGGCAGGTACAATTACATTTCCTTCGCTGGTAATAAAAAGCGGATTGATTTCCAAAAGTGTTGCATCATATTTATTGAATATCTGATAGAATTTCCGTAATAATCCTGCTACTTTAACAAGGTTCCGACCTTCTAGACCGACCTTACTCATTATTTCTAAGCTATGATGTGAGGCAAATTCTTCTAAAGGATTGCTAAAATAAGTTACTATTTTTTCAGGAGAATTTGCGGCCACTTCTTCTATATCCACTCCTCCGCTTAAGCTTACAACAACTGCAATCTGTGCTGAACTCGGATTAATGGAAATGGAAAAATAGAGTTCATTTGTAGCTTGTACTTTCTCTGCTACTAAAACTTTTTTAACTGGATAACCTTTTACCTCTGTCCCCAAAAGACTTCTAGCAGCTTCAGTTGCTTCTTGAGAGTTATCAGCAAATTTCACTGCCCCAGCTTTACCTCTTTTCCCAATGGGCACCAAGGCTTTTACTACTACTGGTCTACCTATTTTTTCTGCAAAGGCACCAGCTTCTTCTGGAGAAGTAGCTACACTAAATTCTACTACCAGAATTCCCTCAGCCTTTAATATGTCTAAACCATAATTTTCAAGTATTCTTGCCAAAACTATTCACCCTTTTCTATTTTGATTCTCTTCATAATTGATTAAGGATAAAATTTCCTTAGCTTTTTCCGCAACTGGTAGATCTACCATAAAACCATCCACACTAATGACACCTTTTCCATTTTTTTTAGCTATTTCGTATGCTTCAAATACCTTTTTAGCCCAAGAAATTTCTGTAGAGCTGGGACTAAAGACTTGATTGATAATGGATATCTGTGAAGGATGTATGCATGCCTTTCCTGCAAAACCCATTGCCCTGGATCTTAGACTTTCTCTTTCGAGTCCATCCTGATCCTTAAAATTCGGATATACAGTATCTATCGGTAACAAACCTTTCGATCTACACGCTGTTACTACTTGTGACTTAGCATAAACCAAACTAAACTCATCCTCGGCTATCCCCCTTATTTCATGAATGTAGTCAACCGCGCCGAACATTATACCTTTTAAATGTGAGCTAGCCTTCGCGATCTCTTGGGCATTCAAAACTCCTTCTGGCGTTTCAATAATAGGAATTATATTTTTTTTATTAGTATTTTCATTCACTTTATTGTAGAGATTATCCATTATCCACTCTATTTTTTCGATATCACCTGCAGAGTTGACTTTGGGGATAATAAACCCGCTAAAGGAATAGTGATAAAGATGAAATATATCCTCTAAACTCCAAGGGGTAAATATCCCATTTACTCGAACATAAACCTCCTTACTAGGATTTGAATCCAGTATGCTAATAATTTTGCCCCGAGCAGCCTCTTTTTCTGAATTAGGTACCGAATCTTCTAAATCAAAAATCACTACATCAGCCTCTGTGTTTAGGGACTTATGCATTATCTCTGGCTTATTTCCAGGGGTAAAAAGAAAGGATTTCAATTATATTCCTTCTTTCTGAATAATATTAGGCCAAACATTCGTCATCTGAATATGTTTCTCCATAAGTTGGGCTGCTAGGTCATAGTTATCCTCTTTAATAGCTTCGATAATTCCCTTGTGTTTGGTCTGAGAAGCTATTGCATTTTCATTGGTAGAAAACATCGCATAACGCGGGAAAACTTCCCATAGCATCTTTATAGTCTCTAGCATTTTTTGAGAAGGAATAGCATTATATATTGTTAGGTGAAATTCATGGTTTAACTGCGGCATCTCCGTAAGATTACCCTGATCAATACATTCGTCCATTTTCGCTACCAAGAAGTCTAGATTTTCTATGTCCTGCGAAGTCAACCTCCCCTTAGCTAACTTTACCGCTTCTCTTTCCAGAATACTCCTAAAGAAAAAGGTATCCTTCAGTTTTTCTTCACTAAATTCAACTACTGTAAAGCCTTTGTTAGGAAGAGTTTCTACTAATTGGTCACTCTGTAATAAGCGCAAAGCATCCCTAATAGGCATCCTACTAGTTCCAAAGCTTTTTGCTAATTCATCCTGACTAAGTTTTTGCCCAGGTTTAATTTGGCCATTAAGAATCGCATTTTTTAAGTTCTCATAAATCTGCTCGTGGATTTGGCGGCGTTCAATATTAAAACTTTCTATCACTAATATTTCTCCTTTCGACAAAAAGTTATAGTTAATTATTTACCCCTTCAACATTTAGTTATCTTGCCTATAAATAGAATAAAACAATTATTTGCAATTTTCAAGCATTATTTTGGATATTTTATATTTAATATTGGATATTGGATATTGGTTAAGCACACGCTTATAATTAGTTCTGTTTTCTTTACTTTCACAAAAACAGATTTACGATCGCCATATCCGGCTCCTGAAATTCCTAACCTAATTAGTAGTAAATCGTCATCCACCGTACCATGACGCACCCACCTTGGTGCGGTGGGACTTCTGGGCCCTATCCCTTCAGCTTTCGCTTTCGGCCTACTACCTTGCTGTCTACGCTAACGGCATGAGTTGCCCATGCCGCACAACTTGCTATGAATGGTCTGTAACCTTATTCAGTAGGATTCTCACCCCTTTATGATGCATCTTCCGTGGGGCATTTTTTAACCTAAAAATTAAGGAGATACATTTTGAAGATCCAGCTCAATTAGAAAATCGGCTCAGAGAAAATAGGAAAAAAGGGATGAGGGTCGTTGTTGGAGATACTATCTCCGTCGAGTTAGCTGTAAAATTGGGATTTAAGGGAATTCTAATATCTTCAGGCAAGAGGGCTATTTATGATGCTCTGTGTAGGGCCGAGGAACTGGCTTTGTTAAGGAGTAAAGAAGCCCTAGGTCAAATACGACTGAAAGCTATTTTGGATTCTGTTACGGAAGGCATCATTGCTACCGACAATAATGGGAATATCACCCAATTCAACCCCGTGGTGGAAAAATATTTTGGCTTTGGTAAGGTAAATTTTATTGGCAAGCCCCTTTCTGCCCTCTTGCCAGATTTTAATAAGAATGAAGAACTAATAAGCATTGCTTGCCAGCAGTACCTGATCAATGTCCAGCAGATTTCCCATAAGCGAGGGCAGGGGGATGGAGATATCATTACCTTAAAGCCTTTGAAGCAGATTCAAGATATTGAGACTAGGCTTCGTAAAAAACTGCATACCCGGGGCTTGGTGGCCAAACATTCCTTTGAGGATATTATTGGAGAAAGTGATAAAATTAAAGAAACTATCTATAAAGCACGGAAAATTAGTAAGTCTAATGCTACTGTTTTAATTACCGGAGGAACAGGGACGGGAAAGGAAATGTTTGCTCAAGGCATGCATAATTAAAGCCTCAGAGAAACGGGTCCTTTTGTAGCGGTAAACTGTGCTGCATTTCCTGAGTCTTTGTTAGAAAGTGAGTTATTCGACTATGTGGAAGGTAGTTTCACTGATGCCCGCAAAGGGGGTAAGATGGGTCTCTTTGAGTTAGCTCACAGGGGTACTATTTTTTTAGATGAAATCGGCGATATGAGTAAAGCTGTTCAATCCAAGGTACTCCGAGTTATTCAAGAAAAAGAGGTAATAAGAATTGGGGATGATAGGATTATTCCTGTAGATATTAGGATAATCGTTGCAACTAATTATGACCTTTGGGAAGCAGTCCAACGGGGACTTTTTCGGGATGATTTATTTTACCGAGTAAATGTTCTCACCCTTACTATCCCCCCTGGTGGAACGGGAAGATGATATTATTATTTTGGCAGAACAGATATGCAAGAAAACTGCACACCATCTTATTATAAAAAAAAACTTTTCAACCATTATTAACCTATCACTGGCTTGGTAATGTACGGGAATTGCAAAATTTTATCGAACAGCTTATTGTCCTACATGAGGGTAAGGGCATTAGCGAAAATGATGTTGAACAATTATTGGTCATGACCAGGAAAGTCAAGAATATTGATACACAGTATCATAAATATCGCAAAATTAGTGATGAGGAAATCATGGAAACCCTAAACCAGTGCAAAGGAAACCAGAGCCAAGCCGCAAAAATCATGGGGATAAATAGAGCCACTTTATGGCGAAGATTAAAAAAATTAAGCTAATGAATAGTGTTGCTAGTGTTGCAATGAAATGTTGCACGTGTTGCTTTTATCAAATTATAAAATAATATAACAAATAAAAAACCCTAGTTACTAGGGTTTTTTATTTGTTATATTATTGGCATACTTCTTGCATCTATAATTATATTAGTGGCAGATGTTACAACATGGTCTTTTGAGGTCCAGCTACATTCCAGACAGAGAACAACGTGAAGTTCGCTAAATATTGCGTTATTGTAAAAGCCTCGTTGAACAAAGTTCGAGAACGCTTAACCATCGGTAAAACGTTGGGAGGTGCTAACATAAAGCTAAGTTTTTCCGTTTCCGATTTAACTGGTGTTAGTAGCCCTAAATTGACTGAGCAGGGACTGGTTGGAGAAGTAAATCAAAATAAGCACGGAGATTTAAATTCATTCCTCCATGCAGTAAAAAAACTGCCATTCTTCAGGCTATGGATGGTGTTTTTTCACCGATAAAAAAACAACTTGCGAAAGCAATTTTAGATCATATTCATGATATGACTAAACGCATCAAAGATAAAGGCATAGGCCAAGTAGGAATATGCTTAATATAAAAAGGGGGTGAAAAGATGAAAGGTAAGAGAATGGTTTTAACAATTTTACAGGCTACACCATTATTCAGTCTAGGATTTTTTAAAAGACAGCATATTACAAAATATTACAAATACTGAAGGTCAGGAGTAACTATTATAGAAATTATGAAAGGATTGGTAGCCTATCCTAACGGAGAGATAAAATTGGAGCAAGTCCCTGTCCCTAAACTGGGGGAAAACCCTTATGCACCTCATGATGTACTGGTGGAAGTAAAGTACTGTGGAATTTGTGGTAGTGATATTCACCGTTGGAAAGCTGATAAGACTGGAGTCAAGACCTCCCCCCGCAAGGTAGTGGTAGGTCATGAAATAGTCAGTGTCGTCAAAGAAGTAGGATCTAAGGTAACTAGAGTAAAACCTGGAGATCGGGTTGTCCATGAGATAATAACCTTTTACTGTGGTCATTGTCCCAACTGCCGGGAGGGCAGGTACAATATTTGTAATACTCTAGAGCCCATGGAAGGCAGAGCCCATTTTGTGACCGGCGGCGGTTTTGCTAAGTATACAGTTTGGCCTGAACAGCAGCTTCATAAGCTTCCTGGAGTATAAGTTCCCAGGCGGCGGTACTCATGGAACCAACCGCTGGCTCCATTCACAGTGTAATAACCCGGCTAGGAGTGAAAGCGGGGCAATCGGTGGCTATTTTAGGACCTGGCGCTAGAGGGCTTTTGATGATGCAGGTTTGTAAAGCTATCGGGGCAGGTCCAATTATCATGACAGGTTTGGATCGAGATGAGGCCTATCGTTTGGCTACGGCCAAGGAGTTAGGTTGTAATTATGTTATTAATGTGGAAAAAGGAGATATTCGCAAAAGGATTGCTGAGCTAACCGGCGGGATAGGTGTGGATGTCGTTTTGGAAAACACAGGTTCAGTGGAGCCTATAGATGAGTCCTTGGATATAGTACGATAAGGAGGAAAGGTCCTTTGGGCAGGAGGCGGAATTCGGGGTGGAATTACTGCTCCCGTGGATACTCATAAGATTATTGTGAAGGGGAAATTTCTCAAATTCCTTATGATTGGTTGACGGCTATACATTTAGTTAAAACAGGTAGTGTTGCCTTAGAGCCTTTAGTGACCCATATGTTCCCCTTAGAAGAGTGGGAACAAGGGTTTGACTTTGCCGCCACTAGTCCCGACTGTCTCAGGGTTGCTATAGCCCTTTAATAAGATTAGAGAGCAAGGTGAGAACATGGGTACAATTAGTAAATTACTAGATGGGATTCCACTGCCTTCCATGCTGAAAGTAAGGCAGACCTTTCCTCGACCGGTTATAGATGATGTGGCAAGAGAACTGAATATAAAGCTTAAGATTCATCCCGGTCTTGCCCAAAACAAAGTATTGCTATAGGGGTAGGGAGCAGAGGTATAAGTAACCTGCCCTAATGGTTACGGAACTGGTTAGTGCCTTGAAAGATGCTGGCGCTAAGCCTTTTATCATCCCTGCCATGGGGAGCCATGGTGGTGCTACAGCAGAAGGACAACGGGATATGTTAATTAGAATGGAGATTACCGAAGAATATACTGGAGCCGCCAGGAAACTGTGGAAATCGGCATGTCGGCAAATGGTTTCCCCGTATATCTGGATAAATATGCCCATGGGGCAGATGGGATAGTCTTATTAACCGAATAAAACCCCATGTGGCATTTCGGGGCAATTATGAAAGCGGCTTAATGAAAATGATCACCATTGGTCTAGGCAAACAAAAGGGTGCCGATATCTGCCATGAGCTCGGCTTTGGTAAAATGGCAGAAAATATCCCGGCTATGGTCAAGGTTACCTTGGAGAAGGCTAGTATTCTCTTCGCCGTAGGTGTGTTAGAAAATCCCTATCATGAGACCTGTCGAATTGAAGTTTTAGGTAAGGATGAGATAGTAGAAGTAGAACCTTTACTGCAGGAAGAGGCTAAGGAATTGGCCCCAAAGCTTCACTTTAATGATTTAGATGTTTTGGTTATCCATGAAATTGGTAAAGACATTAGTGGAACCGGCTTTGACACCAATGTGGCAGGGCGGTATCATACTCCATTTATCAGTGGTGGGCCAAATATTACGAGGATAGTCATTTTGGATTTAACTGATAAATCCCATGGTAATGCCAATTGTTTGGTAATTGCCGATTTTACTACTAAGCGGCTTTCGATAAGTTTGTCTTAGATCAAACTTATCCTAATTCTTTACATCCACAGTTCCAACCAGTGTCAAGATACCCATGTCCTAAAGGATGACCGCCAGGCCATCCAGGCTGCCATCAAGACCTGTAATATTCTTGATAAGTCAAAGGTCCGTATGGTCAGGATCAAGAATACCCAATGCCTAGATGAAATCGAGGTGTCGGAAACCCTGCGGGAGGAAGTCAAGAATAACCCCTTCCTGAAGATAATTTAATAATAAATATTAATTTTATGTTAATACCCGCGTTTATCGAAAACCTATCTACAAGAGCTACTTAACCTTGATATCGCAATACATAGTAATGGCCCTGAATTTTAAGCTATCCAATCTTTAATTCCAGGGCCATTATCTTATCTAATAGAAAGCAATTTAAACTAGTTATTTAAATATCATTAATTATATCTTTTTTTACGGTAAGCTTGATACAACCTGACCTTGAGCATCATATAGAATCCCAGGATCACCATCATTATTCCAGACATTCTTATTAGTCCAGACAATTGCGTTTTCCTTTTCGGAAGCAGTGGGGCCGCTAGCTATTCTTACCAACTGACCGGCTTTTAGAATGAAGTTTTCAG
>JUEF01000141.1 GCA_000802045.1 Peptococcaceae bacterium BICA1-8
CTTAACCTTAACCTAGCGAAGCGAAACCTAAAAACTGGCGCAGCCAGTTTTTTTTTCATACAGTTTACCATACATGAATATAAATAGGATAAGGTGTTAGGTAAGGGAGGAGGCTTGTTATGTACGATAATTATGGAATTCTAGGCTTTGAACAAATAGTTATTAAGATCAAAGAAAAGATATGGAAACTAAAAATTGAAAATAGTATGCTTTTAGGAAATGCTGCAAATAACATTGCGGAAATTACCATTGAATGGCAGGAGTTGGGAAAAGATTTTGTTGGATTATTTGCTTTTGATATTTGTACTTACAATGAACTCCATGAACTTCATTTCAGCTATAAAAATAATAAAGAGCAAATAATTTATAGATGTTTTGGCGAAAAAAATGCAGATTTAATTAATGTGGCATCAGAGGAATTAGAAAAAGTGACCTTCCAAAAAATTTATTTAATTGGGAATACAGTGAATTTAATAGCATTTACCGAAAATCAGCATACAAAAAAATGGAAAATTTATTACTGCTTTAAAAAAGAAGGAATTTGGAGTGATCTTCAGATTATTGATGAAGGCTGGGGATATAGCCCGGGAACATGTGCAATTGTTTCTAATAATCAATTGTTGTATTTCGTTTACCAGATTTATGAAAATGGTAAGTATCATTTAGTTTACAGAGTAGGAATGGAAAATAAATGGAGTCAAAGAAGTGTTATTATTTTTTCTGAGGGGATGATTTCAAGCCCTTCTGCTTTAGTCGAAGATAATGGAAATCTTCATGTAGTATGGCTGCAGTGGGAAGATTTGAAATTTAAAGTTATGTATATAAGAAAATTTAAAACACAAGGGTTTTGGTTAAGGACGGGCTGGACAAAAGAACAATGTATATCTTCTCAGGAAGGAAATTGTCTATTACCAGTTATATCTGGGAGAGACGAAAATATTGAAGTTTTTTGGCAAGATAAGGATCTGGTTTATTATTATCATATCTCAAAACAAAAACTTTGTCCTTTAAAAAACATTTTAATCTGTAAAAATGTAAAATCCATTTATTTAAATTTGGAAAAACTACCAGGTATTAATTTAACAACTATTGATTCGAGCAGTACCACATTATTCCTACTTATAGAAAATTTTGACCATGGAGATAGTAATATAATGGAAATAAATAACTCTAGTGTTGAAGCAGTGAGTAAAAAAAAACTACATTTAAGCTAACAAAAAATGGTGGTAGTTTTGGCAGATTAACAAATGGAGTAGAGGAAAATGATTTAAAACTCTTTCAGGAAAAGATTAAGGAACAAAAAAATGTTATTGAGAGATTGGAAACTGAACTTTCTCAACAAATAAAAAAGATCGAGATTCTTAGGAAAAATGAAAAGCTTCAGAATACGATAATTAAAAAGTTAAGGGATACGTTACTTAAGAAAAACGAAGATGATATTATAAAAAATAATAAATTTGATGAGAAAAAGGTAGAGCTTGAACAGGAAATAGATAGATTAAGGCAAAGTCTGGAGGCAGTTAAGGATATTAATAATGAACTAAGAAAAAGGCTTTCAGAAAAGGAAAAGGAAACTAGAGAACTAACGCAAAAAGAGATTAATTCAAAAGAACTTAAGAGTAAGGAATATCCCCTTTCCCCTTTTCTGCGGTGGAAATAGTATTCAAAAAACCCTTACTCCCCTAGTGATGAATGTATTTTCTTCCTGTAACTTCTGTTGCGGTTCCTGTTCTTCTAAAATTTGCTCTGATTCGACTTCAGTCAAATCTTTTGGGAGCTCATTGTCCTGTTCTATCTCCTGATTTGTGAGTTTCACTTCACAAGCGGGACCGGTTATAAAAGCTTTATGGCAAAAATTACCGGTATAAACTGCAGCCTGTTTTTGGATTTCTTGATAATTTCCCTCTAAGGTAAATGTATAAATTCCATCTACATTATCATTATTCAGGTTTTCCCAAATAACTGCATTAGCGGCAAAGGGGAGGCAGGGTTGGCCCTTCCCAACTCTAGCTGTAGTTGGACCCGTAGCGGATATAACCTTATGTTTGGGATAAAAACATAGTTCAATGCCCCAGTTGATAATTGGCGGATTTGGTGTATTGTTTTTAGTTACTTTATATATCCAGGTTTGAGTATCATTGTTGCTTATAGAACCCATAAACGTAATGATATACCCACCAAGGGTAACAGTATTCTCCATAATTGACCTCCTTTATAGTAATTCTTTAAAAGATGTTTAATGCAGTATATGAATAGCATATTCTCTTCAAAACAATAGGAAACCCTTATTTTAAAGAATATTAAAATAAACTTATCTTAATACATTACTTAATTAAAAAATCGCCCGAAAGGGCGATTTTTTAATTAGCGTAGTGGCGCTGAGCTCCAGAGACGATTTTAAAGAACTGCTGGGCAACGCTCTACATAAAATATATAAAGTATATATTGTTCATACGTACTCTATTAGAGATCACAAATATAGGGAGTGAGTTGAAAATGTCTTATTACAGTTTTGTTTTAGTTTGCTACAATAACTGGAATCTTTCCAGACAAGCAATAACTTCTTTGATTAATTCTTTAGACGATAAATATAAAACAAAAGGGATTGAGCTTATAATTGTCAATAACGGGTCAACAGATGAAACAAGTGTTGGTATTGAGGATTTGAAAAAATTGTACACTGCTGGATCTATTGAAATTATTGAAATCAGATTAGAGGAAAATATGGGCTATGCTGTAGGATTAAATATAGGGCTTGCCAGAAGCACAGGGAGAATCATAACAGTTATGAATAATGATCTGATTTTTACTAAGGATTGGTTTAATGGTTTAGCTGAAATCTTGGAAAATAATTATGCGGTAGGCGCAGTTGTTCCCTATTTATCCTATGCTGCCACTATACAAAATGTAGGAGTACTATTTGATTCTATTGATGAAATTGATAATTTTGCTAAGAAATTTATGCAGAATAATAAAGAGAAAGTTACTTATGTTGATAATGTGATTAGTGCCTGTGTGTCATTTAGAAGGGATATGTTGATGTTAATTGGCGGTTTTGATTTTTGGTTTGGCATGGGTATGGCTGATGATACTGATTGGTCCTTTCGTGCTAATATTACTGGACTTAGAGTAGCAGTGGTAGGAAGTTCATTTGTCTATCATATTGGAAATGCAACTTTTGCAAAAATTCCTGAAATTACTTCCGCCGCAATTATCTCTAATCATCCCAAATTTATGATTAAATGGAACCTAAAAGGAAAAGAAAATCCAAATGGATTACACCATTCTTTTAGAGAGGTCATTCAGAATAATACTTACTTAAGAGAAAAATATTATTTTCCAACTAAAATTGCAGAATTTAATTTATCATCAGAGCCTCTCCTGGAAAAGAAAGATAACTCAGTGAGAATATTGCTGGCAGCTGATTGGACTAATACTAAATCTCAGTGGCGGAATAGTCTGCAAAAAGCAATTTCCTATGCCAAACCTGGCAAGGAAGTTTGCCTCTGGATACCTCAACAGTATTTTATGGAAAATGAGGTAGGGGCTGAAGTTAAAAAGATCGTGGAGTCCCTTAATTGGGTAGCAATAAAATTGCTGTATAATAATATTTTTCCAGTTGATTTATTAAGATTTCTAAGATCTTTTGATGTTATAGTGTCAGTTGAAAATGATTATGTCAACAGATATATCACATCCCTAGCAAAAGAGAATAATTTACCAGTGCGTTGATTCGTAGGGGCAGACCTGCGTGTCTGCCCTGGTCCAATATCCGTCGTAGGGGCGCGCACTGCGCGTCCGATCGTAGGGGCGGGTTTCCATGCCCGCCCAGGGGGGGAATACAATGAACAAGGTTGGCTTAATACCCTGTGCAGGAGGGGGGAGTAGATTAGGTCTGCCCTTCGCCAAAGAAATGTTTCCCAATATCCATAAATCATATTATAGTCCCATAATCATGTATACAATAGATGCTATGCAAAAAGCTGGTGTCAATCATCTAATATTTACTATTAACCCGCAAAAGACAGACCTGCTCAAATTTTTGGGAAATGGTAAGAAATTTGGTATGGAGTTTACTTACTGTATTCATCCCGAACCCCGCTCGCTACCAGAATCAATAAATGAAGCTTACCATTTAACAAAAGATAAAACTGTAGTTTTTGCCATGCCCGATACTTATGTGCAGCCTGGGAATTTTTTAGATACTTTAATTACAGAGCATGAATCTCATCTCAATCGGGTAGTTACTTTAGGTTGTTTTACTACAAATATCCCTGCTAAATTTGGTATGGTAGAGTTTAAGGATAACCTCGTTCTGGGCATAGATGATAAACCCTTGGTTACTAATCTAAAATGGATGTGGGGAGCAATGGTATGGAATTCAAAATTTACAGAAGAAATAAACAGGTATGTGGCAACAGCACCGGAAAGTCTTGCTAATGCAAAAGAAATGATTTTAACTGATGCCCTTAAACCCCTTATAAAAGAAAAACAAGTTTACTGTTACTGCATTAATGGGGGCTCTTATAAAGATTTAGGAACCTATGATGAAATTAGAGAATGGGCAAAGGAAGAGTAAAAAAACCTGCTGAAAAAGCAGGTTTTTTTGTGCTACGGTGCTACAGAACCTACAGTTTTACAGAAAAAAATGTCAATTCATCAAATCGCCTACAAAAGTGTTTATTCGTGTATCTCGAGTGGTCTCCTGTTCAACTCGCCCACCCGCTCACTCGCCCACTAATAGACTAATGTTATCCTTCCAATAAGGGTTCTAATTGATTTTCCCAAATCCACTGGGGGGTATAGCGCTGTCGGACTAATGTTTTAGCATAAAGTACCGGATTTTCCCGCATTTGATTGATTATTATTTGACCGTGTTCTTCTAAATAAGCCTGTTCTGAAGGATGATAGTCTTCCTTGGTATCATAACCAAAATTCCTGGCATCCCAGCGCATAAAATAAGCATGAAGTTGTTTGCCAATCTCTTCTAGAGAAGGTACAGCTTCATTTAATACCAAAAAGTTACCTCTACTAGCTGCTTCTAGAACAATTAAAGGCAATACCTCTGAGTATGAAGGGAAAATAAAAAGATTGGATAAGGTAAATAACTCTAATACTCCCTGTCTGGGAAATCCATAAGAATAACCTAAATCGGTTGTAAAACAAATATCACCTTCATCAAGTCCAAATTCACATCCAGAGTTCTTTATTTGTTCCTTATAGCTTTGTGGATTGATATCAGCAGAGGAAAAATCACAGAAAACTACTTTAATACTTTTTTCCGTTTTTCTTTTTATGGCTCCCGCCAAAGCTGCTACTTTTTCCAGGCGTTTACCAGGTGTTAACCGGCAAGGATAGATAGCCAGAATATCAGGTGTTAATAAGTCTATCTTCTGAGAGATTTTTTGTATATCATCACTCATATTAGATAGTAAATTTAGACTATTGTTAATAACACTGCATTTGCCTTCTGGTAAGTTGTATTGCTTGGCAAGGTGGGGTATTCCGGCTCGGGCAGGAAGTACATAAATAGTATTTGGCATAGGAGTATATCGTGCTGCAAAAGGCCATTCTGGATTTGGCGGTCTGTTTACGGGGGCGGAATGGGTAAAGGCGATAAATTTAACATGGGGAAGCTCTTCTTGAGCTTTTCTAATAGCAACATTATGAATTAAGTGCCAGCCCTGGTAGTGAATATCATGCATGATGCAGACATTGACATCTTTTAGTTTCTCAACTAAATCTTTAGCAATGACCTCTGCTTCTTGAAAGAAGGTATCATGAACTTTTCCGGTAGGTTGGGAATAATCATACCAGACAATTTGCTTATTATTTAATGTATTTGTTACTTTAACCCATTCTATTCTTTTATCCAAATATATACCAAATCTATCACTATCGGGACAAGTTTCACATACCAGTACTTTAGTTTTGACTCCTCCATTAAGAAGCATGGCTAAATGTTCCGCTGCTACATTTACCAGCGAATAAGTTCTATCTAGACTGCCAAACATAGTTAATATGGCAACTTTCAATTTTTATAATCCCCCTTTGTATTTATTAATTAATTAATTATATAAATTCAGGGAGAGACATATGACATTAATAAAAAAAGGGATTGCTTCGGTTTCCCTCGCAATCCCTTTACTACTTACCAGTCACTCGTCAACTAAATATAGGAACTCCTCTAACGGGTCTGGTGGTTGTAGTTGTTGTTGTAGTTGTTGAGGTAGTTGTTGTTGTAGTTGTTGTCGTAGTTGTAGTTGTTGTTAATGGTTGACAGCTGGGTCCGGTAATTAGCCCAAAGAAGCATTCTCCCCCGGCGTTTAAGGCGACATCCCTCTGCTGTTCACCAAAGCATCCCAGTAATGTAAAGGAAAATGTTCCGGTAGTAAATTGATCGGTCGGTTCTGGAATATCCCATTTAACAACAGGTCTGGTAGGTGGAGGGCTATCCAAACAAACTGGATCAGTAAAATCTACATCTGCCATACCAACGTTAGTCATGTTGTCAGTATCTAGGATTACAAAGGGTGGCTCATGTTCCAGACCAAGGCTCCAGAAACTGATAGCATTTTCGGGTGTCCCGGTTCTAACAACACTATAGGTCCAGGTCTGGGAAAGCGGACAGTTACTGTTATCAATAGCAATAAGGGTAATTGTATAACCATTTAAAACTACATTATCTCCTACTGGCATATTTTGCCTCCTTTCTAAAGGTAATGAATTACTATCTCTCATTAATAAGATATTCGCAAATTTGTATATTGGAGACAAAAAATATTAGGTAAAAAATTTTTGGCATTTAAAACAACCTATGCATTGTTCGGACCAAAATTGCTTATTTTTATATTTGTTATAAAAAAATACGAACTCCTCTACCAGTAGGCAATGGTGGAGATTGTTCTTCAATAGTCATTATGTCTTGTTGGACATCAATTTCTATAGGAGTTTCTATTTCACTACCAATGTTATTATCTTGTTGAGCCAATTTTTCTGAAGGAGATTCTTGTTGGTTACTAATGTTAGCATCATGTTCAGTTGTTCTTGCTTCATGCACACTAGTGGGCTCTATTTTAGGATGGGGAATATTTTTTTTTGGAATATGTATTTTAGGTAGATTATCACTAGCTTTATTCCAGGGAAAATTCGGCCAGGTAGGTATTTTTTTTTCTTTCATGTTGTGCCTCCTTTTTAAAGTAAAATTAATTCTTTTTAATAGGATATTCTTGTAAGCCGCAATAAGAGACAACAAATTATCTGCATTTAAGAAAAATTTTAATTTTGATTCGATAAGACAGGATAAGTACCATTTATAGGGTTTGTGAATAGGATAAACATATATTAATTACCTGTGAATATTAATAACGTAAAACTAAGCGGCTGAAAGTTACTTGGTAGTCTAGTACTGAAGGAATTAGATGTTTTAGGGTGGTGGTAAAATGCCTGATTTTGCAAATGGTTTTTTTGGAATACCTGGAGATAACATAATATTAACTGGAGGTAGTTTTTCCATTAAAAATAAAAACCATATTTGGACTATGAAGCAAACCGGTAATGGGTTATGGGGGAGATATACTCTGAACGGAGGTGATTCTTGGTCGCAATGGAGGGAGTTGATAACAGATATTAACGCTATATTTTCATTTACTATAAGTGATGAAAATAAAGTGCATTTATTATGTCAAAACAGTAGGGAGCAGATTTTGTATTGCCGCTGGCATGAAGCAGAAATCACCGTTGATTCATTTGATAAAAGGTGGCTTATAGATGAAAAAGTGACTAAACAAAAAATAATTATTGATCATCGCAAAATGGTATACTTATTTTTATTTACTGAAAATTCGGTACATAAAACTTGGCAAATAAAATATTGCTGTAAGAAAAATGGAGAATGGAGTTTGCCTGAAATAATTGATTATGGTTTAGGCCCTAATTTAAGTCAAGGTACAGTAGGACTAGATTCCGAAGGGACAATTTACTTAATTTATGAACTTTTTAAAAATGGCAATTACCAGTTAATTTATCGGAAAAAAATCCCTTCCCTGGACCGGTGGAGTGACAAGGTACCTATTGCTGCATCAAAAGAAATAAATTTAAATCCAAATATTCTAATAGATAAAAAAGATATAATTCATATAACATGGGTTAGAGCGGAAGACATGAATTTACGGGTTCTTTATCGTAGAAAAACAAAAAATTCCGGAACCTGGATGGTAAGTGGATGGGAAAAAGAACGCTTCCTTTCGGAGCAGGAATTTAATTGCTATTTACCAGCTATGAAAACGATAGAAGATGAGGTAGAGGTTTACTGGCAGCAAAAAGAAGGAATATATCGGTCTATTTCCCAAGATAACGGCCTAAATTTTACTGAACCTATTCTTTACCAAACCTATGAAACTTTAGCCGGATATAAACATATTCTACTAGATATTAATAACCTGCAGGCTTTTAATCCGGAAAGTTTTGAGCTAAATAGTACACCTGTTTATTTAGCAATTACGGAGCTGGTAAATCATGAGTTTGAAAACACTAAAAAAAATAATATGGAAAACAACATTATGCCAAATGCAAAAAAATCTGAAAGCTGTTCTAGTATTGATAATTTTAGATTATATGGCGCCTGGAAAGAGTCTCATGAATACCTGGAAAAAATAAACGGAAATTTTCGCAGGCTAATTTTTGAAATGGATGAACTCAAACTAATCAATTCTTTAAACCAAACTATTAACAAAAAAATAGAGGTAAATGAACAATTAAAGCTGGAACTCCTCGAAAAAGAAGAACAATTAATGAAACAAAAGGAAAGGGAACAAAGGCTAGAGAATATAGTGCAAAAACTAAAGGCTAGATTGTTAGAAAAAATAAAGGAAAAATAATTAGAAAATTAATTTAATTACGAAAAAGTAGTAAAAAAAGGATTTGCCCAGTTATTATAACGATTTTAGATAGAAAAGCCGTATACCTAAACAGAATTGTAATAGTAAGTAATAAGGCTTATTTATAGAGCTTGTGAAAAAATCACTTATTTTATAAAATAAAATAGCTGTCAGGCCTTATTTTTTCTTTTAGATATAGACACAAATTTTAATTATCAGAATTAGGAGGGGATTTCTGCATGAAGAAGTATTTTACTAAAACTAATCTTTTATCTCTGTTATTATTAGGTCTTTTTTTATTTGGTCTAGGTATTGGTCAAGCAGATGCCGCAGTTTCCTATGATTGGTCAAGCTTATACGCTAATTGGTATAATAGCCGCTATGGTAATACTCAGCCAACTACACCGGCACCACAGCCGCAGCCAGCACCAACACCAACACCAGCACCAACACCAGCACCAACACCAGCACCAGCACCAGCACCGGAGCCACAGCCACAACCAGCACCAGCACCACAGAATCCACAAAATTATAGTGGAATGACCGCTGAGGAAAAACAGTTGGTAGAATTAATTAACCAGGAACGGGTTTCAAGAGGAAAAAAACCTCTACAAGTTGATCTTGAACTTTCTAAATGGGCTAAAATCAAAAGTAAGGACATGGTAGATAACAATTATTTCGCTCATCAGTCCCCAACCTATGGTAATGCATCTACTATGTTAAGAAACGCCGGTATCAGTTTCCGCTATGCAGGTGAAAATTTAGGTAAAACCTCCAGTGTTGCTAATGCTCACAGAGGTTTTATGGGCAGCAGTATCCACCGGTCAACACTTCTAAATAGTAGTTACACTAATGTTGGCATTGGTATTGTTTATAAAGGTTCTACCATGTATGTTACTGAATTATTTGTAGCTAGATAATTAAAAAGTCTGTTCTCATTATTATTATGGGGACAGGCTTTTTTTCAACCTAAAAAAGAGTATAACATATTATATTATTGTGAGAAATATTAACGAGGAGTTGAATTGGTTTTGCAGTTATCAGAAATGACATCCCAGGAGAAGCAGTTAGCGGATTTAATAAATAGGGAACGTATTGAGAGAGGATTACAACCCCTAATAATTGATAGTGACCTTGTAAAATGGTCAAAGATAAAAAGTCAGGATATGGTCAAAAACAATTATTTTGCCCATGAAGCACCGGACTATGGAAAAGCAGCGGAAATGTTAAGAAACGCTGGTGTCGTATTCCGTTATGTAGGGGAAAATTTAGGTAAAGCTTCTACTGTTACAAATGTTCATAATGGCTTTATGAAAAGCTCTGTCCATAAAGCTGCAATTTTACATAAGGGGTATAGCCATGTAGGTATTGGTATCTTTTCTAAAGGTCCTACTATATTTGTAACAGAAATTTTTGCAGCAAAATAATTTCCAAATTCCATGCTGCGAATTTAGTTCAAACCATGAAGCAGCACTTAATACTTCTAAAAGAAAACGGTGTATTACCAGCAAAACAAAATCCAGGCTCACACCTGGATTTTGTTTTTGTAGTATTACTTACAGCCTTTTGCTTTTCTGTCTGTTCCACCAGTAAAAGGGAATTGTGGTGGATATGGCGGCCAGTCAGGAATGAAATCTGTGGGGCACTCCCCTAAAAACTCCCCGCATTCTGGAGGTGGTGGTGGGTAACCAAAGGTAGGAATTAATAATTGAACTTCAGCTTCTACTTTAATCAGGACCAAGATACCTACACAGCAGGTAACCTCCTCAACTCCGTTATTTCCTGGGTTTCTTTGAGAGATAAAGCAGAATAAGCATGTTGGGAATACATGACATTGCAGGCTTAAACCTTGTTCTCCTGCTCTATCTATCCGTAAGGTTTTGGTAATCATCTGAGTTTCACATTCAGTTTGAAAACCACCTGCATTCAAAGGAACCCTGGTGCAAACCTCTAAGGTAAAGGTAACTCTAACGATATCACCGCTAACATTAACGCAGCTTACATTTGTTGCGCTTACTGAAACACATTCTGCATCATCTGCATTAGTAGTTAGACCTGGTGTAAAGCCGGTTACAACGACCTCTTCGACTTGAGTGTGCATGCATTCATTAAATACTTTTTTTACTTTGATTATATCGATTTCCAGGGGTGGCGGACATATGGCAAGACCAGTTTCTTGATCTACCGGAAGAGGTCCCGCTTTAATAGCTGATTGTTGCCTTTTTTCTTCGTCCATATTTTTACCTCCTATTATATAATGATAATTAGGATTATCCTAATTATGCCTCACTATATCCTATGCAGTAATAAATTCATTGGCTATTAAGAAAATAAAAAAAATTAGTTTAGAAACCCGAGTTAAGATAGCCCGGGTTTAATCTATTTACAGCCGAAAGGTTTTCAATTTCTCCCGCCTGTAATTGGACCTTGAGGTGGATATGGCGGCCATCCAGGAACAAAGTCTGTTGGGCATTCTCCTAAGAATTCACCACATTCCGGTGGTGGTGGTGGATAGCCAAAAGTAGGAACCAACAACTGGACTTCAGCTTCTACTTTAATAAGAATTAAAATTCCTACACAGCAGGTAACAGCAAGAACACCATTTTTGCCATCTCTATCTGAAATAAAGCAGAATAAACATTGGGGGAAAACATCACATTGGATACTCAGCCCTTCTTCGCTAGCCCGATCAATTCGTAGAGTTTTAGTAACAGTTTGCGTATTGCATCTTCTTTCAAATCCCCCGGTATCCAAAGGTACTGTAGCACAAGCCTCTAAATCAAATTGTACTCTAACAACATCTCCACTAATAACCTGGCATTGGTTATTAATTACCGTTACAGAAGCACATTCTGCATCTACCGCATCCTGTGTATTACATCCTGTCCAGCCGGTTATGATGACTTCTTCAACTTGGGTATGCATACATTCATTAAATACTTTTTTCACCTTGATAATGTCTATTTCCAAAGGTGGTGGACATTTGGCAAGGCCAGTTTCTGGATCTACCAGGAGAGGGCCTGCTTTAATTTGTTGTTCTGGCTTAAATTTTTCATCCATCTATACTTGCCTCCTTTATATAAGTAGATTTAAGGATATCGCCTTTTTGTTCACAATATCTTATGAAGATAACTTATTTGGTGTGAATGCAATAATATTTATTTTTAATCTTATTAATCTTTACTACTCAAAAACATAAAATGGCAGAGAGGGGAGGGAACTAAAAACTCCTGCCTTGAAAAAGGTAGGAGTTTTAGTTCAGTTAATAAAATGAAGTAACATATTGCAGATAAATTGGTGCTCTGTATAAAGGTAGATCCTCTGTTTCTAAAATTAAGATTCCACTTTGAACCAAATAATTGATTTGGGGTTGAATAACTCCATTAACGTAAAGGTTTTGATAGGAAGTTCGTTTGGGGTCGAGAATTCCCTTATCACCATAAATGGTCAACTCATCTTTATTAGTATAGATTTTTTTACCATCAGCGAGGGTGTTATATTGATATGTTTCAGCCATTAATAGTTGATCATGGGTACCTTTTATCATTAAAAACTGTAGGATAATTGGTACATCTTTTGGAGGAACATCTACCGTAGTCAACATTAATAATCCTTTTTTCACTACATAGTTGGTTTTAGGCTGCAAAACACCATTAATAAAGAGATTAAGATAAGAAACTTTATTGGGGTCAAGGATGCCTTGATCACCATACATTGTTATCTCATCTTCATTGGTATACATCTTTTTTAACCCATCGGAAATAGTATTGTACTGATAAGTCTCTACTTTAATTAGATAATCGTTTTTATCTTTAAAAGTAATAAATAAAATAATAATAGGAACCCCTTTTGGGGGAACATTTTCTGTCTCTAATAAAAGTAAACCTTTTTCGAGTTTATAGTTAACGGTAGGCTGCAATACCCCATTAATGAATAAATTAAAATAGGAAATGTCATCAGGATCAAGGATACCTCTATCACCATATTGGGTTAATTCATCTTCATCGGTATAAGTTTTTTTTATTCCATCGGATAAAGCATTATATTGATAGATCTCCGCTTTTATAGGGATCACTTTATAAAAAATAATGATTTCATTATGAAAAAGGCAGGAGTCAAATATTTTAGTTACGTTGACCCATGTTTTAAGGGCAGGGATACATGTTTTATTTTCATTAGAGGCGTCAATAGAGTTTATTGCTGGAATAATCAGATTTACTTCTGCTTCGGCATCAACAATTGTAGAAATATTAAGGATAATTTTCGCTTGATTAATGGTTTCATTTTTAGTGCAAATAGGAATAGCGAAACAGTTAAATTTGGAGGTTCTAAAACTTAAATTAGTACCCTTTGGGGCATATAGGCAAAATTGTTTAAGTGCTTTAAAGGGTATGGGAGAAGATTTAAAGGTATCACCAATAGAAACGGTGATGAATCCCTTAATTAAAACAATTATTTTATCAAGAGTGATATATTGCCCTGATGGAAGCTCGACTTGTTCATGGAGACGATTCTTAGATGAAATTTCAGTATAAATAATAGAGTTTCGAGCATAGGGGTCTAAGATATTTCCATTTTTATCTGTTAAATAACAAACAACTCTAGGGAGGCTGTTTTTGGACATTGCTATCACTCCATAACTTAATAAACAATACTGAGTGTGGGTAGAGTTTAACCTTTATTATATTTTATTGTAAAGCAAAGTAAATGTTCAAAGTTAAAAACAAACATAAAAATTAGATATAAAAATAGATATTAGTAAAAGTAAAGTTTCCAAAATTTAAGAAAATGCCTATTAACAGTTGATTCAAAAAGGGGTGAGATGGTGGCGCAAGAGTTTTTTAGTGAAATTTTGAGAGAACTCCGGGAGCTGAACGGGAAGCTCACCTCTATAGAGGATTTGCTGGTTAAACACGAAAAAAATCACCGTAAAGTAGTGCAGCAGATGGCCTACTATCTGAAAGAACACCAACAGATTGCTGATTTTGTTATAAATGACATAACAAAAAGAAACGAAAAATTAATTCGAGAACTGCAGAAACAGTATGTAAAACTCACTGCCGTATTAAACCCCAACTTGGTGGATGCAAGTCGGGGAACCGAACTTTTTTCAATCGTAAATAACCTGGCTAAAGTTAAAGACTACCCCATTATTATGGCCGAAAACTCGCTAATTCCAACCCAACCCAATGACGCAGCTTACTACCGGGTAGGCTTCTTAACTGATTTGATTACTACAGATTATAAGTCATTTGACGAAGGATACTCAACCTTTGTAAATACTGCGCAAAACTTACGAGTAGTTTCAACATCTACTGAAGATTCTGCAGACGGAACAGGTGTCAGAACCGTTCTGGTAGGGGGGCTTGATAGTAATAACAATAGATACTTTGAGGTGATTAACTTAAATGGAACTACTCCGGTTACCACAACAAACCAATTTACCCAGTTGGATATCATCAATTCCACTTCAGCAGGTACAACAGGTGTTGCAGTTGGAACAATCTCAGTGACAAATTCCGGAGGAACTATAACTTTTGGAGCCATTGCAGCGAGAGAAAATGCCTGGCGGTCCGGTCGGGTGTTTACAGACCAAAACGCGACCGGCTATATTTTCGCTTGGACAATAGGTTCCTATAATGCGGCAGTTAGAGCACAGCTTGATGTCAATCACATCGCGGGATATCCCGAGGCCACCTTAGTAAGGTGCGGAGCCTTTGTCAATAATGAAACAAGAACAATCACTTTTCCCATACCAATTAAGATTCCAAAGAGCAGTCTTGTTACTGTCAAGGGGATTGCTAAACAGGAGATTAATGAAGTTACTACCTCTTTCCAGCTTTACACCAGTACAGAGTAATGGTTTGACACTCATGCCCGATAAAGAAATTATTAGATAAGGGTGATGCGAGATGCTTGGTAAATTAACAGGAACTGTTCGGGATGCTGTATCGAAATTACCTATACCGGGAGCCGTTGTAAACATATTTGATACATGTACTTGTATTACTTTTACCAACTCAAATGGAGTATATTTATCGGCTCCCTTTCCCGGTGGTACTTATTATGTAGTTGTAACAAAAACAGGTTACGAGCCTTCGGCTATTTTGCCGGTACAGATTAAAAACGATCAGGTTCGAACTTTTGATGTTTATCTGATACCTTCCATTATTAACACTTCCTTGGATGCTTATAAAGACCAGCGGGTAGTGCAGTTATATCCTAGACTTTCCTGGCGTTTTAAAACCTCAAACATTATCGGTACCATTCTCCAGTCAGTCACCGGAAGCGGTAATATCAGTGTTTTGAATGGTAAAGCAATCCTAGCTACCGGAACGGCCGCTGCTTCCTCCGCTGAAATAAAAAGTGCCGGTACTCTTGTTCCGACTGCGGGGGAGGGGGTTATTGTACGGATAGCTGCCCGTTTCAGTACGGGGGTTGCCGGAAGCATGCAGTTGATAGGAATCGGTGATGATTCTGATGGATTTTTTTTCGGATTTAACGGTTCTTCCTTTGGGATTTTGCACCGACAAAACGGCACTGATTATTGGATTCCCCAAAACCAGTGGAATCTTGAACATTTAGACGGAACAACTGCTTTTTTCTTAGATCAAACCAAAGGAAATAATTACAGTATCAATTACCAGCCCTCAGGGTTTGGAAACATTGAGTTTTCTGTTGAAGATCCTGGAACTGGATTTCTCATCACAGTCCATATTATCCGCTACGCTAATTCCAACATTAATCCCAGTCTTTTTAATTCAAACCTACCTCTTTCCGCAAAAGTAATTAATTTTACCAATGCTTCAAACGTTACCTTGGAAACCCCTTCAGCGGCAGCTTTTATTGAAGGTATTACTGAAGGCGAAACTCCCCGGGAAATTGCAGCCAGGATGGGTAACCTTTATGAAACTGCAACAGGCGGGGTAACCGTTCCCGCCAATGGGTTTTTATGTGTACAAATTACTAATCCCTCCGGAACGGGTAAAAAAGTTTTAATACAGCGGGTGACGGGATCAGGGCTAAAACCTTTTCGATGGGATTTAAAAAGAAATGCTTCCTTTGTCAATCCCGGTACAGCCTTAACGCCGCGAAACATGAATTTTGAGTTTACCGACAGCAGCAATCTGACAGTAAAATATATCTCCCAGTCCACCGATCCGTCTCTAGGCGGCAGCCTAATATCCAGTCGTATAGTAACAGGCGGAACCCTGGGCGTTGATTACAACGGGTCATTAATTATCCCCAGCGGCTATACTTTTTTAATGCAAATGAGAAATTTAAACAGTCACACCGTTGAGTTAAGTGCCAATATTACCTGGGTAGAATACCAAGTTTAATTTTTAAAGAAAGGGGAACAGAAATGCCTGGACCTTTTACCTTTACAATCCGCGATATTAATACCGGAAATCCCGTCCCCGGAGCAAAGATACAGATATTAACTGATGCCGTTATTGTTGATACCCAAATATCTGATGCAAGTGGGAATGTTACAATAACAAGCCTAGATGAAGGATTTTATGATGTAATTGTTTCAAAAGACGGTTACCTTCCTGTGCGTCTAAACCGGGAGGTTCTTCAAAATTCCTTTTTATATTTGGAAGACCTTCAGCTTAAACCGGAGTCCTATAAAAGCAACCTTTACGGCAAAAACTCCGGAGGAACCTGGGAGCCCCTTAAAACATCATCCCCCGGTATCCTTTCAGTAAATATAGTGACAGAAAGCGAATCCTTAACTGGTATTTGCTACGTTGTAGATACCGGATCACTTTCTGTTCCTGTCGATCAATATCTTTTACTACAGCTAAATAATCCCCCTGGTTCCGGTAAAAGGCTGAATATTAAATACATCACCGGGGGAACCTCAGCATCTATTAGTGCATCCAACATGATCCTTAGTGTCCTGAAGAATGCTTCTTTTCCTGAAAGCGGGGTATCGTTAACCCCTAGTAACACCAACCTCGGTTTCCCTGATGCCAGTTCGGCAACAGCTAAGTACGTTATCAGAGCAAATCTTAACATTGGAGGCAGCAAACTTTGGACTTACATGGTGAGCGGTGGAACCCAAGCTGATTATTTAGGACTTCTGATTATGCCCCCCAATAGTCAAATTGTTATAAGTCTTAAGAATACCGATAACCAAGTAAATACTTTCGCTGCTAACATTTGTTGGTCCGAAGAAGAACTTTAATGAAAGCACAACTAATAAAAATCCCATATTCCAAAACTTGCAAAGAAAAAATTGAGGGATTTGTAA
This sequence comes from Peptococcaceae bacterium BICA1-8, assembly GCA_000802045.1. Taxonomy (GTDB): domain Bacteria; phylum Bacillota; class Peptococcia; order Peptococcales; family BICA1-8; genus BICA1-8. The sequence continues at coordinate 17,137 of JUEF01000141.1, forward strand.
AAGTAATAGGTAGATTTGAATATGATGAAAATAATGAAGATATTCCTATGATTGTGATTGACGGGAAGAGTTTCGCATGGGATGAATTTGGCAGGATGCTAGTTCGAAATTATTATATCTTTATTCATTGTTCTTCCCTTTCTTCTAATTCAAAATAGATTTCACTTAATGTTTTTACACCAATACCAGCTTTATAAATTGGCTTGTACTCAATTTCATCACCATATATCATATCAATCCACCACTTCAAATCTTCGAATCCGAAATAAGACCTAAATGCCAGTGTACTTGATAATCTAGGGTTAATTTCAAAGGGAATATACTCCCCTTTTTCATCTTTCCTTACTTGAATGTTTATAGATCCTTTTAAGTGGATAAGATTTGAAATATTCTTTGCCAATTCATCTATCTTTGGGTCATTTACTAATTTAACAAATCTACTCAAACTTCCAAAACCCAATTTTCTTTGAAATGCAATGTTAAAAGTCTTATTTCCATCTGAGAATACTCCAATGGTATATTCCTTTTCTGAATCTCCAACAATCTCTTGAACTATGCTGTCAGAATATTTTTTTCGATAATACTTAAGATCCTGCTCATCTTCAACTATGAAAATCCCTTTACTACCTGCCGTAAATTTACGTTTCACCAAAAATGGATAATCTAGTTGATCTTCAAAGTTTTCAAATAAAAATGTCTTAGGATAAAAGATTTTATTCTCTTCAAAAAACTTAATGGTTTTCAACTTATCCATGAATATATCAATGATATGGTCATTATTAATTAATAGTTTTATTTCATTCTCGTCATAAAATTTTCTTGTTTTACTTAAAACTTTTATTTCGATCTCTGAGCTAGGAATTATTAAATCAATATTATGTTTACTACATAATTTATTTAAAAAGTCTATGTACATTCCTTGATCCTTAGCACTTGGAGCATTATAAAAGAAATCTACTTGATTTTTACTTGCAGGATAATTATTGATATCACATCCTATTAAAGTTGAATGATACTGTATCTTATTAAGAATACTAACTATTCCAATTCCTATATCTCCACCAATCCCTGTAACTAAAATATTTAACTTCTTACTTATCATTATTATTAGACCTCCTAAGGACATTAATCAAATAGCTCGGTTCACCTTGAAGTTCATCTATATCTTTAATCAATTGTCCTATATTGTAATTAACAGATACAAACTCAACTTCCTTTTCCTCCGTATCTAATACCGCAAAACAAGCTGGTCTACCATCCCTAGGTTGACCAATTGAACCAGGATTAATAATCGTTAAGTTATTTATTGATTTTATCATCCGATAATGAGTATGTCCTTGGAAGATATAATCTGCATCAATTTCATTGTATTTAGTCAAATCTGTATCAGGATAAACATAACCATTTAAATGATCCCAAGGATTCCCATGATACATTCTAATTGTAGTAATACTGTCTATCTGACAGTCATAATCTGTTTTTAAATTTCTCAAAAAGTCCAGATTTTCTTGCGTAATATTTTCTTGAAATTTGATTATTGAACTTCCGTATTTATTTTTATAGTATTCATATTCCGTTTTCCCATCAATAATATCTAGGAACATCTTGTCATGATTTCCTATAACACAATGCAATCTATTTATACTTTTTAATAAATTGATAACTTCATTATGGTAATAATAATACCCACATATGTCACCACACATAAAAAACTCTTCTATATTAAGTTGTTCCATTAAGTAAAGAGCCTTGGCAAAAGAATATATATTGCCGTGGATATCTGAAAAAACACCTATTTTCATGTCATCACTCGTTCCAAATATATTTATCAAGTTTTTCGTAAATACCGTCTATTTTCCAGTCATTGATGAAAAACTTTTTAATTGTTTTAGCAACATCTATAGGACTTCTAAGTTTCTTATCTTGATAAAATTCAATGAATTTCTCAACTCCACTGAACTGATGCTTACTTGTTTCTCTAATTTCCCTTTGAATATTAGTATCCATAATGCCAGGATCAATTGAAGCAATTTTCATTAATGGATTATTTTTATTTTCTTCTGCGATAGTCTCAATTATCATATGTACTGCAGCTTTTGATGCAGAATACAAACTCCAACCTTCTATAGGTTTCTTATAAGCTCCGGATGATATGTTTATAATTTTTGAATCAAGAGAGTTTGTATTACAAAAATCAACAAATTGATTCAAGATTAATACTGGCGATAAGCAATTTATAACCAGATTATTTTTAATATCCTTCATATCTAGTTCCCCTATATGACAAATTGGATTTATTGTACCAGCGTTATTTATGAATGTAATTTTATTACAATTATTCAAATCAACTTTTAAGAAAATTCTTGACATCAATAGTTCAAGCTTCTCATAATCAAGCAAGTCAAAATTAAAAGTATATATTTTTACATTTATTCCACTTATTTCATTTACCAATGAATCTAATTCACATTTATTTCTTGCAATAAGTATCAAGGTAACATTTTCTTCAGCAACTTCTTTAGCTAAAGCTCTACCGAGCCCTTTACTTGCACCTGTTATAATTATATAATCCACTATTAAACCTCCAAAAGTTCATTAATTATTCTTTTTGTACCAAAACCATCTATCAATTTGGAGTATTTTTCATAAAAGGAAAGTCTATAGTTATAATCCATTATTCGATTTAACTCTACTAATAATTCATGATTCAAATTAGTAGAATTCCAATTGATGACTCTCTCCACAATATTGTGCTTAATGATACTATTAACTGTATATTTTTGATTATCAATAACTTTAATTGGTATAAAGGGAGTCTGTGTAGCCAATAATTCATATATTGTTTGACCTGCAGCTGTAATGGCAAAATCAGATTTCAACATTAACTCTTTCATTATTTTCACATTGATATTATAATGTAGCTGAACATTTTCTAATTTATTCTCTTCAATTTCTAAGATATTTGTAAATGCATTTCCAATTACTACATCAAATTGAATATCTGAATGTTTTCTACATATTTTCTTTAGAATCAACGGTGTCAGATCTCTTATATCAGACCCACCCATGGTAATTAAAACTCTTTTGACATTTTCATTGATATTGGTTCTTTTGGTATTCACAAATGAACTTCGTAAAATAATATATTGTGAACCAGTTAAATATTTCGTTACTCCGTTTTCAGGATAGTTAATGTCATCAGTATTTAATGATGGAGTTACAACTATACCTTTAGGATATTTTAATCTACCTATATCATCAATATATAAAGCCTTTTTTGATTTGGCTGAAATAGTCTTATACATTTCTTTAGGCGCCAAGTAAGAATCTACTATACAATAGTCTTCTTTACTAATATTGTCATTTAAGTAATCTTCAGAAAACCAATCAACATTTGAAATCTGTCTGTCTTCAAGGAAATAAACATTGTCGATTTTCCCGTATATAATAAACTCAACCTCAATATCTCTATTTATGATTTCATCATATAATGAGCTGCATCTTGATAAGTGCCCAAGTCCTATTTCACTTCCACCCTCTGTAAATATCTTTACTTTCATACCGTCCCAACCTTAACTACTTTAATTTTTTTGTTCGATATGTGCATTTATTTCATATAACTCCGGGGTCTTTTTAAATAATTTAATAATGTCATCTAAATAAAAATCATGTTTCCCATCATATAACTTCTCATATACCAGTTGTATTAACTCAAAGTCTTCTTCCGTATCCAAAGTCCATCGATACTTGGAGTAGTCTACATCATTTTTAAAGTAAAATACTTTTTTGCTGCTCTCATAAATATAAGGCGTTACATGTTCACGCTGATATCTCTCTTTTGCATTCCTAAAAGCATCTTTTAATACATTAAATGAAAACACTTCTGCATCCAATCCTCTTGGGAATGTTCTTTGAGAGATATTAGGTCCTGCATTTGAAACAATATCATAATTTCCTTCTAAATAACATGTTATTACATCGTCCAATACTCTTGGATCAATTAACGGACAATCAGAAGTAATTCGAATAATTATATCAACCTCATTTTCCTTAGCAACATAATAATACCGACTAAGTACATCATCCTCACTACCTCTGAATACCTTAATACCTAGTTTTTGAGCTTCATTTACAATAGCACTGTCTCTTTCATTAGTAGTGGTTGCAATAACTATCATATCAATTAAATTGGACTGCTGAGCGCGCTTTATCACATGTTGGAGCACAGTCTTTCCCTTTATCTCTTTCAATACTTTTCCTGAAAAACGTGTAGAACCCATTCTAGCTTGAATAATTACACCTATTCTCATAGTATCGTCCTACTTTCGATAGTAATCAATTACTTTATTTTACTGCTTTAATGACATCTATTATATTTTATTGTAAAACAAAGGATATGGTTCTTAAGAGCACGGCTTTGAAGAATTGGGAGGGATTTGTAACAAAAAATTTATTTAATAATACAATATAGAAATGATAACTATAAAAAAGAAAAAGACGATATTGGGGAGAAAAATATGAGAATAAAGGAAAACATTTGCGATGACATTGCAGCTTATTCTTTTGCGTTACAAAATCGGGTTGAAAAAGTTTTTCAGTATACCTTAAAAATAACGGAAATAAAGAACCTCCTAGCTAATATAAAAAAAGAAGCTGCCAACTTACGGGAACTTTTGTGGACAAAGGAAGAGTTAAAACAAAGAGAAGAAGCAGTAAGTTTCTTCCAAGCAAGAATGCAGGCCACGGTATATTACACTTTAAAGAATCTAGAAAACTATCAACAATGTGGTTGGAAAAACCTGTTTAAGCAAGGAGAAGATTGTGATGAATGAGTTCACCCCATTGAAGAAAAAAAGTGACAGACTCCACAATTCCTTGCGTGCCTCTATTCAACATTTTAGAGAAGGCAATGATCAGCTTGGTTGGGATAATTTTCAAAATAGCATGGAAGACTTAGAAAACTTGTTAGAATTTGAGCAGTATTTTGAAGATTCAAAATGTGATATCCAAAAAATAACAACAGGTCTTCAATCCCTTTATGTGTGTATGCAAAATAAAGATGTTATCGGCATGACAGATGTATTAGAGTTTACACTTTACCCCCTGACAAACCAGCGGGTTATAGAGCGTGATGAAAAATGATTGTAGCTAGAGAAAATGATAACAAAGAAATGTTCCGAAAAAATATAGGTCTTTTACCTCTTTGGTTAAAAGAATCTATTCTAAAAATTGATGAAAAAAAACTATGGGACAAAGTGCAGGTTACCTATAATGATGAAGACTATCCTCTATGTCGGTATAGTGAAGAAAATAGAAGCTTTCAGATTAATAGCCAACGTCCTGTCGAAGAAGCTAAACAGTGGTGTAGGAACATTTCTATAAAGGGCACAGGAGCTATTTTTATGTACGGGTCTGGCTTTGGTTATCCTTTGTTTGAGATTTTTGCCCAAAAACAGCCCCATACTTTAGTTGTTCTTTTTGAACAGGATATTTATCTTTTTACAGCCATGCTGCATTATTTTGATTTAGAACCTATTATCAGAACGCAAAAAATAGCTTTTCTAATTGGTGAAATTGAACACTTTGCTAAAGCCTTCGACCAGTTATTCTTTAGTATAGTTTTTGCTAACTGTACCTCGCCTACTATAGCCTTCACCCCAATGGCTCAGCGAAATTTCAAAACCCAATATCTAAAAATTCACCAATACATTTTTTTCCAATTGGGATTATTTGTATTTTACATTGGTAATGACCATTTAGATAATCTAATTGGACTGCATAATCTATTGGCTAACATTAAGGAAATAGTACAAAATCCATATATCAGCAGCTTAAAAGATAAATATATGGATTTTCCGGCATTTATTATAGCCAATGGCCCGTCATTGGATAAAAATATTCAAGAGTTAAAAAAAATCCAAGATAAAGGATTAATTATATGTACTGAATCCGCCATTATCCCTCTAATGAAAAATGGTATTAAACCAGATATATTAACTATTATTGAACGTACAGAAAATACCTATAAGTTTCATTTTAAGAATATTAAATATCCTGAGGATATGGCTTTACTATCTTTGGCAATAGTTGATAAACAAGTGTATCCTTCTTTCCCAGGAGCAAAAATTCCCATATTTCGTAAATTGGAGGCAGTTAATCAGTGGTTAAATAACTACCTTGGTGACGAAAGTTCTTTAGATGCAGGGGCTAATGTTTCCCACCTTGCTTTAGAAATAGCTGCATATCTAGGGACAAACCCAATAGTATTTGTGGGTCAAGATTATGCTTATGGTCCTGAAGGCGTCACCCATAGTAAGGATTCAATTTATCAACAAAAACAGGGTGAGCGGGCGAGAAAAAGGATAAAAGCAAGACCCATTGTTTATGTGGAAGGTAATATAGAAAAAATTATTTCTTCTAATCAATTGTGGGTTGATTTTAAGAAAGGCTTAGAACGGAAAATAGCTACCCATTCTCAGAAAGAAATTATTAATGCTACAGAAGGAGGGGCAAAAATTCAGGGTACTAAATGTGAACAGTTAGTCCAGGTTATCCAAAAGTATTGTACCCGGTCCATACCTTTTTGTGTCCATGAATTGATTGCAGCTAACAAAAAGCAGATCTCTATTAAGGAAAGAAAAGAGGGTTTGCAAAAATTCATAAAAAGTGTGGAAGAATATGCACGATCTTTTTACAAATTAAGTCGTGAGGCTGCCCATGGGAAGCTGACCTGTAGGGAAATGATCCGGTTATCGCAAGCAAAAGACGTTGAAAAATATCGTAATATTCTAGAAGAAAACTATCAAAAAAATAACAGCATCTATCAACTTTTTATAGCCGATGATTTGTATCGTTGTTTTTGCCAGCAGACTATTTTTGTCTATTTCTATCTAATGAATCGCTTAGGGCTAATTGATACACCAGAGAAAATTACAACAATTTTTGAAATTCAGCATGACTTTTTTTACCACTTAAATATTGTGTGTCAAAGTGTAGCTGTTCATTTAGAGGATGCCATAAAGCCCTTAGAGGACATATTAGAGGAGTTGGAATATTAAGAAGTAAAGGAGTGAAATTTTGCATACTATTGAAAATTTAGAACGAAAATTAGATTGCTTGGTTAAAGAGCCGGAAAACTTTCTTCATTTTAACCAGGTTGGAGTGTTACTTTATCAAGTGAAGGATTGGAAAAATGCGGAACTGTATTTTCAAAGAGCCTTTCAACTTAATCCAATGGATCGAGATATCCTCTATAATTATGCTTTGCTTTTGTATCAACAAGGCCAATATGAAAAAGCCGGCAGCTTATACCAAGCCTATTTAGAAATTGACCCCCTGGACGAGGAAGTTAGAGAAAAGGCAGGGGATTGTTATTATTTATTGGGAGAATATGAGCAAGCAGTAAGAATGTATGAAAAACTCCAAAAAGAGTAGAGGAGAATCATAGTTCATGGCTAAAAAAAAATGTTTAAGTCTATGTTTAATAACGAAGAATGATGATAAATATCTTTCTAATTGCCTACAAAATATGAAGGATGTTGTTGATGAAATAATAATCGTAGATAGAGGTTCAAGGGATTTAACTATTGATATAGCCCGACAATTAGGTGCCAGTGTTTATCAAATAGAATGGGAAAACGATTATAGCAAGGCAAAAAACTTTTGCCTAAATCAAGCCCAAGGAAGATGGATTTTATTTCTCCAAGCAAATGAGATAATTTCTACGCAGCAACTAAAAGGGCTTCACCAGCTCTTAGAAAATCCTAATGTAGAGGGATATCTACTATATATTGATAACTTATCACCAAACTATCGTATCACTTCTCCTGTACAATCCCTGCGTCTTATACGAAATCGTAAGGAATATCAATATAAATATAAAGCATTCGAGAGAATACCTGATGAACTTTTAAGTAATATCAAAGATGCAGGTATTAGAATTGTTCAACAAGGTGACCTTGACTGGTCTGGGGATTTTGATCAACTTACCCTGTTATTAGAAGAGGATCTTAAAAAATATCCTGAGGACAGTTATTTACAATATATGTATGGAATAGAGCTTTTAAATCAACAAAGGTTTGGAGAAGGTATAAAATATTTTCAAAAAGCACGTCAAAATGTTAATTTTGATTATTTATTTGCTCCCCATTTATATAAATGTTTAAGTTGGGCTTTAATCTCTCTGGAAAGACTTGAGGATGCTCTGGATGTGTTGGAAGAGGGAATAAAGACCTTCCCTTTTTACACGGATTTCCTTGTTTTACGAGGGGAGTTAAATAAGCGGTTTCAACAGTATGGGGAAGCTATCCACGACTTGGAGAAAAGCTTGAAAATAAGAGAAAAATCAAACTCTATGGTGCCTGAACCGGAAATTAACATTTCTATAATTTTTGAAACATTGGGAGATATCCATGAAGAAGTCTTTAATTATCGGCAAGCCCTTATTTATTATCAACGGGCCTATGAATTAAATAAAGGCAACCAAAAAATTTTATATAAAATAGGGAATGTAATAAAAAAAGGAAATTTTACTGAAACGCTAACAAAATTATTGCAGGAAGTTATGGAACAAAATAACCTTCAACAGCTGATGGTAATAATGGATATCCTTTTTCGACAGCGAGAATATAATAAAGTTTTAGCTCATTTAGAGAATTTGGAATCTTTGTTAGGTAAAGGGGAGCAAACAGAGAGCATTAAAGCTTCCTGTTATATGATGCTAGGCGAATTGGAAAAAGCAGAGCTTTCCTTTGCATCAATACTAAAAGAGAGTCTTTTCTATAGCCATATGCTGTTACAGCGAATAGAAGGCTATTGGTTTCATGGGCAGTGGCAAAAGGCTGGGCAATTATTAAAGGAAATAGATGAAGCTCTAAGCATAGAAAATAGTATCAAAGCTTTATATCATTTGCTCCATCGATTGCTCACTGAAAAAGAGCCCCAATATATACACCTGGAAGAACAAGAATATGAAATTGTTAGTACACTAATGGAAAATTTTTTATGGTTAGGAAAGGTAAAGAAAGCGCAATTTCTTATACCTTTATTGTTACAGAGAGAAAAAGAGGAAAATTATATAAAATTAGCTGTGCTTTGGGCAGAACAAAATGATTATCAGACTATTGAAAAATTTTTTTGGCAAATTTCCAATAAGCAAAAGCAGTTGGAATTTAAACAAAAAGTTATTGAGCAATTGTTGTGCACTGAACAGATAGAAACAGCTCGAAAGGTAATAAGCTTAGGAGATATACAGCCATTGGGGCCATTGGAATATGTAGTGTGGTCGCAAGGCTTCATAAAAAAACTGAAGGAAATGATAGAAAAGATTAACCAAACCATAGCTCTCCAAACACCAGCTAAACCAAGCAAAGCTTTAGCAGCTTTTTATCAGTATTTTGGTCTAGATAAAAATGCTATGAATGAAAGCCCCCTTGACCTTAGTGCTTTAGAGTTAACATGTTCCAAAATACATGGAGAAATAGGTGGTTTTTATAGAAAAGCCAAGAAAAAGCAGGAGGCCTTCTCGGCATATTTACGGGCACTGCAATGGGAGCCTTTAGATAACCTGGCACAAGAAAAATTAAAAGAAATGTTTCATGAAAGTCCTACTCAATTCTATGGATTTTTAGAGGAAAAAGGCTGGCTTTTAGAGGGCATTTGGTTTCAGCATAAACAGGAGTTTATTAATTATATTCTAGGGGTCATTGATTTTAGAAACCAACAATTTGAGAAAGCATCAGCATCCTTTCACAAAATAGGGGAGGATGAAACTAGCTATCCCATAGCCCTAGCTTATATAATTAGTAGTTTGTGGCTTATGGGAAAGGAAGCAGAGGCAGAGCGATGGCTAAAAGAACAAGGTGGATCCTTTGAGGTTGGTTCACAATTTTTAAGTATTTGTAAAAGTTATGCCTTAGATAGATTGAATGAAGGACATCAGCAGTTTCCCTATAGTGAGTTAATTAGGGTGGAAAAAGAAAAAATAAGGATGGGCTAAAATTTGCCCATCCTTATTTTAAATCATTATTAGGTTGTTACTGTAACAGTTGAGCTGGAAGTCGGTGCAAAATTATTTACCGCTAAGGTGATGGGGGCACTAACTGGAACTGTAGATGTGCTAGTGATTACTACTTGGGAACCATTCGCACCAACTGTAAATAAGCTGGATTGTTGGAGCACACCGTTGACAAATAGGGAATAATAACCGTTATCTGCTGTTGCAGTTACTAAATTTGAAACTACGGCAGCACCGGCATCATCACTAAATGAAGTAGATGGAACAGTGGTAGTACCACCTGCTCTGTGACCAGCCGATAACTTATAAAAGTACTTCTGAACAGCTGGATTTGTATCGGTTGTTGTACTTGTAGAGGCATCAATAACAAGCTTAAATAATTGTGTAGGCATATTGCCGTCCTCCTTCTTTTTAGAATAGTTAGCTATAGAGTACATCAAATCTACAGCTAATATATATTATGATACATGGAATTTTTATTGTGCTTAGGGATTAATATTTTTAAAAAAGAAGATAAGTTTTTAACTCCCACTTATAGAGGTGGGAGTTTTAGTAACCTCGTTGAGATACAGTTCTACATGGGAAAAATTTAGTAGAATAATTGGCGAAAAATTTGGGAATGCCATTTTTCTTATTGAACTTAAGCAAAATTATTATTGTAAGCATAAGATAAAAGTAACGACATTATGCTAAAAGAATAATTAAAAACACATCGGCTAGCGACTATTGACTATTGGCTTTTTACTAGTCACCAGTCACCAGTCACTAGTAACTTTTTTCAGGATAGTAAAGTACCAGTGAAGTGAACCTTTATTGAAGAAAGTGGGTTTTCAAAAATGTTTTTTAAAGGAGCTAAAGTCTTAATTATAGGTGGTACCGGTACAATTGGAGAGAACTTATTAAAGAAAATTTTGCTTGAGGAACCTGAAGTTATAAGGGTTTTTAGCAGGGATGAATATAAACAATACCTGCTGCAAAACCAGTTAGGCAAAAAAAAGAATATACGTTACTTAATAGGTGATGTCAGGGATTTTGATCGGGTGTTTAGTGCTATGAACGATATTGATTTCGTCTTTCATCTTGCAGCTATGAAGCATGTCCCTGCTTGTGAATATAACCCTTATGAGGCGGTATTAACTAATATACATGGTACTCAAAATGTTATCAAAGCCGCAATTGCCCAAAAAGTCAAAAAAGTCATATTTACCAGTTCTGATAAAGCGATTTCTCCAACTAATATTTATGGTGCAACAAAATTAGCTGCAGAAAGGCTGATATCTGCTGCCGAGTATAGCAAAGGAAAAGGGATTACTATTTTTACCGGTGTTCGGTTTGGCAATGTTATAGGTTCTAGGGGATCGGTAATACCGTATTTTATAAACCAAATAGTTGAAGAAAAGAAAGTTACAGTAACCGATCAATTTATGACCCGGTTTATGATGACCTTGAACGATGCAACCCAATTAACCATTCAAGCCTTGAAAGAAGCCAAAGGCGGGGAAATATTTGTTTTAAAAATGCCGGTTATTTTGCTTAAGGATTTGGTTACCGTCGTTATTGAAGAGACCTGTAAAAAATACTGTATTGATGTTGAAAATATTAAAATTGAAGATATCGGATTGCGGCCTGGTGAAAAAAAATATGAAGAGTTAATGACCTATGAAGAAGCAATGGATGGATGGGAACTAGAAAATATGTATATTCTAGCACCGGGTTTTGGAAAGCTACACCATTATAATGGCGCTAAGAAAGCTAACGCAGGAACTTATAGCTCCCACAATCAAAAACCATTATCCCTAGAAGAGGTTCGGACTTTGTTGAAAAAAGAAATTTTATTGCTATGAAATACGTCGATAGTCAATGGACGATAGTCGATGGACGGTTTTTCAACCCCTGTCATCCTGAGGAGGAACGACCGAAGGATCTTGACATTCTTCGCTGCATAAGATCCTTCGCTATCGCTTAGGATGACACAACTAACGTTTTCATTTATCGTGGTGCGTGTAACGCGTGATAATTGTGAGGAGGGATTTGTTTTGCGGGCACTGGTAACAGGCGGCAGTGGATTTATCGGCAGGTGGGTTGTTAATGAACTACTAAAGGACGGCCATTTAGTTTGGGTAGTAGATAATCTTACCAACGGTAGGGTGGAAAATATTTTTAATTTTTTAACCAAACCAAATTTTAGGGATTTTATCCAAGGAGATATAAACAATAGCCAACTGTTGGCTGATATATTTAAAAATAATTTTGATATTTGTTATCATCTTGCAGCTGGCATAAATGTTCAAGATAGTATAAATGATCCGGCTGCAACCTTTGAAAATGATACCATAGGTACCTTTAAAGTGTTAGAGGGATGTCGAAGAAATAAGGTAAAGTTAGTATTTATGAGTACTTGTATGGTTTATGACCGAGCCTTAAATATTCAAGGGATTAAAGAAACCCATCCTACTAAACCGGCGTCTCCTTATGCAGGCTCCAAAATTGCTGCAGAGGATATGGTTCTTTCATACTATTATGCCTATGATATGCCCATTGTAATTGTTCGTCCTTTTAATACCTATGGTCCCTTCCAAAAGACAGGGGGTGAGGGCGGAGTTGTTGCAATTTTTATTAAAAACAAATTAGCAGGTAAGGATTTAATTATCTATGGTGATGGGACCCAAACCCGTGATCTTCTCTATGTAGAAGACTGTGCCCGTTTTGTAGTTGAAGCAGGCTATTCTCAATCTGTAGAGGGAGAAATAATTAATGCAGGTTTGGGTCGAGATATTTCCATTAATGATTTAGCAATGCTGATTGTTGGCAATGAGCAAAAAATAAAACATGTAACCCATATTCATCCCCAAAGTGAGATAAAAAAACTGTTATGTAATTTTGAAAAAGCTAAAAGTCTTTTAAATTGGCAACCCCAAACTGAACTAGAAGAGGGAATTAAAAAAACAGAGGAATGGATTAAATCGACAAATATGTTATAAAGAAGGGGATTTAGATGGCCAGGGATAGTAAATTAGCAATAAATGGGGGTAAACCCATTCGGGATCAATACTTAACTTATAGCCGGCAGTGGATAGATGAGGAAGATATCCAATCCGTTAATAAAGTTTTAAAGGGGGACTATTTAACCACAGGTCCAACAGTCAACCTCTTTGAAAAAAAAATAGCAGAGTATGTAAGTGCTCAATATGCTGTTAGTTTTGCCAATGGGACTGCGGCTTTACATGGGGCATGTTATGCCGCTGACATAACTAAAGGTGATGAAGTAATTACTACGCCAATTACCTTTGCTGCCAGTGGCAACTGCGTACTTTATCAAGGAGGAACTGTTGTTTTTGCCGATATTAACCCTGATACCTATAATATTGAGCCTGAAAATATTAAAAAATTGATAAATAAAAAAACGAAAGCTATTATTCCGGTACACTTTACCGGTCAGCCTATTGATATTGGTGCTATAGATAAAATTGCTGCGGAATATAATTTAGTGGTTATTGAAGATGGGGCCCATGCTTTAGGTGCAGAGTTTAAAGGCAAAAAAATAGGTGGATTAAGCACAATGACCATGTTCAGTTTTCATCCCGTCAAGCATATCACTACAGGTGAGGGTGGGATTATTACTACTAATGACAAAAGTATATACGAAAAATTATTATTATTTAGAAGCCACGGCATAACTCGCGACAAAGAAAAGCTAAGAAATGGGACGGAAAGTTGGTATTATGAGATGCATGACCTTGGCTATAATTATCGAATGACAGATATTCAGGCTGCCTTAGGTATAAGCCAACTGGAGAAACTAAATAAATTTGTTGTACTTAGAAAGCACTATGCCCAAATGTATAATGATGCATTTCAAAACATCCAGGAGGTCGGCACCCCTTACCAAAGGGAGGATTGTAACTCCAGCTGGCATTTATATATCTTACGCTTAAGACTAGATAGATTATCAGTTAACCGCAATAAGATTTTCCAAGCCTTACAAAAAGAGAACATAGGTGTAAATGTTCATTACATTCCTGTCTATCTTCATCCCTATTACCAAGGGCTAGGCTATAAAAAGGGTTTATGTAAAGAGGCTGAGTACTTCTACAGGGAATGTATTACTTTACCTCTATTCCCAGCCATGACAGAGGTCGATGTACAGGATGTGATTCAAGGAGTTGAAAAAGTTATTAATAGTTTTAGAGTGTAAATTAAAGAGGTGGGTTCAATGGAGATTGCAGCCATTATCCAAGCAAGGATGGGTTCCCAAAGATTACCTGGAAAAGTGTTAAAGGAAGTTTTAGAAAAACCATTACTACAATTGCAAATTGAAAGGGTTTCTAGGTCAAATTATCTTAACAGCCTTATGGTAGCTACAACAAACAATAATGAAGATAAAAAGATTGTTGATTTATGCCGTAAATTATCAGTCCCCTACTACTGTGGTTCAGAAACCGATGTTTTAAGCCGTTACTATTATGCCGCCCGTACTGCTAAAGCAGACATAATAGTTCGCCTAAATGGAGATTGCCCTCTGATTGATTCCCAAGTAATAGATACTGTTGTTATAGAATTTTTAAAAGCTTATCCCCATGTAGATTACGTATCAAATACATTAGTTAGAACCTTTCCTAGAGGAATGGATACCAGTGTGATTTCTTTTAGTGCTTTAGAAAAATCCTTTTTCGAGGCCAAAAATCCTCTAGACAGAGAACATGTAACCTCTTTTATTTATATGAACCCTAAGCAATTTAAGCTTAAAAATGTTTGTTATCATCAGGATGTAAGCCACTATCGATTAACTGTAGATACCCAAGAGGATTTTTTTTTAATAAAAAGGATAATTGAAGGTCTTTATGGCGGGAAACCTTGGTTTACATTGGACGATATAATAAAATTTCTTGTTATCAATCCTCAGTTTAGTAAAATCAATGCCCACGTTAAGCAGGTGGAAATAAGGTGAATATCCCTTCTGGAAAAAATTTACTTATTAGAGTAGATGCTGACGGTAAAATAGGTTATGGTCATTTTATGCGATCTCTTGCCTTAGCCCAAGCTTGGACCAAACAGGGGGGGGAGGTTTCCTTTTTATCTAGTAAAATGCCTGAGGAGCTAAAGGATATATTGAAAATTGAAAGGATGACCCTTTACAATTTTACAGGTGAGAGCGGCAGCCAATTAGATGCAGAATTGACTGTAAACCTTGCTCAAAAGTTAAAAATAGACTGGGTAATTGCTGATGGTTATAGCTTTGGTGGAGGATATCAAAAATACTGCAAAAATAAAAAGCTAAACCTATTAATTTCAGATGATTACGGTCATTCTGACCATTACTATGCCGATATTGTTTTAAACCGAGGATTACACGGCCAGGAAAGGATGTATAGGACCCGGGAGCCTTATACAAAGCTTTTATTGGGTCACCAGTTTGTTTCATTACGGGATGAGTTTATGGTCTGGAGAGATTGGCAAAGGAAGATATCTCCCAGAGGTACTAACATTTTAGTTTCTTTTGGCGGAGCTGATAATAGTAGACTATTGACTAAAGTAGTTGGTGCTATTAAAGAGTTAGCTGAAACCTTTAAGACCAAGATAATTTTGGGTCAGGCATCTAAACTAAAAGAAGTTAAGTGCATTAATATAGATTATTTAATAAATACAAAAAATATGGCGGCTTTAATGGGGTGGGCAGATATAGGGATATGCGGCGGGGGAGTTACTTTAGCTGAAATGGCCTTCATGGGCTTACCAAGTATTTCTATTAAAACTGCGCCCAATCAATACTCAGTGCAAAAATATGCTAGTGAATACGGGGCTACTGTATTTTTAGGAACAGCAGCAGAGGTCACGGTAGATCAAATAACTTTGGCTCTGCGGGCACTATCTAGGGATAAATTGAAGCGGCAACAAATTAGTAAAGCGGGGCGAAACCTTATTGATGGATATGGGAATGAGAGGATAATTAAATATATGTTATCTCAACGGTGTTACTAAGACTCCCACTTCTAAAAGTGGGAGTAAGTGCCGCCAAGTTTCGAAATAAGTGCGGCTAAGTGTTCGGATTGAGTAAAAACTCCACCCGAACACAAGTCTACTTTATCTGGTTAGTTTAAAAGGAGGTTAGTTATGTCTCTACCTATACTGATAGTAGGAGCGGGTTATGAGCAGTATCCCCTGATCAAAAGGGCAGCGGATAGGGGCTTATATGTTATTGCAGTAGATAAAAATCCAGATGCTTACGGTTTTTTCTTTGCCGATGAGAGCCATATCATAAGTGTCAGAGATGAAAAGTCAATTTTAAAGCTGGCTGGGGAGAAAAAAATCAAAGGAATTACTTCCCTCATTAGTGAAGTACCCTTGCCGACTATTGGAGCAGTAAGCAAACAATTAGGCTTCCCTGTATTAGTCAAAAAAGTATTGAAGCAACTACAAATAAATATAAGATGAGGGAATTTTTTAAGGAAAAGGGGATTCCTAATCCTAAATATGCTCAGATAAATATAAATCTAAATAATGTCCTTTTAATAGCCGAAGCAATAGGTTTTCCTCAGGTTATTAAACCTATCAAGCAAGGTGGACAAAGGGGATTATTTAAAGTTAGAAACAAAGAAGAGCTAAAAGAAGCCCTTGACCAACTCAAATCCACTGACTTAGATCAAGAAATAATCATTGAGGAGTTTTTAGAAGGGGAAGAGATTAATGTAGTAGGGCTAGTCATAGAGGGAAGAACCAAAGCTTTAACTATATCGGAACGAATTAAAGATCAATATAAATCCTTTGGTGTTGTCCAACGGCATTTATATCCAGCTAATTACTCTGAGGAGACAATTAAAGCCGTTGAAAAGCTGGTTGAAGATATAATTAATGCCATAGAACTTAAAAATGGCTTGTTATTCCCCCAAATCATAATTACTGAAAAGGGACCCATGGTTATTGAGATAGGGGCCCGGGTTCCTGGAGGAATAATGAAGGAATTATTTGAGTACGCTACCGGCTACGATTTATTAGATATCCAAATTGACTTTGCTTTAGGAGAAAAGATTGAGTTGGAAAAATATAAAAAATACCCGAGCTTTCCGGCTGTTACAGTGAAGTTTTTATCTGCAGACCCTGGATCTCTAACCTCAGGAATTGTGATTGAACATTATGGAATCGAAGAGGTCTTAAAAATACCAGGTATTGTAAAGGCTGATTTCTTTCAGGATCCTCGCCAGAAAATTATTAAACCATTAAAAACAGGAGCAGATAGATTTTTTTATCTGGTAGCAGTCGGTCAGAGTCGGGAAGAAGTAATAGAAAAAAGTGATAGGGCAGAAAAGCAGATAAATTTTACCGTTACCCCTCCAACCTAAGAGAAAAATAACTAAAACTTGAAAAATAGAAATGCTCGGAGGAATAAACGATGATAGAAATAAGAGTAGGGAATAGAAAAATCGGTCAGGGTCATCCTCCCTTTATTATTGCTGAAATGTCGGGAAACCATAATCAGTCTCTGGATAAGGCCCTAGAAATAGTTTATGCTGCAAAGGAAGCAGGGGTGGATGCTTTAAAAATGCAAACATATACCCCAGAGACCATGACCTTAGATGTAGATGAAAAGGAGTTCATGATTAATGAACAAGGAAGTCTCTGGCAAGGAAAATCCTTATATCAGATTTATAAAAAAGCCTATACTCCATGGGAATGGCATGCAAAAATATTTAATTTAGCACGTGAATTAAGGTTAAATATTTTTAGTTCGCCATTTGATGAGACTGCTATTGATTTCTTAGAAGAATTAAACCCTCCCTGTTACAAAATTGCTTCATTTGAAATAGTGGATATACCGTTAATTAAAAAAGCTGCTGCTGCCGGGAAGCCTCTAATTATTTCTACAGGCATGGCAGCTATCAGGGAAATTGCTGATGCAGTTGAAGCAGCAAGGCAAGCCGGGTGTAAGGATCTAATTTTGCTTAAATGCACCAGCGATTATCCTGCTCCCCCAGAATATTGTAACCTTTTAACTATACCCCATATGGAACAGTTGTTTAACTGTCAGGTGGGTTTGTCTGACCATACATTGGGAATAGGGGTTGCCGTGGCCAGTGTGGCCTTAGGAGCGACAGTAATAGAAAAGCATTTTACTTTATCCCGGAGTGAAGAGGGAGTAGATGCTCCATTTTCCTTAGAACCTGATGAGATGAAACAATTAGTTATTGAAACTAAACGAGCCTGGCAGGCTCTAGGTAAGGTGAACTATGGACCTACCCTGGGTGAAAAAAATTCTCTCAAGAGGCGCAGGTCTTTGTATGTAATCAAGGATATGGAAGGTGGGGAGGAATTTACCAAAGATAATTTAGGCAGAATTAGACCCGGGGTTGGATTGGAGCCCAAATATTACGATATATTAATAGGAAAAAAAGTTGTAAAATCAATCCCCAAAGGTACGCCAGTAGATTGGAGCTTAATATAACTTATGGATAATAATATAAATCAAAGCCCACCGATAGTTCGAGTATAATTGAAAAGTAAATTCAGAAATTAGAAATAATTAGCGTTTTGAGGGAAATACCATCTATGTGTTAGGAAATATCATTTAAGGGGGTGATTTAATGTCAAATACTGATCAATTTATTCAATCAATCCTTCCTTTGGCAGTAAAAACCCAAAAAGGAACAGGTCTACCGGCGGTTATCATGGTTGCACAGGCTGCCCTCGAAACCGGGTATGGTAAATATATTCTTAAAGACTCTCAAACTGGTAAAAACAGTTATAATTTATTTAATATTAAAGGAGAAGGTCCGGCTGGAAGTATCCTTGTTTCAACTTTAGAGTATCAAGGTGAAAATCTGATAAAAGTTGATTCATACTTTAGAGCATATCATTCTTATCAAGAATCTTTTAATGATTATGCCTCCTTTATTCTACGAACCAGTCGTTATGAGCCTGCGGTGGCTGTTGCAAATTATCCAGAGAAATATGCTAGACAACTTCAAGAGTGTGGTTATGCTACCGACCCTAAATATGCCGAAAAATTACTTAATATTGCAAAAGAATGGAGTCTTTTTGCGAGAGTAGAAGAAGCATTGCAAGCACAGGAATTAGTTGAAAGTGAGACACCATCGGATTGGGCAAAACAAAGTGTAGAAAAGGCAATTAAGTCAGGAATTATGATTGGTTACGGAGAGGGGATTTGGCATCCTAAGGTTCCTGTTACCCGTGAAATGCTGGCAGTTATACTTGATAGATTGGGATTACTAAAAAAAAATTAAACGAAAGAGTTTTTATACTTCTCAATTTAAATAATTAAGAAGTATAAGGAGATAGTAAATACTATCATATTAAGGAGTCATATGTATGAGGCATTCGATTGAATGCCAATTTTTATCTAAGTTTTTTTAAAACCATTTTGTAAGTAATGCATATTATATTAGTAGATTAATTAAAGGAGGGATTTTATTATGTATATGTATAGACAGTTTATGCAACCAGGGTTTCAGCCACCGCCAGGTCAAAGCTGGTTTTTCCCGCCGCAGCCACAGCCAATGCCAATGCCGCCGACTCCAATACCACCAGTACTGCCAATGACCTTTGAAGAAATGTATATGATACTTGGAGAAATGTATGAAATGATAAGATGTATCTATGAACAGGAAGCGACAGAGTAGAAATTAAAAGGTGTAACCTTTAAATTGAAATTTAGAAAAAGGGGGTACGAAAATGTATAGAAACTGTCCGCAATACCCTATGCCATATCAGGCTCCTGAAATGCAATATCCTTTTTTAGGAATGGAATATCCATATTATCCAGGGCTAGAAATGCAATACCCTATGCAATATCAAGGACCAGGAATGCAATATCCATATTATCCCTGCCCGGGACCTGGACCAATGCCAGGACCAATGCCAGGACCAATGCCGCCAGGACCAGGAATGGACTATCCGCCAGTAGAAATTCAAAGGATAGTTAGAGAAATGCTTGAGATGGTTAGAGCTATATACCAAGAAGAGTGTCAATAAATAAAAAATTAGAAAAACTTGGCTTGCGCCAAGTTTTTCTAATTACACCAGTTGCCAAAACCGACTCAATATGTCAATTTTATTCTGTTCAAATCTAATTGCATTTATCATTTTGGATCTAAATATATCTTTACTCCAGTTAGGTTTTTGCTTTAAAAAATAATTAGTAGTAACATTAAAAAAAATATGAGGAGCCTTTAATTCTGCGAGAAGTACTTTAAGTTCCTCCTTTGATAAGGGATAGATATCTAAATAGTTTCTTAAGATTAATGAAACAGTTTTAGCACACCAGTTCTTCTGAGAATACATAGTTTTAATAATTAATTTTCTTAAGTCCCGTGCTGGTAAATCTAAGCAAATATTATCCAAATGTAACAACCAAAAAGCATTTTCCTCACCTAGGGAAAAATTATGGGGTAAAAATCCATTAACACATAGACAAGGGGATTTTTTTATTTTATCAACCCAATTCTCATAAATTTTACTTTCAAAGACTTCTGCAACCTCTTCAAAATGCTCGAAAAAACTCTGATAGTGTTTTAAATACAGTTTACAAAAAATATCAGAACTATTTGCTTCCGCTTCGTACTTATATTCTAAAAGTAAACCTTGTTTACGCCTCGTCAAGAGAGGCCATTTGCCTAAATGCTTATCAATTTTCAGAATGGCCGGTACTGTATAATCCTTGGCTGCTTGATGGAGCTCCGCTATACCCCGGGTTAATTTAGTTATATCCTCAGCATCAGAATAATCTGGTGTTCTACCTTTAACCCAATTAGTTAAAATATAATAACAATCATTATCGATAACCCAAGGTTCAGCATTTTTTGTAGGTATCAATGGGGCAACATTGTTTACTCCTTTACTTAGGTAATTGTAGGCAGATATCATCACATTCCATTGATCTTTATTTAATAAATACCTTTTCAAGGCATAATTTTTATTATTTGATTTAATATGCCAGACAGCTTTATTGGATTGGTACAGGTATCTTTTTATATACAGGACCTGGATGGGATATTGTTTTATAACTGCAGAGGCGTCTTTTACATAGTCTTTATAGATACTTTGATCCATGTACTTTTGATTCCCCCCTTATTAGGATTCCTTACTCTATGGTATGTTTAAGGGAGAGAGAGTGTTTTAGCTATTAAAAGAAAAATATAAATATATTTAAGTGGAAAATCTAGCAAATGGAAGGAACTAGTTAACATTATGTAGAAAGAAGTACGAGTTAAATGAAAAGCTTGCTTATGGCATAACTATATTGATACGGATATAAGAGGAGGCTGTACATTGTTTGGTCCAATTAAAAAAGATCCGACCAATGTTTATCAACGGATCTTAAAAGAATTAACTGGCGCAATTATGCACGGTGATTTAAAGCCGGGAGATAAGTTGCCGGCGGAGAGAAGTCTTTCCGAGATGATGGGGGTAAGCAGGACTTCTTTGCGTGAGGCATTAAAGATGCTAGCCGCTGCGGGGATGGTAGAAATAAAACATGGACAGGGTGTATTTATAACTGAAAAGGAATCAAGCGCTAGTATTTTAAAAGATTTTGCCAACCAGAATGTTATAGATAGTCACACCTTAAAGGATTTATTTGAATTAAGGAAGCTTCTTGAAACACAAAATGCTGTTTGGGCTTGCCAAAGGGCAAACAATGAGGAAATAAAAAAATTGAATCTTTTAGTAGAAAAGACCTTAAACGCTTTGCAGGATACTAAAGATGATCTTGTGATATTGGCAAAACAGGATAGTGAGTTTCATACACTTTTAGCTGAGGCCACAGGCAATAAGGTTATTGTTCGGGTCATGCATGACCTTCTGGATTTACTGAATGATAGTCGTTGCCAGGCTTTAAGCATTCCAGATAGGCCCTTTCGCTCTTTAAATGAGCACAAGGAAATTGTAGAAGCCTTAAAGCTAAGGGACGTGGAAGGTGTAAAGGGGAAAATGCTGTATCATCTTAAAAATGTTGAAGCGGAATTGCTTAAAAAAAGCTAGGCAGTAAGTATAAATAAGCCTACTGCATCAGATATCTGGCTTCAGTAGGCTTTTATGATTTTTAAAATCGGGGAATAGCAACTTGCTGGTCCTGCAGAAGTTTAAAAGTAAGGAATAATACTGTCTTCTCTTCAATCTTTTTAAACTGTCTTCTAGTTAAGGTTAAATCCTTATCCGGAGGAGTACAATCTAGAAATTCATTAAAGTCTACAATTCTGCTGGATTCCAGTTCACAATAGGGGCGTTCGTTAAAAAACTCCATACTGATCTGGTTGTATTCAGAAAAATCTGCTGATAACAATTTATCTTTTTCTGTAAAAGTAGGGTCTAGTTCTTCTCGATATAAATATTCAAATTCCTGGATAGTATTAGTATAAAGGGGAAGAGGTTCTGCCCCATTATAGATAATGGCTGTAGTACAGCTGAAGGGAATGTGGAAAGTACAGTGACGAATATCACTACATATACCTTTTGGAGAATTCCAGCAGCCTACTGCTGCATAACTGATATTATTTTTTATAAATCCCCGGATGAATAGAATGTTTGAATTTTGAGCAAGTATAGATTGAGTAATTATTATATTTTTATGTATCATTTTAATTTCTAAAACTGATTCCGGTAGAATAATAATTGAATCCATATGAATCTGAACAGTAAATCGGGAGAGAATGATAGGAATTTTTGCAATTAGTCCATCTGTTAAACCTAAAATTGGCAAAGGTGTATTTGGACATTCAGTTTGTGATTCTGCAGTTATTTGAATACCATTTACACACTGAGCGGGCAGCAGGTTTATATCATCATCTAAATCATCTTCCACGGGCTGCGAAAGTACTAATTCAATTCCTTTAACTTTTCCTTCACTTGTTTCGAGTTCAACTTCTGTTTTATAATTGTCTGTTCCTGTTTTGTTTTTTGCATCAGCCAATTCTTTTAAACCAACTTTTTCAGTATTAATAGGAATTGAACTTTTCCAGGGAGGTCTTGGCCACGACATAACCACTATATTTCATCCTTTCCTGTTTTTTATAATAGGATATTCAATTTATACTTCTTTTGTCCGTGTTATCTATCTAAAAAACAAAATAGAGAAAATCTTGGAAGATCAGGAGAATAGTTTGCGGTTTATAAATGCTTAAGCCGGAAAAAAGTTGGGAACATGGTGGAGAAAACTTTACTCTTGGTTTTAAAGGTAAGGGGGAATGAAATCTCATTCCCCTTCTCTACATACAAAGCGCCGAGACGGGATAGCAACTTGCCGTTTTTGCAATAATTTAAGAGTGAGGAAAACTACCATTTTTTCTTCGATTTGGGTAAAGGATTTCTCTTCAAATGGTAGTTGTATTTTTTCGTGGGGGGCTGGCCGTCTTCGGTCTACAAATTCATCAAATTCTACAATTCGGCTAGAGATTAATTCACAAAATGGTCTTTCAGTAAAGAATTCGGTACTGATTTGGTTATATTCCGAAAAATC
>JUEF01000142.1 GCA_000802045.1 Peptococcaceae bacterium BICA1-8
CCCCCTGCTTGTAAGGCAGGTGCTCTCCCAGCTGAGCTAATCGCCCAAGTACCTTTACCGACAAAATTTATTATACATAATTTTATTACACTTGTCAAAAGATATTTCTGGAAATTAATATTAAGGCAAAGAGTAATTACTATTATAAACTTACTTATATATTTGTCAACACCAGCACCCTCATGATTTACTATGCTTTCTTTAACTTTAATTTAATATTAGCTATCTGGCTACGACCCTCATTAACTTCTAATATTTGTCTTTCTAGTTGACTCTGATATTTTGCCACTATTTTATCAGCATATTCATAAGCACCTGCAATTATTTCTTGGGCTTGTTGCTCCGCTAGTTTTAATAATTCCTCACATTCCTTTTGTTTATCTTGATATAGCTTTGTTGCGTTTAATATTTGAAAATCATCTAAATCCACAATTTTCTGTTCTGAAATTGGTTTTATGTCGACACTAGAATCATTATTATTCTGCTCATTTTCTTCTTCAAATTGTTTTTTTTCAATAATTCGTTGGCATTCTTCTATTTCTTTGGGCAGCCTACTTCTTAATCTATCTAAATAATCACAAATTTCGTCTTTATCTACCATTACCTTATTTGTAAATGGCACAGATCTACTTTCTAATATATATGTTTCAATATTCATAATAAATTTATAAATATCTAATTCTGTTTTAAAGTTCATAGTATGCCTCCATATTCGGTTTTTAAGTTATTCACTCTAAATTATAACAGAATTTTGTCTAAAATTATTTTTTACTAAAAATTATGTAGAAAGAACAGTTTCTAAATTCTTTTTAAAAATAAACAAAGCCTCCTACCATAAAATGATAAAAGGCTCTGTTTACTTATCTATTTTCTAAAGCTTCTTTTAGTTTAGCAAATTCATCTTCTTTTATTTTATAGCAATGTTCAGGACCTGGGAAAATTACCTGTTCTACTTCTTCTTTATATTTGGTTAATGCTGCTTCAATTTGTTCATTCATATTGGCATATTGCTTAACAAACTTAGCAACATGACCACCAAAGAAACCTAATGCATCATGAACAACCAAAACCTGACCGTCACAGTATTGACCAGCACCTATGCTTAAGATTGGGATATTACTTCTTTCAGTGATAATCTGACCGACTTCTGCAGGAATAGCTTCTAAAAGAATGCCAAAACAACCAGCTTCTTCTAAAGCTTTGGCATCATCTATTAGTTTTAGAGCTGCAGTAACGTCTCTACCCTGTGCTTTGAAACCGCCAAGCATCGAAACTGATTGAGGTGTTAAGCCGATATGACCCATTACTGGTACCCCAGCCCGGGTTATACCTTTAATAGTGTCTACCATCTCTACGCCACCTTCTAGTTTGACACCATCAACACCAGCTTCTTGCATAAGTCTGCCAGCATTTTGGACTGCTTGCTCGGTGGAAATTTGGTAGGACATGTACGGCATATCCCCAATGACAAAGGAATTAGGCGCTCCTTTTCTCACTGCTTTTGAATGGTTAACCATCATATCCATTGTTACCGGTAATGTACTGTCAAAGCCATACACACACATACCCAGTGAATCACCGACTAGAATTAAATCAATGCCCACTTTATCTTCTATAACAGCTGTTGGGTAGTCATAGGCAGTTAAGAATGTAATTTTCTCGCCCTTAGCCTTTTTTTCAAAAAGAGTATGAATCGTTACTTTTTTCCTTGGTGAAGATTCTTTTGCAGGTGTAGTCCATGTACTCATTTTAATCATCCTCCTGGATTTCTTAATATAATTTATCTATTTTGTTAGTATGGGAAAGGTATTAGCTCCCTGAGGCATTACAGTAACTTTGGGACTTGTTGTACCACATTTTTCATAGGCTATTTTTAAAGCATCTTCCATATTAGAAACTGGAATCATCTTTGCTCTGCTAGCAAAATCATAGTTTTCTTCTTTTGTTAGCAGAATAAATGTTCCTTTTTCACTGCACTCAACTTCTTTGAAGGCAACCCACCCGGGAATAGTAAAGTTCTCCCGTAATGCTTTTTCGAGTTCAAAGAATGTTTCATGTTTAAACCATTGGGTAAATTCTTGAGGTTCCATTATATCAGGGCATTCAGAAATAATTATTGATACCCCGCCTTTTTTCATAGCATAAAATGCATTGTCCATAGTTTTTCCGGTTTGGTATAAATTAATGTCTTTTGGATAGCCACCGGCTGTAGCAATTACAATATCAGCCTCTTCTTTAATTTCTATACCATAAATTTTATCAATTAATTTAGTACCTTCTACCCATGCAGATATCCAGTTGCCTGCAAAAACACCGGAAATATCTCCTTGGGGATTAGGCACAATATTTACTAAGAAATCCGGCTGTGCAAAAGCTGCTACTTCCGTCATATCCTCATGGCATTCATTACCCCTTGTGTATTTTGAAGCTGACCTAGGATTAGAGCCTGACCCTAAATCTGGTCCTAATGCCCAAAGATGGCTTTGTTGAATAGTTTTAATTGAAGCAACACCGGGCATAATACTTTTTCTGCCTCCACCGTAGCCGACCATATAATGATAAATAATACCACCGGTTAAAATAACTCTATCAGCTTCGGCAACTATTCTATTTATAGATACTTCTGTCCCTCTACTGGTTTTCCCATAATAAACCATGTTCTCAGTATCCCAAGCATCATGATTAACGATTTTTACACGCTTATAAACCTCTTCACCACAAAGCTCAATAAACTCTTTTTCAGTATTTTGACGATGTCCACCTACAGCAATAATTATAGTGATATTTTCGTCAGGTACACCTGCTTCATTAAGAGTATTAATAAGAATTGGCAGAGTTAGATAATTTTTTTGCCAGGCTCTTGTAATATCACTGACAGTAATAGCAACTTTTTCACCTTTTTTTACTATTTCTCTCAATGGTGGAGAATCAATAGGATGGTCAAGTGCATATTGATATACACCTTGCAAATCATCAAGAGCTGGGTAATCAGAACCTAATACTTCATGTAATAAATGCTCCTCAGGAATTTCAAATGAAACAGTTCCTTTGGCGTATTTAAGTGTAAATTGCCGCATACATTAATCACTCCTTTTATCACAACTCTAATTTTAAAAATCCCTGGTCCAGTAAATAATTTTAGAAGAGCAGGGATTTATTCCCTGCTCATCTAAGTTATATTTTGTTTAGTTACCAGCTGCTCTTACTTTCTCAATTAAATCTTTACCAACTTTATCTTGCCACTTATCATACACAGGAGCCATTGCTTCTTGGAATAATGACTTGTCTGGTTCTGTTACTTGCATACCTTTTGCTTTTAATTCACCAACCAATTTATCATTCATATCAGTAATCATTTTGCGTTCAATATCCCGAGCATCATTAGCAGTATCTTGGAAAATTACTTTTTCTTCTGCACTTAATTTATCCCATAATGCTTGACTCATTAGAAGTGGTGCAGGAGCATAAAAATGACCAGTCAGTGCTAAATGATCTTGTACTTCGTCAAATTTTGAAGTAGATATGATTGGCAGTGGATTTTCCTGGCCATCAACAGTTTTTTGCTGTAATGCAGTAAAGAGCTCTCCAAAAGCCATTGGAGTAGGATCAGCACCTATTTGTTTAA
The DNA here is from genome assembly GCA_000802045.1 of Peptococcaceae bacterium BICA1-8. Lineage (GTDB taxonomy): Bacteria > Bacillota > Peptococcia > Peptococcales > BICA1-8 > BICA1-8. The sequence goes on from JUEF01000142.1 coordinate 3,626, forward strand.
AGGAGTCCATATGGATTTGGTTTTCCATAGTTCTAATCTTAATACCTTTCATGTCTTCAGGCGTCATAATAGCTCTTTTGGAATTAGTAATGTTACGGAAACCATTATCCCAAAATGCCATACCAACTAAACCAGTTCCTTCGAGATTTTTCATTATTCCTTGGCCAATTTCACCATCTAATACCTTGTAAACATGGTTATAATCTTTAAACATAAAGGGTAGATCTGTTACTAAGAAAGCATCTGAAAAACCAGCAAGTGGTGCTGTAGAAACTACACTTAGGTCAATAGTACCCATTTGCACACCTTCAATAGCTTCCCGCTCTGAACCTAACTGAGACGCAGGAAATGTTTCTACCACATATTTACCATTAGTTCTTTCAGTTAGTAGCTTACCAAACTCAACCAGCCCTAAATTATAAGGATGATCAGCAGGTGGTGTACTAGCTGCTTTTAAGACAATCTGCTCAACCTTTGGTTCTTCTTGCTTTCCTTCTTCTTGCTTGGGTTCTTCCTTCTTGGCACAACCGGCAAAAAGTGTTACGGCAAAAAGCACCACAACCAGTACTGCAAGAATTTTTAAATTTCTTTTCTTCATAATTCTTCCCCCTTTTTTTTATATAAAAAGCTTATATTTATAAGCTTTTTATTTCATAAGCTTGCGCAAGCAACTCCACAGGATGCTTTACTGAACAATTTAAGTTATGGAGTTTCATTCCAAAAGACAACTGCATGGCACAAGCAGGACAGGATGTTGCCAGGATGTCTGACTGTGTATTTTTATAATTACCTATCTTTCTAGCCAAAATATCTCTAGAAAACTTAGGATTAAAAATACCATACGAGCCGGCACCTCCACAACACATATCAGCTTCCTGCATTTCAATCAATTCAAGCCCAGGAATGCTCTTTAGTATTTCTCTGGGAGCATCTTTTACCTTTAAAAATCTTATGCCATGACAAGGGTCGTGATAGGAAACCTTTTTTGAAATAGTACCCATATTTTTATTGAAATCTATACTAACTAAATAAGAACTGATATCCTGTACCTTTTCAGCAACCTGGGCTGCCACATTTTCATATTCTTTATCACCCGAAAATAAATTTTTGTAGTCCTTAATTACGGAGCCACAGGTAGAACAATCAAAAACAATTGCCTCTACATCCAAGTTGTTTAGCATTTTTAGATTATTTTTTGCCAGCCTTTTAAATTCCTCCATGTCCCCAGCGCTATGGTGAGGAGCACCACAGCAGTTCACTTCCGGAACCAATACTTCACAATTGTTTTCCTGCAGTACTTTAATTGAAGCTACTCCTATACTACTAAAAAAGTTATTTACAGAACAACCCAAGAAATATGCAACTCTATGTTTAGGGTTAGGCAATTTCTTTATTAATGCTGGCAGCAGGGAGCGGACATTTTTAGGTGGAAGATTAGGCAGCATTTCATCAGTTTTATTAAATATGCCAGTAAATTTCACTAATTTATTTATACCACATTTTTGATAAATCCAAGCAAGGTTTCTTATTAAACTAATATTTCGGTTTTTTGAAAAGACTCCCCGGTACATAATTTTTTTCCCAAGGGATAAGCCTTTGGTATTAGTATAGTGGGTCCGTATGCTTGCAATAATTTCAGGAGTTGGAACTCCCGATGGACAACTATCCTCGCAAGCCTTACAGAGCAAACATTCATTGATAATTTTCTCAACTTCTGGTTCTTTATCCAAGTTAAGTTGGTTTTCCAGAGCAAGGCGAATTAAACGGTTACGCCCTCTGGCAACATTTGCTTCTATATGGGAAACCTTATAAGTAGGACAGACTTCCTGACACAAGCCACAACGGTTACAGTTCATTAATAGTTTTAAGAGTTCATCCTTTTTCATCACAACCTACTCCTTACTACCTTACTTGCAGGAACTAATATATGCTTAGGATCAATTTTATTTTTAATATCCCTCAAAAGAAGGTTATAAGCATTTCCCCTATTTTTTTGAGTAAGTGATAAATTCTCAAAAATTAATGTCCCCTGTAAAGAATTAATGCTGTCAGATAAATTTTGTAATATTTCTCTACTAGCATTTATATCAAAAGATAGTAGACCAGAGGTTGCATTGCCTTTTATTTTTATACCAGTTTCAGGTTTAGTAAGTTCCAAAAGTTTTTCAAGACCTTTTAAATATGATTTTAAGGGTAAAGAAATTATTCCTTGTGTATTATTAATATCAGCATAATTAGTGTTTGACTCTTTGAAACCGTGGTTTTTTTCTAGTAAATCCTGTTGTAATTTTAAAGTTTCTGCAAAGCCCTCTAATTCTACTTTAATTAAAAAACTAGAATCCAATTGTTCAAAGGTTAATGAGGCTAAACTTAACTTCTCTTTAAATAAAATTGAATCAATAATCCTTAAGAGTTCATTGCCATTCTTGACCACATACTGTAAGACTAGCCCTTTTTCAGGAATTGGTTTAACACGCAATGTAGCCTTAGTAATAATCCCTAAAGCTCCCCAAGAGCCAGCTAGCAATTGATGCACATCATAGCTGCTAACATTTTTAATAGTTCTTCCCCCGACCTTAATAATTTCACCTTGTGGGGAAACAAACTCCATACCCATGACATAAAACCGGGTAGTTTTATACATGTATTTTTTTCTTCCAAAAGCATCAGTAGCAATTATACCTCCAATAGTCTGCAAGTCGTTGGAAGTGTCAATAGGAAAAAAAATATTATCTTTGGCTAACATTCCCTGCAATTCATTAATAGATAAGCCACTCTCAACTTCGACACTCATATTATCAGGACGGTACTCCACTACTTTATTGATATTTTTTAAGGAAACCAATACACCTTCATCAAAAGGGCATATTCCTTTTACAAACTTTGAACCACTCCCAATGGGATATACAGATACTCCATATTTATTAGCTAATTTCATGATAGTGACAATTTCACTAATATTATTGGGAGCTAGAATTAACTGGGGGTTATAGTTATGTTCAAGATTAATACCCAAATCACTTGGATTGATAGCAGTAGCTATATTATCTACTTCTTCCCGTAAGCTTCGTAAAAACTCTTCATTTCCCATGTATTACCTCCTCAATCCTCTGTGATCTGAGGTAAAAGTTTACCCGGATTACAAATGTTTTTGGGGTCAAAAGCATCCTTTATTTTTTTCATTAAATGGAGAGTTGGTTTGTTAAAAGCCAATGGCATATATTTTAATTTTTCAATACCAATTCCATGTTCACCGGAAATAGTTCCACCTTGAGCAATTGTCTCCTTAATTATTTCATCACAAGCTTCTTCTATAATTTCTACTTCTTCAGGAATTCGATGATCATAATAAAGAGTAGGGTGCAAGTTGCCATCACCAGCATGGGCAACTTGTCCAATGATAATTCCATATTTTTTAGCCAGTTGTGCAACCTTTTCCAGCATTATCGCTAGCCGATCTCTTGGAACTACAATATCATGGACTATATTGGCAGGCTTTAGTTTACCTAAAGCCCCATTGACTGACCTGCGGGCTTTCCACAAGTCCTGTCTTTCCTGTTCATTGCCAGCTATTTTATAGCTAAGGGCATGATTAGTTGCGAACGCATTTATAATACTATTTACTTGGGTCTTTACGTCAGAAGAAAAGCCATCAACTTCTAATAACAATAGAGCTTCTGCATCTCTAGGAAGACCCAATTTAAGATAGTCATCCACTGCTTTAATTACTATATTATCCATTATTTCCATTGTTGTCGGAACAACACCTTGGGCAATAATATCAGCCACGCAAGAGCCGGCATTCTCCAAACTACCAAAAATAGCTGTCATTGTTTTTACCTCAGCATTTATTGGTGATAATGCCAGCCAGGCTTTAGTTACTATCCCCAATGTTCCCTCAGAACCACAAAAGTAATATGTCAAATCCAGTTCAGGCTCTACGTGAGAGTGAATATTCCCAGTTGTTATTACATCTCCTGTGGGTAAAACTACTTCTAATCCTATAATGTGGTCCTTGGTAGAACCATACTTTACTCCCCGGATTCCGCCTGCATTTTCAGCAATATTCCCACCAATAGTTGATATGTTTTGACTTGCTGGGTCAGGTGCATACATTAAACCATATGATTCTACGGCCAACTGCACCTGTTTATTTGTTATTCCAGGTTCCACTAGGGCTATTTTTGATAATGGATCAATCTCCAAAATGTTGTTCATCTTAGTAAGGGAGATAACAATACTTCCATCAGGGGCCACCGCTCCACCACTTAAACAAGAACCAGCACCTCTAGGCATTAAAGGAATATTTTTTTCATTTGCTATATTTACAATAGCTACAACCATTTCTGTAGTAGTGGGAAAAACAACAACACTAGGCCGACCTGAATAAGGAGATGCATCAAAGGCATATGTTTCCAACGATATTTTACTTGTCAATACATTTTCATTTCCTACTATTTGTCGTAGTTGATCAATCAGCCTTTTATCAACCATAATGTTTTTCACCTGCTTCTAAATTAATTATCTTGAAAGTATGCTTGGTAACCAAAGTGTTAATCCTGGGAAGTAAGTGATAACCATTAATGCAGCAATTGATGCAGCTAGATACCACCAGTTAGCATTAACAACCTTTTCCATAGGCATTTTTCTCATACTGGCAGCCACAAATAAATTAACTCCAAGTGGTGGCGTAATCATCCCAATCGCTAAGTTAACAACCATAATTATTCCGAAATGCAAAGGATCTATTCCTACCTTAACTATAGCTGGAAATAAAATAGGTGCTAGGATAATAATAGCGGCATTTGTTTCCATAAATGTTCCTACTACCAGCAGGAGAACATTAAGAATCATTAATAATACTAAGGGATTCTCTGTGATGCCGATTAAGAAATTAGCAACTGTAACAGGAATCATTTCCCGAGTTAAAATTAAGCCGAAAGCCGAAGCAGTAGAAACAATTAATAAAACTAAGGAACTACTTATTGCGGCTTGTCTGATTAATGCAGGAAGTTCCTTGAAGCTTAATTCTTTATAAACAAATAACCCAACTATTAATCCATATACTACGGCAATATTAGCGGCCTCTGTTGGAGTAAATATCCCACCATAAATACCACCTAGAATAATAACGGGCATTAGTATAGCCCAAATTGCATCTTTAAATGAAGCCCATACTTCTTTAAGAGAAATTTTTTGTTCGAGTCCGCGGTAATTATTTTTCTTGGCAGTAAGAAATGCAACTATTCCTAGGGAAACACCAATAAGTAATCCAGGAATAAAGCCACCCATAAACAAACCACCAATAGAAACACCGGTTACAACACCGTAAGTTATCATAGGGATACTAGGAGGAATAATTACCCCTATGTATCCTGCACTAGCTTGGGTTGCTGTAGCAAAATCCTCTTTATATCCATTTTTGACCATAGCTGGTATCATTATTGATCCTATAGCTACTACGGTTGCTGGAGAAGAACCGGATATTGCTGCAAAAAACATAGAAGCCAATATTGCAACTAAGGCTAAACCACCCGGCAATGTCCCAATTAAGGAATTTGCAAAACGAATTAATCTTTTGGAAATCCCCCCTCTTTCCATGATTACACCTGCAATCATAAAGAAAGGAACTGCCATCAGTGGAAAGGAGTCAATTGCGGTAAACATTTTTTGAGCTACGACCTGAAGCTTTACTACATCGGTAAAGAAAATTGCAAGAACTGTTGCCAAACCTATGCTGATTGCAATAGGCACACTTAAGATTACTAATAGGGCAAATATTCCAAAAAGTAGAGCTGAAAGCATCTATTGCGGCCCCCTTCCATCTTTAAATCTCATGTATGTTGCCTGGCAAAACCGGATACTCATCAATATAGAGCCAAATAAAACCGAAAAATATGCAATCCACATGGGAATCATCATAGCCGGTGTTTTTTGCCCTGTTTTCATTAAAAACTGAATAATCAAAACTGCTAAATATACTAGTATTACTGAAAACACAAAAGAAAGAGCCATAGCAAGGATTCTAATATAGTGCTCCATCTTTTTAGGCAGTCTACTTACAATAGAATCAATGCCTATATGAGCACCTTCTTTAGCAGCAATACTGGCACCGATAAATACAGCCCAGGCCATAATATAACGGGCTAATTCCTCTGACCAAGGCAGAGAAGCTTTAATCACAAAGCGGAAAAATACCTGTAAGAAGATAACTATTATCATAACCATATATAATGCAGTCACAGAATAATCTTCAAATTTATCTAGAAACGAAAAGAAGGATGACTGTTTTCTATTTTCCATATATACTCCTCCATATTAAATTAGTTTTATTTACTGATTCTATCACTTTAGTGTTATTAATTCATCGTTTATCCCTTTTAAATATAAAAATTTAAAAATATTTACTGATGTATCTATTTTTAAACTCCACCACCCTTCATACTCTACAATAGTTATATAATAACAAATTCTTAGTTTGAAAACCATAAAAAACGTGGTATTTTGTAGAATTTTGTAGAATTGTCTGAATTTGTCCAGCATTACCATACGTCATTCTTTATTAATGAATAAATTTTATTTACTATTTCTTTATTAATTTAAAAAATCCTCCTTAGAAAAATAGCAAAACTAAAAAAATAATTTATACATATAATTTTACTTAATAAAATAATTTATTTAACTATAATACAATAATAATATAAATTAATATAAATAACAAACCTCAAAAAGTCCTTCTACAGTAGACTCTTTGAGGTTTATTTCATTATTATCGCGGTTTAGTATAGCTTAGGATGGCTTCTCTAACTAACTTAGCAGCTAATAGTGCAGTTCGATCCGAGTGGTCATTAGGAGGTGACACCTCCACAATATCCATTCCTACTATATTCAATGTATTCATCTCGAGTATTGCCCTTAATATCTCCTGAGAAGTGCAGCCACCAGGCTCAGGTGTACCTGTACCTGGTGCATAAGCCGGATCAACTATATCAATATCCAAAGTAATATATACCGGTCTCTGACCTAATAACTTAATAACTTTGCGAAGAGGGTCTAAGACCTCATTTACATACATATTGGTATTTTTAATTGCATAGTCGTATTCCTCTTTATCACCAGATCGGATTCCAAATTGATATACATTTTGCCCACCAATCTTTTCGCAAACTTTACGAATAACGGTAGCATGCGAATTGCTTTCTCCTGCATAATTTTCTCTCAAATCAGCATGGGCATCAAAATGTAGAATAGCCAAATTAGAAAAATTTTCTGCATAAGCCTTTATTAAAGGCCAACTCACAAGATGCTCTCCCCCTAAATAAATGGCAAACTTCTTATCCTGAATAACCTTTTTTGCAGTCTTTTCGATTATTTCTATGCTGCGCGTGACATTGCCAAAGGGTAGAGCTAGATCACCACCATCAAAAAATGAGTAATCCCTTAAGTCCTTATTGCAATAAAAGCTATATTCTTCAATTCCATAAGAAACAGTACGGATTTGTTGTGGTCCCATTCTTGTTCCCGGGCGATAGCTAACAGTAAAATCCATGGGAATTCCAATTATTACTGTATCTGCTTCTTCATAAATTTCTGTGCTGGAGATAAAGCCTGTAATTTTTTCCAAAAATTCGTACAAAGCAGCCCCTCCAATTATCCTAATATATTTTGAACAAAAGTGGGTAAATTAAAGGCACTGAGATGGATATCAGGCGTATAGTATTTGGTATTAGTATTTGGTATGGATGCCTTTTCCACTTTTATAGGGTCATATTTCTTTGAACCCATTGTGAACGACCACAATCCGGTAGGATATGTTGGAATGCTTGCCAAGTATAGCCTAGTAATGGGGAAAATATCACTAATATCACCATAAACCCTTTTGATCAGATCTTCATTAACCCAGGGTGACTCTGTTTGAGCAACAAATAATCCATCATCTTTTAAAGCCTCGTATATCCCTTGGTAAAAATCTTTAGCAAAAAGTCCTACTGCAGGACCAATAGGATCAGTTGAGTCGACACAGATAACATCATATCTGTTTTTACTTTCTTGAATATGTTTTATACCGTCTGCAACTAGAACTTCTACTTTGGGGTCACCTAAAGCACCGGAAATTTCAGGCAAATATTTTTTGCTTACTTCAATAACTCGCCCATCTATTTCACATAACGTAGCTTTTTCCACTTTAGGGTGCTTTATTATTTCCCGGATTACACCGCCGTCTCCTCCACCTATAACAAGGACATTTAAGGGATTAGGATGGGTATTTAAAGCTGGTAAAGATATCATTTCATGATAAACAAACTCATCTTTAATAGTAGTCATTACTATCCCATCCAACAATAGCATTCTGCCAAAATCATATGTATCTACCATACTAATTTCTTGAAATTCACTAACCTCGTGGTGTAAACTCTGTTTGATTTTTAATGATAATGCTAATTGTTTTGTCTGTAACTCAGTAAACCATAGCCCTTTCATATCTACACTCCTTTTCAACTCTTCTTAATACCACAGGGGAACAGCAGCCACACAACACCCTATCTTCTTTACTTTGTGTTCTACGGCAGAAATTTTGATTTCCTTTAAATCCATTTTCCTCATGGCAAATGACTCTCTAACCATCTGCTCGATTTTTCTTTCCACTTCTTGCTTAGAACACTTATCAGAAAGCTCCATAATTACTCCGAAACTATCTTCACTAATGCCTACAGCAACCGCCGCAGAAATGAGCGCACCTGGCTCCTCACAAATGATTGTTCCATATGCAGTTGGAACTAAAGCCCCAAATGGTAACTTTAAGCCCGGAGCATGCTCAGCCTGAGGAGGGAGAATGCTGCTTACTTTGAGCAAATTAATATTTCCAATACCTGCCTGCAATAAAGCACCATCAAAAGCTGTTAACTCGGTATCACCCTCAGAACTGCCACTTGTTAAAAAATACTTTTTGGGGGTAGGTAGCATATTCATCCTCCTTTCTAATTTAACAGTGTTTATTATATCTTAATAAGGAAAATTTTTCATCAGCATTTTTATTCACACCAGTTATTTGACCACCATCCGGAAATTATTGTTCCTAAGGAAGTAGTCAGCTCACCATTATTTTTATCTTTTTTTAAATCATTCAAATCTATTGCTAACGCTTCTGATATTTCTTGATCTGTTATATTTAGACCATTCCTGATACATCTATCAATTTTGTCTGTTTTTTTCATATTAAATATTTCTCCTCTAAGTGTCCTTTGTGTAATTTAGATTACCCAAGAATTTGTGTTATAATCCACAGAAACAAGGAAGATGTATTATTCTAGTTTTTTACTGCATGTTGTATTTCCATTTTTACATAATAAAAGCTGCCTTTAGCAGCCTTTATTAACTAGACTATATTCAGATTTGTCTGGAAACCTCTGACCAAGCTCTTTCAAAACTTTTTGCATAATTTCTAAAAGTTGAAAATGCTCCAAGTTCTCCAAATACTTATCAAAGTTGTTTTCATTAATTTCTATAATATTATATTGGGGTTGCAAAAAATATCTTCTTACATCAGTTACGGTAAAACGATAACTACAGAAGGGGCAAGTAAACATTTCACCATCCTTAATAATATTAACTAAACTAATGGCCTTACAAATAGGACACTTTAGTCCTTCCACGCTATTACCTCCTGTCGTGTCTAGTTTAATATTAAATTTATGTTTAAATGGTGCAAATGTTTACTACTTTTTTTTTATATAAAAAAACAGACTTTCTTATTGTAAGAAAAGTCTGTTCACCTTTTTGTTTTTTCCAAATAACATTAATTAACTACTCAAAGCACGCTGAGAATCCATTTCATCCAAGTACTCACGGTATTTTCTAAATGCATATCTCACTAGGGCTTGGTCTTGGCTATAAGTTATTTTACTCAAGGCTTCATCAATTTTAAAAAACCCTCCATTTTTAAACCCTTCCATGCGATTAATAGAAAACTCGGGTTCAGACGCCTCCATGACAAACCAGTTTATCCGGTTGCATACAGGACGTTTACGAGAGAAGGAGAAAAATTCATAACTTGTTTCGCCGGCAGAAGAAATTATCTGACCGTTTACTCCGCCCTCGTATCTAACCCGAGTAACAGCTACTTCATTTGCAATTTTACCGTTCTTTATTGCTCCCTTGGGTAAAACCCATTCACCTTTATCGTTCTGCAATAAGAAAACGGACTCTCCACTAAAGACAACACCACCTGCACATTGTCTCACCAGCATAAAAGACCCCTCCCTAATATATAATTAATTTATTAATATTTTATTAGTGTTTCGACGCATAGTGCTTGTTCTCCTGCCTAAAAATTATAAAAATCATTAAAAGAATTATTTGCCTCTAGCCAAAAATAGTTCGCATGAACCACCATTCCAATGGGTACATTGATCACACCTGGGTCCATGAGGTCTACTACAATTAGCAAGACTTATTCCAAATCCTTGGGCCTGTTGAATCGACTCAAACTTTGGGCAGCTGTATGCAATTCGATTATAAGAATATTCCCTTTGCATAAATTCACTCCCTTTTTGTTCCTATTATTTCCTTTTTAAAAAATATACATACATAAAAAAACGGGCATAGCCCGTTTTTAGGTTTCGCTCCACTTTGTTCCGCTAGGTTAAGAAAAAATATATTCAAATAACAAAATTTAGCCAGGGTACAAAAATTTGTACCCTGGCTAAATTGTTTTTTTATGGCTGTCAGAAAGTAGTGAATAGCTAGGCGCCCGAAGGGGGCAAAACCGGAGGCGTAATTATTGGGGACATTCCTGTCCTAAGAATTATAAAAGGCTTCAGCAGGTGTGTCCCCTTTCCTTGTTTCGTTGAGGATTTTGACCCCTTCGGGGAACGACGCTAGACGCTGCTTTCGGACAGCCATTATCGTCTATACGTTGAAGCGGAAATTAATAATATCACCATCTAGTACAATATATTCCTTACCCTCTAAACGGAATAATCCCTGCTCCTTTACTTTCACCATAGAACCTAAATGGGAAAGATCCTGATATTTTACCACCTCGGCGCGAATAAAACCCCGTTCTATATCAGAATGGATTTTCCCCGCCGCCTTTTTAGCTGGAGTACCTTTATTAATAGTCCATGCTTTTACCTCATCTTCCCCGACAGTGAAGAAGGACATCAAACCTAATCTTTCATAGACAGCCCGTGCTAATCGCTGAATACCTGTCTCGGTAATACCTAAGTCCTCCATAAATATTTCTTTATCTTCTTCTGTTAAGTCACCAATTTCTGACTCAATTTGACCACAAATTTCAATAAGGGGCATATCTTTTTGACTACATAATTCACTGAGTTCTGTTTCTGCAGGATAAGAATTACCCTTGAATTGTGCTTCATCAACATTAACTACAACAAGTTTTGGTTTTTCAGTTAAAAAACTATAGGCCCTAAGTTGTTTTTCTTCCTCTTCTGAAAGGTCAACCTGCCTAATATCCCCACCTTCTTCTAAATGTTTGTAGAGCCTTTCAAGAAGTTCAAGTTCATCCTGTTGTTCCTTTTTTATCTTTTTTCCAGACTTTATTCTTTCGAGCCGCTTATCTAGAAGTTCTAAGTCAGCAAATAGGAGCTCTAAATCTACAGTCTCTAAATCTTTAGCCGGATTGATACTTTCAGTAATATGGGGAACATCTTTATTATCAAAGGTTCTAACTACATGGACAATAGCATCGCAATCTCTAACCTCGTCCAGAAACTTTCTAGTCCCCCCTCCAGGAACAACTCCTCCTATATCAATAAATTCAATTTGAGCATAGCTGGTCTTTTTCGGTTTAAAAAGGTTTATTAAATAATCCATTCTTTTATCCGGTACTTTAGCCATACCAATATTAACATCCTTAGCCCCATAGGCCCCAGTTGCAACTTTAGTATTTGTTAAAAGGTTAAACATAGTAGTTTTACCTACACTTGATAGTCCAATTATACCTATTTTCATCTTAACCTCCTGAAATTACTAATTACAATTATTAGTCACAAATAATTTAACATAGGGCCAGTCTTATTGCAATGTAAAGAATAAGAAATAGTTTTATATTTCCAGAAAGTTTGTGTGCAAAGCAATAGGATGAATTTTATATATATTGCATACTACTAATATTAAAAAAACATAACATTTTTTTTATTTTACATAGGAGTTTTAGCTTTTATGTCAAAGTATACAAATATGAATGTATACAATACATATAACTTTTAAAAGAAAGGGTGTCTTTCAATGAAACAATATGGTGAATTAAAACCTTCTGAGAGAATTTTAATGGGTCCTGGTCCTAGTAATGTTGACCCAGTGGTATTAAGAGCAATGTCTGCTCCTATCTTAGGTCATTTAGACCCAGAGTTTTTAGTTATTATGAATGATACAATGGAATTATTACGTTATGTATTCCAGACAAAGAACCAATTAACTATGGCTATGCCTGGCACAGGTAGTGCAGGTATGGAAACAGTACTAGCTAATATGATTGAAGAAGGAGATAAAGTAATCGTTTGTGTAAACGGTGTGTTTGGTGGTCGAATGCAGGATATCTGCCAGCGCTTAAAGGCAGATGTAACCACAATTTCTGCACCTTTTGGTAAAATAATTGATCTCGATGATATAAAAGATGCTTTAGACAAAACTGGGGCAAAATATGTGGCAATTGTTCATGCTGAAACATCCACAGGTGTTTTACAGCCGATCGAAGAGGTCTCTAAGCTCTGCAAACAATATGATGCTATGCTTCTAGTTGATTGTGTTACTTCTTTGGCCGGTTGTGAACTAAAAATTGATGAATGGGGAATAGATGCTGCCTATAGTGGAACGCAAAAATGTATTAGCTGTCCACCTGGACTTGCACCTGTAACTTTTAATGAAAGAGCTCAAAAAGTAATCAATAATAGAAAAACAAAAGTTCCTATCTGGTATTTAGATTTAACTATGATTCAAAACTATTGGGGCCAGCAAAGATCCTATCACCATACAGCACCAATTAGTATGAACTATGCATTTAGAGAAGCCCTAAGATTAATTTATGAAGAAGGTCTTGAAAACCGTTTTGCTCGCCATGAACTGAATTCCCAAGCATTAAAATCAGGTCTGGAAGCGATGGGGCTAAAAATGTGGGCTCAAGAAGGACATCGTTTGCCTATGCTTACTTCCGCTGTAATTCCCGAAGGAATTGATGATGTAGCCGCACGCAAATATTTATTAGAGAGATTCGGCATTGAGATTGGCGGAGGTCTAGGTGAAGGTAAAGGTAAAGTTTGGAGAATTGGTACTATGGGCTACACATGTAATGAAAAGAATATTTTGTTATTCTTAACTTCTTTGGAAAGTGCTCTAAAAGCTCAAGGCTACAAAATAGAAGCAGGAATTGGTGCTGCCACTGCCATGGAAGTTTATGCAAAAAAATAAGTTAAAAAAGGGTCAGTAGACCCTTTTTAAGATTTCACTTCGTTAGGTTAAGGTTTCGCTTCACTATGTTGTGCTAGTTTAAGGTAAAAAATATTTGTATAAAAATTAATCGCCTCACTTCAACAGTGAGGCGATTTTTTTAGTTACCAATTAAAATATCCATTAAAAATGATTTGGGTCTGTTCTCAATTATATGTAAATTAAATACCTCTGTGAATCCACAATGTTTACAGGAAATAAATAAAAATTCATTATGCTGAATATCAAAAAGCCTGCTTAAACCTGTACCAGTCATGGCTACCTCACTTACTTGAGCACCAATAGAGTTACACTTAGAGCATTTATATTCTTCTTCAATTTTTTTGATTTCTAACATTTCAAACCTCCCTTTAGTTATTTTCCCTTACAATATAAAGACGAAAAAATACATTAATAAGTTTCATTTTTCCCCAAGTAATATTTTTTTTTGCCAAATGAATTTTCGAGTCATATATTACATTAGGAGGAGGTTTTTTAATGACTGAAAAAAGCTTTGAATATAAATCGATTAGGATTAAAGCTTCGGAAGGATGTATGGTAACCCAGCGTTTAATAGATTTAAGTTTGGATAGAGAAGGTATAGAAGGCTGGGAATTGTTTACGATTTTCCCCCACTCCTGTACTAATTCAGATTCATGTCTGGTGGCCATCTTTAAGCGTGAAGCCCGGATTTAATCCGGGCTTATTATATTTATTCATACACTTCAAATTGTACCGAAACACTCTCTCCTGTTGCTTTATTTGTTCCCCATAGTGTTAATGTTTGCGGGTTTACCAAATTTCCGCTTTTATTTCTTTGATCCCATACTATATCAATTGTTTCAGCTTCTCCCGGTGCCAGTACCATTTCTCTGATAACAGGTAAAAAGGCTTGATCTTCAGACCACCGCCATATTTCTCTACCATTTTGATTAGAAATATAAAAATCAAATAACTGACTTGAAGAGTATTCAAGGGTAACGCTTTGATCTGTAATGTTTCGTTTACGGAAGGTTATCCTAACTGATTGACCACGGTAATAACGACTTTCATTAGTAGCCAGTAGATATCTAAACCCTTCGATTTCCTGCCATGTATAGTTTAGTCCATCTCCTTCATCAGGTTGACCAGGAACAACTACTCCACCATCTTGATCGGGAAATGTAGGAACACAAGTAACTCCAAGGGCATTCCAGGTAGCCTGATCTACGAGCCCAGTTGTTGGAATATTATTATTTGCCTGAAAAGCTATCACAGCTGCTCTTGTATCGGCTCCAAATATCCCATCAATAGGCCCTGGAGCATAATTAAGCCGCTGCAGTAAGCTTTGCAAAAATCTGACCGCACTTCCCCTGTCCCCAGGTCGAATAGTTGGGCATACAGAAACGCCAGACCCCTGGCACTGCCTGCCTAATGCTTGCCAGGTAGCGGTATCGACAATACCTGTAACACTTAGATTTCTAGAACGTTGAAAATTAACTACCGCAGCCCTTGTGCGCGGACCGAAAACCCCATCAACCCCCCCTAAGTCAAAGCCTCTATCCCGTAATAACTGTTGTACTTCCCGAACTGCACTCCCTCTCGAATTTAATGTCAACCGAGGACACCACTCAGAACCTAGCGGCGGTTGAGGGGCAGGCTGCTCGGGAGAAATAGTCAATACCATACCGACCAAAATCATATTTGGATTAGTAATATTATTCAAGGCAATCAATCTTTCAACCGTGGTATTAAATCTTTGAGCTATTGTAAAAAGCGTATCACCTGTCCTAACTACATAAGTCAATCCTCTCACTCCTTCTTTCTATAAATATTTCTCTACACATTATATGAAAGGAAGTCTTTAATGTGCCACCTGAAGCAGATCTTCCCTTTTGGAATATCTTTATAGGGCTATAAAAAGAAATAGACCGGCATTGAAATTCACCGGTCTATTTCTTATCTCTAACTTCTTTTATAAGGAGGGTGTGTCCCATTCGTTAGGGAAATTCCTATTCCCCTAATACTATCCCCAAGCTTCAGCAGGTGTGTCCCTCCGCTTAAACCCAACCCCTAATTCTCATAACATCAGCTAATCTCTTAATACCTACCATAAAGGCTGCCCTACGCATTGGCATATTCTTTTCTTGCGCGAATTCATATATTCTATCAAAAGCATTCTCCATTTTTTCTTTTAACTCAGCATTTACTGTTTCTTCTTTCCATTGAAAATGATAATTACCCTGTACCCATTCTAAGTAACTTACAACAACACCACCAGCATTAGCTAATACATCTGGACAGATAATGACACCTTTCTTAACAAGTATCTCGTCAGCCTCAGATGTAGTTGGACCGTTAGCTCCCTCTACCAAAATTTTACACTTAACACGAGGAGCATTTTCTTTGGTGATTTGATTTTCTAATGCTGCCGGTACAAGAATATCACATTTTAATTCTAACAGTTCATTACTATTTATTATTTGCGCCTTAGGATATTTAGCAATTGTACCATGTTCTTTAGTATACTCCATCAATTCTTTAACATCTAAACCATCTTCATTAAATATTGCTCCAAATACATCACTTACGGCGATTACTTTAGCTCCCGCTTCTTCAAAAAGAAGTGCAGCATTCCCACCAACATTTCCGAAACCTTGCACTACTACTTTTGAACCTACAAAGTTTAGACCTGCTTTTTCACAGGCTTTCTGAGCTACAAACATACAGCCTCTAGAAGTGGCTTGAGTTCTTCCTTTTGAACCACCAATTTCAATAGGTTTCCCGGTGATTACTTCATGTTCTGCCTGCCTTCTAATATAACTATATTCATCAGCCATCCAAGCCATAATTTGGGGATTGGTTCCAACGTCAGGGGCTGGAATATCTTTTTTAGGACTAATAAACCAAGCGATAGCTCTCATATAGCCACGGCTGAGTCTTTGTAATTCACCTTTGGAAAGCTGTCCGGGATCTACCGCTACTCCACCTTTACCGCCACCAAATGGGACACCATCGATAATTGCAGTTTTTAAAGTCATTAGTGTAGCGAGCGCCTTGACTTCATCTAAATTAACATCAGGGTGAAATCTGATTCCACCTTTATAAGGACCTAGAGCATTATTATGCTGTACTCTGTAACCAATAAAAGTTTTTATCTTTCCGTCATCCATCCGAACTGGAATATTAACAATGACCGTTTTTCTAGGTTCTTTTAAAAATTCATAAATTTCGGGCTCTACTCCTAATTCCTCTACACACTCTTTGATAAACCTCTGGGTTTGTTCAAGAAAACTCATAAATACACCTCTTTCATCCTTTTACAATTTTATTAAATTGAGTCCACTCTTTATCGGTATATAGTATTCTGTATACAAAAAACAATTCCTTCTTTTTTGGATATTTTTATTTAATTTTTTTCAAAAAGATTTAACTAGGAAAATTTATGGGCACTAAGAAGCTTCATTTATCTAATTTCAATTTATTCCTTATTTTCTTCATGGTCATTCTCCAATAAAAAATCCTTTAATTCTTGAGCCATTTCACTCTCATCATCACCAAGGGCCATAGCTAATTTAAACCTCTCAAGAGCAAGAACTCCAGGAGAACTTGCATTTATTTCTGGGTCACTGGGTACTATATCTTTATATCTTTTTTTATCCATTTCATTCCCTCTTTTCATTTGATTTTGCCAAGTTATAATATTATTTTGCCCGCAAAATAATTAATAAATCACAAATCCATTCATGTTTATTAGAACTTTTCACCACTTACTGGGAGGTATCTTGTAAAATTTGGCGAATAAATTTATGAATGTTAACTAAAGGAGGTTTTTAAATGCCTATCGTCCAAATTGATATGATCGAAGGAAGAACATTAGAACAAAAGAGAAATCTTGTAGAAAAGGTAACTGCAGCCATTAGTGAAACAGTTAATTGCCCCAAAGAAAATGTTTCAATCATCATTAGGGAGATGTCTAAAGAGCATTCAGCAAAAGCGGGAATACTTAAATGTGATCAATAAATTATAAGCCAGCAATTGCTGGCTTATAATTTATTAATAAAAAATTAGGTTATCCTAGAAATGGGAGGAATCCTTATGAACATTAGTAAATTAAAGATTGTCTTGTTTACTCTGTTACTCCTACTGCTTTTTTTTGCCCTTCCTCAGCTTGTAAACTTATATGGTGATTTCCTTTGGTTTAAGGAGTTAGGATACCAAGCACTATTTATTAAGACTTTACTGGCTAAACTAATAATTGGTATAGTCACTTTTCTATTAGTAACGCTTCTAGCCTTTTTGACATTATATCTTACTTTAAATCTCAAACAGCCTCTGAAAATAAAGGACGACAACCTAATAGATTTAACTGCTAAAAAAGGCGGGGGAAAACTTCTAATAATATTGCCTTCTTTATTACTGGGTATATTAGCTGGATTATTAGCCTCCACTGCATTATGGGAAAATATATTATTATTTTTAAATCAGGCTCCCTTTGGTGTGAGTGATCCAGTTTTTAATCGTGATCTAAGCTTTTACTTTTTTAACTTATCCTTATATGAAACCATTTTTGCCCTCGCTACGCTTTTTTTATTAGTAATTGCTATCTTAAATTTTGTGTTTACGGTGTATCTACAAGGTTTAGGAAACAATCCAATTAAAACTGCGGTTAATCGCCTGGGTTATTTTGTTATTGCTTTTTTTCTTCTATTGATAATAGGTTACCAGTTAAAACTAGCCAACCTATTATATTCTCCAAGGGGGGCAGCCTTTGGAGCAGCATACACCGATTTAATGGTTACTTTGCCTTACTATTACATAGCATCAGCTGTTTGTGTGTTATCTGCCATCCTTATCTTTATAGGTATCCGCAAAAAGAATTTTAAGCTTGTGACACTAGGGCCTATTTTGCTTGTAATTGTTGTCATTTTAGGTGGTGTAGCTCAAAACTTAGTGCAAAGTTTTATTGTTAACCCCAATGAAATAAATAAGGAACTGGATTATATTTCTCGAAGTATCACTATGACTAACCAAGCCTTCGGACTAGATAAAATTGAAGAAATAGAATTTCCTGCTGAAACAAACTTAACCTTAAATGATCTAGAAGAAGCATCAGAAACACTAAATAATGTTCGGATCAATGACTTCAGGCCTGCAAAGACTATCTTTAATCAATTGCAAAGCATGCGTCCCTATTATGATTTTCTTGATGTCGATGTTGATAGATACACTTTAAATGGACAATCTACCCAAGTTTTTCTTTCGGCTAGAGAACTAAATCAAAATAATATACCAGCCCAAGGTCAAACCTGGATAAATAAATATCTAAAATATACTCATGGTTATGGTGCAGTAGTAGCACCGGTAAATAAAATTACACCTCAAGGACAGCCTTTATTATTAGTTAAGGATATTCCCCCTGTTTCCCAAGAACCTGAATTGGATATCTCAAGACCAGAAATCTATTATGGCCAATTGACAAATGATTTTGTTATTGTTAATACCTCAGAAAAAGAATTTGATTACCCCGTTGGTAATGATAATGCTGAAACTACTTATGAGGGAACAGCAGGAATTCCCTTAAAAGGAATTAATAAAATAATCTTTGCATTAAAAAAAGGCAGTTTTAAATTGTTGGTCTCAGGGGCACTTACTAATGAAAGTAAGATTTTGTTATACAGGAATATTCAACAAAGAGTCGAAAAAATTGCCCCATTTCTAAGCTATGATCAAGATCCTTACTTAGTAATTAACGGGGGAAAACTATACTGGATTATTGATGCTTATACAATTAGTACTAAATACCCATATTCAGAGCCCCTCACCGACAATAGGTATTCTGGAGTAAATTATATCCGTAACTCCGTTAAAGTAGTTGTTGATGCTTATAATGGCTCTGTTAATTATTACTTAGTGGACGAAAAAGACCCTATTGTGCAAAGTTATGCCAATGTTTTTCCAGACCTATTTAAACCCTATAATGACATGCCCCAAGGTATAAAGGAACATATACGTTATCCAATAGACCTATTTGACCTCCAAACTCAGGTCTTCCAAGACTTCCATATGAAAAATCCTAGAGTCTTTTACAACCGGGAGGATTCCTGGAGTATAGCTAAAGAACAGTATCAAGAAAATATTCAAACTGTTAATCCATATTTTATAAATATGAAATTACCAGGCTCTGATAAATTAGAGTTTCTTATGATGCGCCCTTTTACTCCAATTAAAAAAGATAATATGATTGCCTGGTTAGCTGCGAGAAATGATGATGAAAAATATGGACAGTTAATACTATTTAAATTCCCCAAGCAAAGACTAGTCTATGGTCCTATGCAAATTGAATCTAGAATAAATCAGGATTCTACAATTTCCCGTGATTTAACTCTATGGGGTCAAAGCGGCTCTTCTGTCATCAGAGGGAACCTTTTAGTGATCCCTATCAAGGACTCTCTTATATATATAGAGCCTTTGTATATTCAATCTGAGAATGCCAATAGTCTACCTGAAGTAAAACGGATAATCGTTGCTTATCAAGAAAATATTGTTATGGAGGAAACCCTAGAGGAAGCCTTATACCAGATATTTAAAAATAAACAACAATCGGAAGTGCCTGATGGTACACCAGAAACAGAATTTGGAATTAAAATATTAGCCCGCCAGGCTAGAGAGGCCTATGAAAAAGCCAAAGCAGCAGCTCAAGCAGGCGATTGGGCACTTTATGGTTCAGCATTACAAGAATTGGAAAATGTTATTTCACAAATTGAAAACCAGGTAGAAGAAGAAAACCTTTTAGTTGAGAACGACGGAAAAGAAAATGAACAGAGCCTTTCTGCAGATGAATAAACGTGAAACCGGGGGATAATCCTCCGGTTTTTTTAATTAAATCGCTGCTTTATCTTTATTTTTCCATCCTTTTTCTTATAATTGTTTTTGCTTTTCCAATTAAAGCAAATCAATTTCCATAAAATTTTAAAATACACAAGCACTAATATCCCTAAAAAAACCCATGACGCAGGGTTAAGTAATCCCACAACCCCTTTGGGCATTCTTTCCATTACCCCGGCGGGAATTAAGTTATCTCCTTGATCTATAAACCATATCTTACCCTCATCAATTATAGCAAGATAAGAAAGCACCACAAAAAAGATTAATAATATTAATCCTAAAAATATCATAAACCGCTTCATTACCATACCTACCCCCTTCCCCATTTTTCTCCTTATATATATATTCATAAAATCAAAATATATTTTTTTCTTTCTGTAGATTTACAAATTCTGAACCTAATGGCTACCTTTGTAATTAAAATACTGGTATTAATTTACAGTATAAATTCCTTTTATTAGGAAACTAATAAATACAGCATCAGCCTTTAGCTAAGTGCTGAAAATATTCTCACCAATAAATTCAAGGAGGTTATTAAACAATGCAAAACTATCAAAGAATTATGGGACTAAATCAACAAACTATGCAAAGAAATTTACCTAATGCATCTATTGCTACCATGGGTCCCGATACTTTCCAAAACAGCCCATATACTCAAACAGGCTATCAAATGGGCGGGCCAAATCAACAAATGAATCAACAACAGCAGCAGGAACAAAATTATTTGCATAATGTCCAGCAGCAGCTAGGTAATCAATTTGGGCAGACAATGTATAGTCAACAACCTATGCAACAAGTGTCCCATATTCAGCCAACGTTTAACCAAAGTAGTTCTTTAGCTAGTATGGACCCTTCAACATATCAAAACTTCCAGGGTTTCCAACAGCAGCATAGAACTATGATGACTCAGCCCCAGCAGTCAATGCAACAAGGCAATATACCTAATGCATCTATTGCTACCATGGGTCCTGATACTTTCCAAAACAGCCCATACACCCAAGCAGGCTATCAAATTGGCATTCCTAATCAACAAATGAATCAACAGCAGCAGGAACAAAATTATTTGCAAAATGTTCGCCAGCAGCTAGGCAACCAATTCGGACAAACAATGTATGGTCAACAACCTATGCAGCAAATGTCCCAGTTTCAACCAACTTTTAACCAAAGTAGTTCTTTGACTAGTATGGATCCTTCAACATATCAAAACTTCCAGGCTTTTCAGCAACAGCATAGAACTATGATGGGTCAGCCCCAACAGTCCATGTTACAAAGTAATATACCTAATGCATCCATTACTTCCATGGGTCCTGATACTTTCCAAAACAGCCCATTTACCCAAGCAGGCTATCAAATGGGCGGGCCTAATCAACAAATGAATCAACAGCAGCAGGAACAAAATTACTTACAGAATGTTCGCCAGCAATTAGGTAATCAATATCAGACATCCGTAAATAGAACTATACAATAATGCTAGAATCCTTAGATTAACGGAAAAACTCAAAAACCAAAGCAGCCTTACTGGTGCTTTGGTTTTTGAGTTTTTATTTATTTTTTTTTACTATTATTCTGTTTCCAATTATTTTTTCTAGATTCACCCTGCCCTTTATCGGATTATTATAGTCCATATAAATAGTCCAATATATTAACAAATCTTTTTGAATTAAACTTGTCTCAGGCGATAAAGGAGGAAGAAAATTATTATCTAGAAAAACATGAAATCCCGGAAAAACAAACTGCCGATAGCCTCCTTGTTTTGCATACTCTCGATATGGTACACCATTTATGATAGTTCTTCTCCCGTTTTTATATTTTTGATTATAAATTAACTCCTCAGGAATACTAATCCTCACTGCAAAGTATTTAACCATTATTTCCCCTGTATTTCTTACTAAAACCCTGAAAATATAGCTATTTTCTATTGATATTTCCCTGGGTGCAGTTAAACGTATTTGTAAATTAGGCCGATTCTGCCTGTTCATAACATCCCTTACTTCATAATCCTCCATAGGCTCTGATTTGAAATTTCTTCGTTTATAATATCTATAGTTACCAGCCATATGGGCAGTTGTACTTTGTGGAATTACTACCACATAGATAACTTTGCCATTATTTATTTCAATTGGGTTTATAAAGATACCGTCGATTTTAGGACTAATACGAGAGTAAATAACATTTTCTAGCCATTCCTTATTTATCCTATCATTAATATCAAAACCTTCATCTAACTCTAGTCTTAAAGTTTTATCTTCTTCCATTTCCTTTATTCCATAAATGATAACCCCCCCTGCTGAGTTTGCAAAACTAGAAACATCTTTGCTTATTTCGTCTTTATGTTCGTCCTGTAGTCCACCACAAGCCTTAAATTCTAATTCCTTATTTTCTAATACATTATTGTGGACAATTAACTTTATGTCTTGTAAGCTCCATTCTTTTGCAGTACTAGTTATCAATTAAGCCCACCTCCTCTTTTATCATATGTAAATTTATTTAAATATTTTCTTATCGAATATGATTTTAGCTTAACTTAATTTGTTAACACCCTTACATATTTTACCTTTTTACATTGTGCGACACAATAGGTTCTTCTTAATTATTTTCAGGGTAATATTTGACGAAATTTAAGAAATTCCACAAAAAGTAAAGAGGAAAAACTTCACTTATGTCGAAAGAAGGACATAGACTTAAAGTGTAAGGAGGGTAGAAGCAATGATGAAATCACACAAATTTATAACAATTTTTATACTAATTTGCACACTTTTTTTTAGTTCCATTCTGCCAGTCATGAGCTCTGAACTAGACGATATTTATAAAAAACAGGAACAAATTGATAAAAAAATAAAAGAAACTGAAACTGCCATTAAAAATAAGGAAAAGCAAAAGCAAAAAACTCTAGCAGAACTCCAATCATTAGATAGTAGTATGGAGAAAACCCATAATGAAATAGAAACATTAGAAAATCAATTAATTGTTGCAGAACAATATATAACTGATACACAAAAAGACATAAATTTAAAAGAAGAAGACCTAAATGAGAGAACAACAGTATTTGAAAAACGCTTGCTACAAATCTACCAACAAGGTGATATAAATGTCCTAGAAGTTCTTTTTCAGTCTACTAGTATTACAGACCTCCTTACAAGATTTGAATTATTAAAACGTTTAGCTAAAAATGATACTGATTTGTTAACAGTTTTGGAAGCAGAAAGAGCTACGTTAGAAAATAAAAAGCTTACTTTAGATAATAAAAAGGCAGACCTGCTTGCCTTAAAAAACTCTCGAGAAACAAAACACCAACAGCTGCAAATTGCTAGTACACGGCAGCAAGATTTAGTAAAACAAATTCAGTCCCAAAAAGAAACTTATGAAAAAATGCTTGATGATCTAGAACAACAATCAAAGGTTGTCGCAGATGCAATAAGGAGACTGCAGTCTACAGGAGGTCAAAGACCAGGCTGGCTGCAATGGCCTACTCCAGGTCAATATCGCATAACCTCTTCATATGGCATGCGGTTCCATCCCATTCTAAAAACCCAAAGATTTCATACAGGGGTTGATATAGCTGCTCCCTATGGTTCTAATGCTATTGCCTCTGCTAATGGCAAGGTCATTTTTACTGGCTGGCAGGGTGGCTATGGTAACACTATAATAGTTGACCACGGTGGAGGAATGGCAACTATGTACCCTCATCTATCTAAATACTTGGTCAAAGTTGGCGATAATGTTAAACGCAACGAAGCTATAGGTAAGATAGGTACTTCCGGTTGGAGCACAGGACCCCATATCCATTTTGAAGTAAGAATTAATGGAGAGCATGTTAACCCGATGCCATATTTAAGAAAATAAAACGCCGTTAAGGCGTTTTTTTTATGTATAAATAGGCAGGGTTTTTTAGTTAGATAGAGAAATTATAAAAGATAATTGTTTAGGAGGCTCAATAAATGACATTTAGTACTATTTTCAAGCAAACACTACTGAAGGTACAAGGGAAAAAACTAACTGTTGAAAACTTGGCTTCCAGCTATGATAGAATTAGTACCAATTATACTATTAATTTTAATAGCCAATATCAAGAATATTATTATGACTTATTCAAACAATTAGGAGAAATAAACAATAAAACAATACTAGATTTAGGCTGTGGTACGGCCTGGCTAGGCCAGCTACTATCGTCAACCTATTCCCCGTTTCTTTATCATGGTATTGATATTTCTACCGGAATGATTCATGAGGCAAGGAAAAACCTAGTAGAGTACTCCAAGGTAAAGATCGAACATGGAGATTTTCAGGAGATCTTAAAGCAGCTGCCTGAAGCATCATATGATATAGTTTTTCTAACCTGGTCCCTAAAATTCAATAACATAGATAAATTACTTACTAAGATTCTGCGAGTTTTAAAACCCGGCGGAAAATTAGCGCTACTTACAGAAGCCGCTGATAGTGATTTGGAAGTAAATAAGCCTCTTCAAAAGTTAATTACTAATAATATAAATAATGTTGTTCTTGCTCTCCCCAAAACATATCTGCCTCAAGACTGCCACCACTTAACACAATATCTAAATGAGGCTGGCTTTAAACAAACCATAGTCTGGCGAAAATCAGCTGGATATAATTTTTCCTCGGTAAATCAACTAGCTGCCTGGGCCAGGGAAAATGGTTTATTGGCTGCATGGGAGCAAATTATTGATTTTGAGGATATTCAACTAATAAATGAATTTCATACACTTCTAGCATCACCAAAAAACTTATCAGTTAAAAGAAAACTTTTAGGGGCCTTAGCCCGAAAATAAGGACCGAATAGTCGGTCCTTTAATTTTCTATTCCTATTCGGGCTTCTACCCCTTCTGTATAGTAATGCTTTATCTCGCGCATTTCTGTTACTAAGTTAGCCAAATCCATTATTTCTTGAGGGCAATTTCTCCCCGTTAAAACAAGCTCAACTTGTGGTCCTTTGCTTTTAATTAATTTTACTACATCCTCAACATCAATTAGTTCGAAATACACAGCCACATTAATTTCATCTAAAACCACTAAATCATATTCCCCACTCGTTACTCCATCTAGAGCCATAGCTAATCCCTGTTTCATCAAGTCTAGATATTCTTGGGGAGGTTTACCATGTTCAAAAAATACACACTTCCCCTCCCACCTCGCCAGTGTTTCAGGGTCCAAATCCTCTTTCCGTGCTACAAAAAAGGGTTTCCCTAAAGTATGTAGTTTAAGATTAGGTGATATTGTAGGGAGTATATTATGCTCGCTATATGCTTTGGCTTTCATAAATTGTAAAAACAATACCTTTTTTCCAGCACCTAAGGCTCTAACAGCTAGACCTATAGCAGCAGTTGTTTTACCTTTGCCATTTCCTGTATAAACCTGAACATAGCCTCTACTAAAGACCATTAATTAACCCCCTTTTTATTAATACTGCTTGAAATGTTTGACTATCTGTATAAAAGGTAATTATAATTATATAAGAATAATTATCATTGGAGAAGAATATGGACCATTTAGCACTACACCTTAATAATATATCTTTTGGTTATTCTAGGCAAAAAAGTATTTTAAATAACATAACATTAAAAATTGCATACGGTCAAATGGTAGGAATAATAGGACCAAATGGAGCAGGGAAAAGTACCTTAATTAAAATAATTTTAGGGTTATTGAACCCTACTCAAGGCCAAGTATTTATCAATGGAACAATGTTGAATAATTTTAAAGAATGGTCCAAAATTGGCTACCTTTCACAAAAAGCAATTGCTTTTAATACAAGCTTTCCTGCAAGTGTGGAGGAAGTTATTGCCACTCCTTTGAATTCTGACTTTTTACTACCCGTTACTACTAAGTCCGTTAAAAAACAAGTTTCGGAAGCATTGAAATTAGTAGAGCTTTCGGATTATCGCAATACTCTTATGGGTAATTTATCCGGAGGCCAGCAGCAGAGAGTTTTTTTAGCAAGAACACTAGTGAGTCAGCCAGAAATTCTAATACTAGATGAACCCTTTGTTGGAATCGACGAAAATTCACAACAATCAATAATAAATATTTTGAAAAGACTCCACCATCAGGGTATAACTATATTGTTTGTTTCCCATGACCTAAGGTGGATGAAAAACGATACTGATTTATTACTGTGTTTAGATAACGGAACTCTCAATTAATTAACATAATAGATTGTTGGAGGTTTAATGGAATTTTTAAATTATAGTTTTATGCAGAGAGCATTATTAGCTGGGTGTATTATAGCAATAGTTTGTCCACTAATTGGGTCTTTTCTCTTTTTGAAACGATTGTCAATGATAGGTGATGCTCTGGCTCACATTTCTATGGCTGGTATTGCTACCGGGTTAATTATAGGTGTCAATCCTACAATAAGTGCATTAGCAATTACAATGCTGGCTAGTTTACTAATTGAATATCTTAGAAAACACTTTAAAAAATATGGTGAGCTCAGTATCGCCATTATAATGTCCGCCGGTTTGGGAATAGGTATTATCCTTATTAGTATAGGCGGCAGTGATACAACAAATGTAATAAGTTATTTATTTGGAAGCATCATTGCCATTTCCCCTTCAGATTTGTCTTTAATTGCTATAATATCATCGGTTGTTTTCCTAATAACAATACTTTTGTATAACAAGCTTTTCTACATCACTTTCGATGAAGAAACAGCTAAAATTAGAGGTATCCACGTAGATAGAATCAACCTTATCTTTATTCTACTAACAGCTATGACAATTGTTATTACTATTAAGGTAACAGGCATTCTACTAGTATCTGCTCTAATTACTATACCTGTTGCTACCGGCTTTCAAATTGCTAAAAGTTTTAGACATACCGTGCTTTTATCAATTTTGTTTGCTCAATTTAATGTTCTCTCAGGGCTAATATGCTCCTTTTATCTTGATTGGCCTCCTGGAGGAACAATAATAATCACCTCATTAATACTCCTTTTTCTAGTAATTGGACTAAAACAGCTAAGCCACCGTTAATTGGGGTGTGACCCATAAATGTACAAGGTAAGGTTTTGTCCGGAAATATTATAATCCAATAATAAGTATCCGGGAGTGTTATTTTTGAATCTAAAATCCTTTAACCCATAAGTTACTGTTGCATCTTTGCCTAATGGTACATAATCAATTTTTAGACTGTGTGGGTGTCTTTCAATAACTTCTAGACCTGCAAGCAGTACAGTATTATATAAAGTGCTTGATACCTGACAAATACCTCCTCCTAGCCCTGGAGAAAATTCCCCTCCTAAAATAATCATGGCCATTAAGTATCCCCTTTCTACCTCCCGAGGACCAACAGTTTCATTAAAAGAAAATATTGCCCCTGAGGGTATTAGGAGGTTTTTCATGGCTTCACAGGCTAGTCTAATATTTTCAGTCCTGTTTTGGTTTTTCACAAATTCTGTAGTATATTGAGCTAATAATTTATCCGGCTTTAATAAATTCATCTCTTTTTCACCAACTACAGGTTCCACAACAACAATGGGAATGATATACTCATTCTTCAATGGATTATCTATGATAATTTTTTTTAGCAAATCAAGCTCCATCTTATTACCCTTTATCCCTGGTTTGGTTACTATTTGGTCATTAACTATTTGCAAATAAGCATCTTGAGGAGATATACTTACCCCTTGGCCAATTGCTCTTAAGGCCTCAGTTATTTTATTTTCATCAATAGTTTTTTCTAAATTAAACTGGCTTTCTTGAAAATTCATTACTACCCTTTGCCATATCCCTCTACTTTCCAATTGCTCAAAAGTACCTTTATAATCAATGCTAATCCCAAGTTCTTCGGGAGATAATGAGCTAGCAAAGGTTTTATAGTAAAATTTTATCCTTTTATAATGTTCGGTTACTTTTAGCTCAGCCTCCTGGACTGTTAAACCACCTATATCAATACCTTCCATAAAAACATTGGCGGGTATTATACCAGAATAAGCATATCCGGAAATAAATAAAAAGGAAAATAATAAGATAAATAATAATACAGGGAAATATTTTTTCATAAAAAAATCCTCCTTTGCCTCAGAAAATTCTATGCAAAGAAGGAATAGTTATAGAACCTTATTTTAAATTTATTAAAGTAGGTAGCCACCATTTAGGGTCAGTTATTGGTAAAAAATTATTAGCCCATACACTTAGGATACTATTGAAGCTATTATCATATACTAATGGCTGCCAAATTGCTTTCACATCGTTTTCTACTTCAGCAGCTTTTTTTAATTCAGTAGAACTCAGGACTACCTTTAGAGGTATATCTTCCTTTACGGGTACAACCTCCATTCGCAATCGTCCCAAATTTACATAACGCCTAACCCAGATGGGTGTATAATCTACTTTAACTATTTGTGGACGGTTATCTAGTATAGATTTTTCAATAACTAATTCCAGGATAGCCCCACTATCAGTAAATCTTTGTTTTTGACCCGAGACAAAATTGCCTAATGAATAGACAACAAAACATTCTCTTTCCCCGTCAACATCAATAAATTCAAAGGGCTGCAACACATGGGGATGGCCCCCTAAAATTATATCAGCACCAGCCTTTGCAATTTCAGATGATAAATATCTTTGTTCGTCACTGGGGCTTTGCCAATATTCATTACCAAAATGTATTCCCACAACAACCATATCTACTAATGGCCTTAATTTGGTGATATCCTCAGTAATCTTTTCTAAATTGATATAGTTAACTAAATAATCTTTTCCTTCAGGAGCTTTAATTCCATTAGTACCATAAGTATAATTCAAGAAACCAAATGAAATCCCCTGAGCTGCTATAATTCTGGGCTTTTCACGATCCTCTTCGCTAAGAAAAGTACCGGTATGGGAAATATTGTTTTGTTCTACAATTTCTATTGTACGTCTTAGCCCAAATTCGCCTTTATCCAAGCTATGATTATTTGCCGTAAAAAGCATATCAAATCCCAATTTGCTAAGAGTTTCCGCCAGATTATCAGGGCTGTTAAAACGGGGATAACCGGAATAACCTAATTTAGGACCGCTTAAGGTGGTTTCAAGATTACCTACTAAAACATCTGCAGCTAAATTTTCCTTAATCTGTTCAAACATTGGTAAAAAATCATAATTTCCTGTTTGCCAGTCATGAGCTGAGCGGTACTGAACATCATGAACCATTATATCTCCAACTACTTTAAAATTAACCCGCTGTAAAAGAACTGAACTAAAAGCAGGACTAATAATAACAGATGACGATAAGGAGATAATTATGAAAGTAATTAAAATTATTAATCTATTCTTCATTTTTCCTCCCCAATAATTACCACAAAAAATCCTTTTTCTAAAATTATACCAATACTAGCACCTAACTAAAAGAAATATTTTCCTCCTCTAGTAACTGGGCAAATCTTTTATGGGGATCAGAAGCTGTTAAAAATATAGCAATTGCTTTTTCCAAATACATTAATCCCTCTCGATCATAAACATCTTTTAGTTCTTGGGCTAGTCTAGGATGACGACCTAACTTTCCGCCTACCATTAATCGCCATTTAGACTCCCCACCTCTAATTGCTCCCACCGGACAGGTCCTCCAGCAGTCTCCACAACCAAGACATTTATCTTCATTAATGGCTAGATTTCCCCCTTCTAATTTAAGTGCTTTTTCTTTACAAGCTTCAACACATATACCGCAAAGATTGCATAAATCAATATTAAAAGTCGGTAGGGCCTTTGCAATTAGTGCAAAATCTTTAATTTGGGGTTGAGAGCAACAGTTTGCACAACCGGCTAAACCTACCTTAAAGACAATATGCTGCTTAAAATTAGCACCTAATTGTTTTAAGCGTTTTTCTACAAACCCCGCTTTTTTAAAAATATTTTCTATTTTTCCTTTTAATTCATTGGTATCTCCTACCGCCCGTGGGCACCCTGTACTACCTCTGCATAATTCTACCTTGTATAACTCCATTTTATCTCTCCTATTTCGTCTATCGTCTATCGTCTATGAACTATGGACTATTTGTTTATTGTCTTACTCAAATTTTAATACAAAATAAATTTGAAACTGTGATTTATGTCACCGCAGCAGTTTAAATATTACATTATGATGTGTATGTAATCAATATTAAGGAGGAGATAAATATGTTTTGTTATCAATGTGAACAAACCCCAAAAGGTGGATGTACCAAAGTAGGAGTATGTGGTAAAAATGAAGACTTAGCAAGCCTACAAGACACGATGATTTTTGGGTTAAAAGGTGTAGCTGCTTATGCAACACATGCTAGAGAGTTAGGGTATACTGATCCTGAGGTGGATAAAATTACCCATGAAGCTTTATATTTTACATTGACCAATGTTAACTTTAATCTAGATGAACATATTAAAATGGCTCTAAAGGTTGGTACAGCGACCGTAAAGGTTATGGGACTTTTAGATAAAGCCCATACAGATAAATTAGGTGTGCCGGTGCCAGTACAAGTTACTAATGATAAAATTGAAGGTAAAGCTATAATTGTTACTGGTCATAACCTATTAGCCCTGGAAGAATTATTAAAACAGAGTGAAGATAAAGGAATAAATGTCTATACCCATTCCGAGATGCTGCCCGCTCATGGTTACCCTGGATTAAAAAAGTACGCTCACTTAAAAGGCAATATCGGTAAATCCTGGTTTGATCAAAGAAAAGTATTTGAAGAGTTTTCTGGTGCAATTTTAGCAACAACCAACTGTGTTATGCCTATTAGAGGTTCTTATGCAGATAGAATGTTCTCTTATGATGTAACAGGTTTAGAGGGCGTACAGAAAATCGAGAATAATGATTTTAGCCCACTTATTAATAAGGCCTTAGAATTACCAGAAGCAAATATTTCTTCAGATAAAGTATTAACAACAGGCTTCCACCACGAAACCGTATTAGGTTTAGCACCGGAAATTATTGAGGCAGTAAAAACTGGTAAAATTAAGAGATTTTTTGTTATCGCAGGTTGTGATGCACCTGGAAAAGGTAATGATTATTACCGTGAATTAGCTACATCACTTCCAAAAGAATGTGTGATTTTAACAACTTCCTGTGGAAAGTTCAGATTTAATGATGTTGAATATGGAACTGTACCAGGTACTAATATTCCCCGTTATATTGACCTTGGTCAATGCAATAACTCTATCTCTGCCGTAAAAATTGCTTTAGCTTTAGCAGATGCCTTTGAATGTAGTGTTAATGATCTACCAGTTAGCATAGTCCTTTCCTGGTTCGAACAAAAGGCAGTAGCAATTCTCCTTGGTCTATTCAGCTTAGGAGTAAAAGATATCCGCATCGGAGCAAAACCACCTGAATTTATCACACCTGGAGTATTAAATGTCTTAGTTGATAACTTTGGTCTGAAACTTATTGGTGATGCAAAAGAAGACATTGCAGAAATTTTAGGATAGATAAATAAAAAGTGGCTAGTGGCTAGTTTTTAGTGGCTAGTAAAAAACAAAGATTTAGTGGGTCGGGCTGTCAGTCCGGCCCCTTTAATTTTAACTAAGGCGACTAAACATTTTAATTTCACGTGATTATTATCACCGACCTAAATCAATTAACGCTTTACAATGTAACTAGAGGTTAAGTTTACTAGCCACTAGCCACTAATAACTAACAACTGGACCCTAAAAACTTGCCCAATACATTATAAGGAGGAAAATACTATGGTTTTGAGAAAAATTGTTAAGATTAATGAAGATAAATGTAACGGATGTGGTTTGTGCGTACCTGCTTGTCATGAAGGGGCGATGCAAATCATTGATGGAAAAGCTAAACTATTAGCTGAAAAGCTTTGTGATGGCTTAGGAGATTGTCTAGGTGAATGTCCATTCGGGGCTATTGAGATTATTGAAAGAGAAGCAGATGAATTTGATGAAATAGCTGTTAAAGAAAGACTAAAGGAACTAAATATGGAAACAAAACCAATCGGCGGGTGCCCAGGGACAAAACCACAGTTCTTTGGAGGCTGCCCCGGAAGCAGGGCACAGTCTTTTGAACAAGAAGAAACAGCCTCTGAAAAAGTAAATATAAACTCAGAGTTGAGACAGTGGCCCGTACAGTTGCACCTTGTTCCAGTAAATGCACCGTATTTTCAAAATAAAGATTTATTAGTTGCTGCGGACTGTGTACCAATTGCTTATCCTAACTTTCATCAGGAACTATTAAAAGGTAACGGAGTAGCTATTGCTTGTCCAAAACTTGATAATACTGCACCCTATGTAAAAAAACTAGCTGAAATTATTAAACTAAATAATATTAAAAATGTTACTATAGCGAGAATGGAAGTTCCATGCTGTGGTGGGTTGAGTATGATTGTTAAACAGGCAGTCCAAGAAGCTGGCACCAATGTTACTGTAGTTGAAAAAACAATTGGTGTTAAAGGAAATATTTTAAACTAAGGTAGACTAACAAGTCTACCTTAGTTTTTTGTTTATCATTCCTTCTTTTTCTTTCATATCTTAGAATGAGGAGTGATAAAATGAGCAATGAAAATTTTTCTAACTGCGGATGGCCCATTTATAAAATTACCGCTTCACATGCGAGAGAAGAAGCTAATGAATTGTTATTAATTGCTGAGTGTGTATCACTAGTGTATTCGAACTTTTATCAGGATTTTATTAAAGAAAAAACCTCAGATATAATCTGCCCAAAAATGGATAATAACAGCCAATGTGTAATTAAACTGGCAAATATTATCAAAACGAATAGAATTGATAAAATTATCATAATTAGAATGGAACAAAAGTGCTGTTGTTATTTATCAAATCTCGTTCAAAAAGCACTAAATACAGCAAATAAACCAATCCCAATCATCGAAAAAGTAGTGAATCAAAAAGGAATAATTAGTTAGCTCTTTTTAGTTGCAACAAAAAGAAATAATATTTAAACTATAGGTATCGGTTGATTGGGAGGTCATTTTATTATGGATATTGAAAAAATCGCACAACTTTTACAAAACCTGTCCCCAGTTACTATTAAGCCTCAACTATGCAGCAAAGTGATTACACCTAAATCTACTTGTACCAATTGCCAGAATATCTGTCCAGTTAATAGTATTACCTTTACCCGTATTGGTCTTAAAGTAGATCAATGCATTTCCTGTGGCCTTTGTATCGAAGCCTGTCCTAACCACGTTTTTCGCCTCAATGAAAGTAAACTTTTAGATATAAACAGCAAGGAAAACCCGACATTAATAATTACCTGCTCTCTACTCCATCATAAATTAGAGAAAAAGC
The DNA here is from genome assembly GCA_000802045.1 of Peptococcaceae bacterium BICA1-8. Lineage (GTDB taxonomy): Bacteria > Bacillota > Peptococcia > Peptococcales > BICA1-8 > BICA1-8. Next base: position 37,171 of record JUEF01000142.1, read on the forward strand.
TTCACCCTTTCGTCACTCAAATCGGTTGTTTAGGGGAGCTGTATCCTGAATTATTAGTATATTTGCTTACTTCCTTTTCTAAAATATTGCTAATTCATGACTCGGAGAACTGTAAAAGTTGTTTAGCGAAAAGCCTAGAAGAGAAAGTCAATATTAATAAATATGCAAACGTTTTTAATACTGATTTCACAAGCAAGCTTCAGATTATCAAAAATTTAGATGATCTTAAGCCTTATTTAGGTACCCAGCAAGTACAACACGCCCATGATAGACGTTCATTTTTCAAATCAATCTTTAACGGCTCCAAAAACATGTCTAGACAGATTTTAGATTCTGCTTTAAACCAGCAGAATAGCAATAAAAAGGACAAGGTACAACCCTTAAAAAGATACTATTTATCTGAAGCTTTAAAGAAACAAGAAAACCTTGAATTATCGGCTCTCCTGCCTTATCCCCAACTAAAAATAAATGCTTGCAACTTTTGTAGTGCTTGCAGTAAATTATGTCCAACAAATGCCATCAAGATAATACAAGAAGATGAGAATAAAATAATTACCTTCACTCCAAACCTGTGTACCCACTGCCATGTCTGTAGTGATGTTTGCTTTTTTCAAGGTCTTTCCTGGGGTCAAAATCTTACGGTAGGTGAATTTTTAGATGATAAACCCCAACTGCTAGCATCAGCAGCCCAAAAGACATGTGAAAATTGTGAACAGGACTATTATGACCTAAATGATAAAAATAATTTGTGTTTTCTTTGCCGCCCCGTTCAAGATGTATTTTGAGTCACCAGATTAATCTTTTAGACTTATACTCTAGCGCCTGAAATACCTCAAAAACTTAGGCATTAATTATTTATTCATACACTTAATGAGAATCCTTTTTCCTTAAGCTCATTAAGACGTTTACCCCGTGCAAGAACGGTCACATCATGATGCTTTCTAATAGAGAAATCTTCGCAGCATATAAAGACCCAATAACTCCTGCTCCATATTTTTGTTTAAAGTTGTCATGTATTGTGGTAATTTTTTACTATAAAGCATTATTATTTATCTCGATTTTGGAATACTATAAAACATATAGTATTTTTTACATGGGGATGGTATAATATGGACAATTCTAAGGACAAAAATAAGGGGGAAGAAAAAATGAGTATACCTCAACAAAAAACAAAGTCAAATACTCAATTACTATGGGAAATTGCAGAAAAAAATACTAAAAGGAACAAAGATGGTCATACTGTTAGTTCTAAGGATTGCCCCTATCGAAAAGAAACGGGATGGGAGAAATCTATAAATAGAATTGAATAGTATAAGAAGATACCTATCCCTCCTTCCCCATAAAATTTCATCTAGATTGGGTGGTCTTGCAATTATAGCTTAGAAATGTTGTAGAACGTTTTGAGTTTAACGACGCCGTGCTATCCCAATGATCCGTTAAGCCTTTGTTAAACAATGGGCACTCCCTACTAAAGTTACTTTAAAAAATATTTATAATAAGCAATAAACTCTCGAACCAAAGAATAAATATCTCTATACTCAAATATCTTAGCATGTGCTGAATATACCTGTTCAACTCCAACTTTTTTAAACGCCAATTTTGTCCTTGTAATATGATGGTATTGTGATATTACCATTACTGAACCAAATTCCATTTCATTCATAATAACTTTCGCATTCTCCGCTGTCATATAAGTGTTATAACCTTCACTATCTTCTATAATATGATCTTCTGGAATTTCAAACTCTCTTAAATATTCTTTCATAACCTCAGCCTCATCAAAGCCTTCTTTACCTATACCCCCACTTACTATAATGTATTTGAAATACCCTTTTTCATAAAGTTGTGCTGCTCTATCTAATCTACTTTTTAACCTTTCTGATGGTTGTCCATTAAGCTCTACTTTATTACCTAAAACAACAGCGGTATCTGTTATTTCAAGTTCATCATTTAATCCGTCAAAAACTATTATTGAAGTATGTATTCCAAACCATAAAAATGTAGCAAATATTAAAATCACCAGATATCTTTTCAATTTATTTACCCCAATCTTAAACTTAAAGAATACCTATCCCTATAGTCTGCCCTATCAGATCTGACACGGATGGGATCCCTACAATATTTACCAACCTAAATACCAGATTTATGAAGATGGACAGAACATGTAGATTGAATTTCTCAAATCTTGTTGCCCTGTGCAACTATTGCTTTCTGGACAAATTCTTCGGGCAATGATGTTCCCTTACAAATATCTTCAACAGTCATTCCAGATCTGAAGTATCGAATTGCTACTGACTCCATTGACTCTCCTATTTCAATAATGTGATAATCCGGGTCATAAAACCGCATTACCCTTTGCCCCCAAGGCTGCTCCTTTATCTCATGTATAAAGTCGACATCTATTTCTTTCATTTCATCATAAATTTTGGAGATCTCTTCCGCAAAATATAATTCAAAGTTATTAGATTTCTTAAGGATATTATTTTTTCCAATCCGTAATAACTTTTCAAAATGTTCTTCTAAGTGAATAGCAATACCTCCATAAAACTCCACGTTTTCACCAAAATCGTTTTTTACTTTTTGGCCCAACTTTTCATAAAACACTCTTGCTCTTTGTACATCTTTCACTACTATTAGAGAACAAACATATTTCATTTTTCACACCCCAAATCTTTTCTTTCAATACGTGCCACACTATATCGCGCCACCCAAGTCCAATTTTATATAACGTTCTGTAAATTCCCGAAGTCTTTCGAAGCCAGAGGCCGCCATGGTTGCTGCTCCTTGAACTACTCGCAAAACCTAACTGCAGAACTAAAAAAATGCCCATTATCTAACTGCAGATTATGTTCGTGCTTGATATTCAAAGTTCTAATTTCATGCATTAACCATAGAGAAAAGCTACTTTCAGAAATAGCAACGATTACTAGCCTAATTTAAAATTGATAGTAGAGTCCCCATAATTGCAGCAGTAGTATTCATAGCCCAATGGGCAATAATAAACGGCAGTAATCTTTTTGTGCGAAGGAAAATTAAAGGCATAGCTATGGTAAGAGGGAAAAATGACACCATTCTAAATATTATATATTTCCAGTCAAACATAAGAGGCAGAGCAGCATGCTGAAGCATCCAGCCAAAACTAACAAGCGTAATAGCTAACCATTTATTACTAAATAAACTTTCAAGACGGGTAAGAGAATAACCCTGGTATGTAATTTGCTCAGAAAATCCCCATAAAATGGGAAATAATGTGACACTGTAAATTGCACCCCA
>JUEF01000143.1 GCA_000802045.1 Peptococcaceae bacterium BICA1-8
AGATCCTTCGCTATCGCTCAGGATGACAGGAATGCTTTCGTTTATCGTGGTGCGTGCAACGCGTGATAATTGCGAATGAGGTACGAATGAAGCAATCTCGTTTTCGGTATGTTTGCCTGCGGAAGGATATCCAATAGTTCCCGGTTGTAGAAGCTTGCAAACAATGTTATACTGATATTCCGGTCGTTGTTAGAGAAAGTATAAATTTATAGTTTAGATATAAAAAGCTAAGGCTTTTTTGATAATTAAATACAGCAGTTGAGTAAACTAGATGATCGCGGGCACAAGCCGCAAGGCTGTGTCTGAGGAAAGTCCGGGCTCCATAGGGCAGGGTGCTGGTTAATGGCCAGTGAGGGCAACCTCAAGGAAAGTGCCACAGAAAAAAACCGCCTTCTGGATTAACTTCCAGAAGGTAAGGATGCAACGGTGCGGTAAGAGCGCACCAGTAGCTAGGCGACTAGCTAGCTAGGTAAACCCCACCTGGAGCAAGACCTGATAGGGGGACACAAGGGATAGCCCGTCCCGTTCCCGGGTAGGTCGCATGAGGTGTTAGGTAACTAGCATCCCAGATAGATGATCATCCTACGACAGAACCCGGCTTACGGTTTAGTCAACTGCTTTTTACCAATGACACCAGAATATGGGTGTCATTTTTATTGCCCATAAATGGGGAACCATTCTAATTAAATATACAGGGAAATGCAATTACAGGTGTTTCCCTATATTAAGCACTAAAGTGGTAAACTTTTTCAATAGCGCAACTGGTAAACAAATTCAGTAGCGCGTGATAAACTAATTCATTGACATTCGCAAGCAATAATTTTAAAATAAATAAAAAATTACTACAGGATTATGATTGCTGTAGTAATTTTTTGAAATTCAATAATGCCTTTGTCTGATGAAATATGCACAAACTTATAGACATTCTCAAATTATTAGAAATACAATTTTGAAATTTAGTACCCGTGGTGCTCTTCAGCATCTTCTTTACTTTCATGAACTGTACCATATGGATGCTGAGGTGGCGCATAAATAGAGTACAATTTAAGTGGTTTACAACCTGTATTAATGAGATTGTGCCATTTACCAGCAGGAATAACTATTGCATAGTCATCATAGACTTTTCTTTGAAAATCCAACCTATCTTTTCTATCACCCATTTTAACAAATCCTTGACCTTCTTCAATGCGTATAAACTGGTCAACGTCTGGATGCATTTCTAACCCTATGTCCTCACCAACCCCGATGTTCATCAAGGTAAGTTGCAAATGGCATCCTGTCCATAAAGCAATACGAAAATTATTGTTTTGCTTAGTAGCCTCTTCAATATTAACAACAAAAGGCTCTGGTCCATAATCCTTTAATTTAATAAATTGGTCCTGATAGTTTGGGTAATATGTTGGTGTGTTAAACAAGTAAGGATATGGATACATTTCATAACCATTATACATATTATTTTGATTATACATTAGTGTGTTAGCGTAGTAAGGGCATGGATATGAGTTATAAATATTGTACATATTGCTCCTTCCTCTCATAGGCTTTATAGTATCATATTCTCCAAGTTTAGGAGTTGTGCTTCAATTAACAGGAAGGCTATCTACCTGAATGAATAACTTCTAAATTAGAACATCATTGAACTCATTACAGTTCTTTCTGTTTTAGCTTTATATAATATTGCTACAGTTATTTTGCTGGTAATCTATTTTGCTTGGCGTGAAAGGAAAAAAGAATCAAGAACTTGAAAAATTGAATATATAAGATTTAGAATAACTTTTGATCAATAGTTAATTAGAATTATACAAAATTTTTTTAGATATTTGACGACACATAATATAGGGGGCGGAATTAAATTACTCTTGATGCACAGTACAACTAAAGTGCTCACGAAGCCAAATTTTAAGCCTATCATAAACTCTAGGCTTAAATAATGAGCAGTATGTAAAAACTGGGCATACAAAGACAACTATAATAAATATTTGATAGTTCTGCACTAACCAATTTGATGTACTTTGGACAGATAAAGATAGGCAGTTATTAGCATTAGTTTTCTAGGGAATACTGATAAAGTGTAGGACAAATAGCTCATCATATAATTTTACAAAGGTTAAAAAAAAATTTTACATTAGCAGGATTATGTTAAAAAATATAGAATTTAGTAAAGTGCGTAAATGAAAACTTAATACTCCGAACCAGCTTTCCTAAACTTAAAGAAAAGCAAGGAAATCTGGTCTTTAGGGTTAGTGGGGAAACCTACTAGCCTCCCATGGTGGAAAGGAGAAGGATACTAAAATGTAAAGGGGTTAATCCACCAATTGTGATTAACCCTTTTTGTGTTTTTAAGTTCTGTTAGTTTCTAGCAACAAGACTCTAAAAACAACTGTCTTCTTTCCGAGTTATTTAAAGAAAGGAGGGTTGTTTTTTTTATTGTTATTTTAATCCTAAGTAGAATCGGTAACTAATAAAAAAACCTATATTTGGAGGGAAAATTCATGAAAAAAGCTCTTTCTTTTCTATTAATAATCGCTATATTGTTATTTGCTACCTTAGGCTGTGCCAAACAAGAAACGAAAATTGAAACACCAAAAGATGAAACACCGAAAGTTGAAGTACCGAGAGATATCATCTTAGCTACTACCACCAGTACCCAAGATAGTGGACTGCTGGATGTTTTAGTGCCAGTCTTTGAAAAAGAATTTGGATACCTTGTCAAAACTATTGCTGTAGGTACAGGACAAGCCTTAGCAATGGGGGAAAAAGGAGAGGCTGATGCACTCTTAACCCATGCTCCTGATTCAGAGTTGAAGTTAGTGGAAGCAGGTGATATTATCAACTACAAATTAGTAATGCACAACGATTTTGTCATTGTAGGTCCGCCATCTGACCCCGCAGGAATTAAGGGGCAATCTACTTCTGCTGATGCTTTTAAGAAAATTGCAGAGAATCAAGGGCTTTTTGTTTCTCGGGGTGATGATTCAGGCACTCATAAAAAAGAGTTGGCCATATGGAAAAAAGCAGGGATTGAAGTAGGAGGAAACTGGTATCAAGAAACAGGTAGTGGTATGGGACAAACAATTAAGATTGCTTCAGAAAAAGATGGATATACATTAACGGATAGAGCTACATATCTAGCACTAAAGGAAAATCTACGTCTTGAAATTTTGGTGGAAGGTGAGCCCAATTTACTTAATATTTATCATGTGGCTCAGGTTAACCCGAAAAAATCAGATCTAATTAATGCCCAAGGTGCTAAGGATTTCGTAGAATTTATGGTTTCAGAAAAAGCTCAGCAAATTATTGGTGAGTTCGGGGTAGATAAGTTTGGAGCGCCATTATTTTTTCCTGATGCCGATAAGGACCCAAGTGAATATGGCTTAAAATATTAAGTTGTAAAGATAATTTAAAATGAGTGATTATTAGATACCCAAAGTTTTTGCATTTCATCAAAAGGTAGCCAATAGTTTATTGGTTATGAGTTAGAGTTGACCTGATTGGATAAGATGCCTCATAGATTTTATTTTTTACGCACTAATCAGAGGACCCCCTCTTCTTATCCGCCAGGTCAACTAATAACTTCTTTTAATTAATTTTCTTTATTTTTAATGTTTATATTTACTTAGAAAAATGACTAATATGATAAAGCAAATCCTTTAGAAAGGCGGCATCCAACTTGGAGTTAATATGGGAAGGTATAGTAGAAGCTCTAAAGCTTTTAATTACACTAGATGGTGAAGTTTTCAGCATAACAATCCGCAGCCTCCAGGTTTCAATTACTGCAACTGCCTTAGCCCTAGTAATCGGACTACCTATGGGAGTAATTTTAGCCCTAAATAATTTCCCTGGACGAAAAATGGTCATCAGCCTGGTTAATACAGGAATGGCTTTTCCTCCAGTAGCTATTGGGTTATGGGTTAGTATATTTTTGTGGCGCAGCGGACCATTTGGTAGCTTGCAGTTAATTTACACGCCCGTTGCCTTGGTGATTGCTCAGTTTGTAATCGCTGTTCCTATGGTAACTGGATTTACCATTGCGGGAATACAACAGCTGAGTCCTAAAATTCACTTGCAAATTTGGTCCTTAGGAGCAACTAAATGGCAATATCTTAAGGCTATAATAAGAGAAACTAAATTACCTCTCTTAGCAGCAGTTATTGCTGGATTTGGAGCAGTAATTTCTGAGGTAGGAGCTTCAATGATGGTGGGGGGGAACATTAAAGATTCAACCAGAGTCTTAACCACTGCCACAGTATTGGAAGTAGCAAAGGGAAATTTTGGTCGGGCTATGGCTTTAACGATTATTCTAATGGGTTTAGCATATCTTGTTACCTTAGTTCTAACCTTAATCCAGCAACAGGAGAGAAAACAATGACAGTACCCATATTAGAAGCTAATAATTTATCTTGGAAAATAGGTGCTAAGCAGATTTTAGATATCAGTGAGTTTAAAATATATGAAAATAATCATATTGCTCTTATTGGACCGAATGGCTCAGGAAAAAGCAGTCTTTTAAAGATGCTTGCCTTTTTAGAAAGACCAACTACTGGGGAAGTGTTATTAAACAACGGTAATTATCATAGATCTGTGATTGAAAAAAGAAGACAAATGGCTGTTGTATTCCAGGAACCGCTACTATTAAATATGTCCGTTTATAATAATATTGCTTATGGTTTACAGATACGAGGTATGAAAAAACAAAGTAAAGAAAAGATTCAATATTGGTTAGAACGACTTAATATCCAACATTTAAAAAACCGTCATCCTAGAAATCTATCAGGCGGAGAGGCGCAGAGGGTTAGTATTGCTAGAGCTATGGCTTTACAACCAAAAATTCTGTTCTTAGATGAACCCTTTAGTGCTTTAGATGCCCCTACAAAAGCCCAACTTCTAGAAGAGTTGTCTCAGATAATTAAAGAAACTAATATTACCAGTGTATTTATTACCCATGATTTTTCCGAAATCCCTTTTATGGCAGATAAAGTGGTTGTATTAGTTGGTGGAAAAATAGTTCAACAGGGAACTATGGAAGAAATCTTTTATAAGCCAGCTACTGATGATGTAGCACTGTTGGTCGGAGCAGATATTCAACTAAAGGGACGAATCATAGAAGAAGGTGAGATAAGTCTACTTCAGCTGGAAAATGGGCAATTAATGAGTTTTGCTAATTATCATAACTATAAGATTTCTCAAAAACAAAATATTAAGGTATTTATTCGGTCAGAAGACGTGATGCTAGGAGAAGGTAGTCATAATAATTTTGAGGGTACGGTAGAGAAAATCTCACCCTATGGGTTGCAGTACAAGCTAACTTTAAGTTGTGGAATTGACATTTGCTTAATTCTAGATAAGCACTATTTCTTGATACTAAAGCCTGAAAAGGGTGATAAGGTAAAAGTAAATATTCCCCCAGATAGAATTCATGTATTGGATGCAGGCTAATACCTAATTTAGAAGTAGTAATCCCTGTTGTAAGTTAACAACTAATTGGAAAAATTCGTAATATGCAAACAATACCCACAATCAGAAAATTAACATTTTATTTTTTTGCCTCACAGTATCCTTTTCTTAAGTATTCTCTCCAAAATAATTATTTTAAACTGTGCAGCTCAACTAATTATTAAGAAAAAACCCAGAGTATGCCTCTGCGTTTTGTTATTGCACATACTTGTAAAAACTGCGACATACTTAATTTTAATGTGTCAATAGTAATATTAGAAAACAAAGTTGTTTTACTAAATTCTATTATAAAGCCCGCTGTATCTTCTTATAAACCAACATGTAACAGCACCATAAATAATATGAGGAAAGAATAGAAGTAAGTTTGGCAAAGGAGTTAAAAGGCTAGCTCTAGTTATATCTAAAGCCATGAATGCACCATAAAAAACCAAATATACAAATGCCCCAAAAGATAATCCTTTTACTACTGCATAATCAGTACCAGTTTTCTGAAGCATAAGGTACATTATTATTCCAAAAAATGCAGCATTAGTATAATCAGCTATGAATCCTGTTGCTAAAGCTACTGGATTATCAATAAATTTTGCTGGAACAAAATATCCAGCAGCTATATGTATAAATGTATATTCTAAATATCCTAGCAGATGAAATAACCATGCAATTATTGTTTTGGGAATATTTCCAATTAATCCTGCAAGAGCTCCAAAAACGATTGTATCCCTCTTCATTTTAAGCCTCCCTATTTATATAGTCTTTTTAGCCTTTTGCTTAGTATTTATTTATTTTTATAAAATTATTTAGTTAAAAGTTCTAAAGCATTTTACAATTTTGTTAATAGAAGAAGGCTAACCTTTATAAAGGTTAGCCTTCTGTACAATTTTTAGCCATAAGTTTTAATATTAATTGGTCAATTTCTCTACTTAATTGCTGAACCTCTATGTCCAGAAAGTTACCTTTATCTTCAACCAATTGTTGTAATTTTTGTCTTTTATATAAGATTATATTATCTATGTTTGAATTCTCCAAAATAATTTCCATCCTCATCTTGTAATATATAACAACACAAGGATTATTCTATTATAATATATAAGAAAAATAAAGACTAAATTTTCTTAGACTTTATTGCGACTTTTAATATATAAAACATTATTCACTAAGAAGGTAACAATATCCCAAAATCTGGGCAATACCCTTCAGCTTTAATGTTGCACATACTATATTTAGCAACAAGAATTTCAGTTTTATTAAGATTAATATTAATACCAAAATTGACCCACTTTTATTCAATAAGTTTACACCTTGTGTTAGTACTAAGTTAACAATATAAAAAAGGCGAACTGTGACTTTACTGCACATTTCAACGAATAACTATGTTGAAATAGTGAATATCAAACAATGGTTAGGATCTTAGCAGCAGAACTATAATAATACTTAAGATAAAGTGATCTTAAGTATATTAATATTTACAGGTATTAGCAGGCAAGAATTACTAGGATTAGATTGGGATGATGTGGACTTTAAGGAACAGACCCTAAAGATTCAAAAATATTTTTATGCTGCTATTTTGTTTTTATATTTAACAATTAAAAAGCTTGCTAAACCTCCAAATAAAATATGATATAAAAGTATTAATAATAAGTCAAAGAATTCCTGGTTATCAGGGAAGACTCCTCTAAGTGGAGCTATTACGCCAATATTAGCTAAATATACTAGAGTTAATAAACCAGCTCCTTTAAGTATATGATATTTAGTGCCAAAATAGTGCAGCATTAGTACTATAAGTATTCCAAGTGCCCCACTTAATGCCAAATGTATAAACCATGACAAGATAATACCATAACCATTGAATTCATCCATTAACTGACCTGTAAAAAGTCCACCGCCAATAGCAATTAAACAAAGCTTACAAATTTTAACAGCAGACAATGCCATGCTAATTAACCCCATTACAATACCAGCGATAATTCCACTTACTGCCCCTGCAATAACGAGATTAAACATAAAAAATCCCCTTCACATTTACATAACAATATTTTTTAAATATTATTAATTTTGTTTGAAAAGCCTACCAATATGGTTGCGCAATAACTATGTTTAACGGGAAAAAATAAGAGTTTCATCGGTCACTATTAGCCGTTCTGTGGCTTACTGTTTTACTTTGTTATCAAGCATATGGACAATCGTAGCCATTGACAGTCCCCAGATTGACGCACCAACAAAACCTGCCAACATTCCTCTTGTGAATCTGTCTTTTATAGTGATTAAAGAAATCTTTCTCACTTCCTTTTGTATCGGTTGTTTCCTTATCTGAATGGTTCTATGAGAAGTTAGTTTTCTATTTGTTGCCTCACAGTATCATTTTCTTTATTATTCTCTCCAAAATTCTTAATTTAAAACAGTGCAGTACAACTTATGGTTATTAAGAAAAAACCCAGAGGGCTGCCTCTAAGTTTTGAGTGTAAATTTTGCGGTGTAGAAGTGTGTTCTAAGCTTGATGAAAATTTATTCAGATGAGTAACTGCAATTGATATCTATTTGTTTTCAACTACCATTTTAATGCTGAGACCTACCAATAATATTCCAGTTATAGCTTTGATTCTCTGTTTTATGGTGTTTCTCTCTAAAAATAATCGGAACTTATCGACACATAAAACAAGTAAAGAATACCATGAGGCGGATACAAGAGAGTAAAGAAAAGTAAGAAACAGTGATTCAATTAAAAAGTTACTTTGATTATGTACAAATTGAGGTATAAACGATAGATAAAAAAGTGCAACTTTTGGATTAAGGATGTTAGTTATAAAGCCTTTACAAAAAGAAGAACCAAAGTAATTAACTACTTTATTATCAGTATTAAAGATAGTTTTTAGAGTATTTTTATTGGGTTTTTCTCTTTGGAGAAAGGAGGAATAAAGACTTGTTAATCCTAAATATAAGATGTAAATTGCACCCAAATATTTTATGCTAATATATAATTTTGAGGATTGTGTTATTATGACGGATAGTCCAAGTGCTGCGATTATTGCATGAAAATAAAGCGCGGATACAATACCCACAACATTAGAAAAACCTGTTTTTTTCCCACTGACACTTACCGAATGCATAACTAAAACAGTGTTAGGACCAGGGAACATAACTAATAACAACACAATACTTACAAAAGACAGCAATTCTTTAAGAGAAAAATCCATAATTTAAAGCCTTCTTTCTACCTTTATACTTATTATTATATATTGTTTTGGGCTAGATGGTAATATTATCACTGTTTAATTTTTACAACACAACTAAATTGCGTCAACTTTCAGGCTAGAAAATATATAAAAGTGTATAACGGACATTTTTATCGTTATTGTACAAAGAACAGGAACAACATAAGATTAGTTGCCGCCTAAATAGTGTAAAACCTTTCCAAACTAAGGTCTATATTTAGGTGTTGGATTTATCCAATTATTTAAATTACCATATTCGTAAAATTTATCATAAATATCAACTTGGTCTATAAGTAGCTTTTTATAGGTTTCTCTTACTTTGGGTGACGTGCTTGCAATGAAGGCGTTTGCATGAATTGGAATAAATGTCTGTATTCCGACATAGATTTGTGTAAATATAAATCTATCAGTAATTACCTCTACTTCAGAAGTATGATTGGATTTTTCAGGTGGCTTAGGGGGCATAGGAACTCCATACTCTATCATTAACTGCTCCAATTCTTTGACCTGCTTATTTAGTAGGTTTATACCTTGTGTTAGTACTAATTTAAAATCTGGGCTGTCTGCGAAATTATGAAATATATGAGTTAGTTCTAATATATTGTATCTTGCATTTAACATATCCCACATGTGCCATACTTCACTTACATTTATTTCGCTTTGCATTTCCTTTGTTGACTTTCCTATATCAGCTATAGCTTGCATCTTTTGGAGTATTTTCATTTCACTCAGCCCCTTTCTATTTTACTATGTCGGTTCTACGTATATTGGTGGTACTCTTGCCCAGCCCTTTGCTTTCCCAAGCTTAAGATATTTATCCTGGATATCTAGCTCAGAGCTATATACATCTAAAAACATTTTGCGCAAAGAGTCATTTCTCAGGATATCGATTACACTCCTTATATGCATATCTGTAGAATCATCTATACCTTTGTAGATTATCTGATACATAAATTTATCCTCAAAGTTTTCTGGGTCGATGGACACCTGTAATGTCGCTGGAGGTCTTTCTGGTAAAGGAACTTCATACTTTAATGCTTCCTGTTCCATCGCATTAATCTGTATAGTGAGGGCGTTTTCGCCTAGCGTTAATACAGCCCTGAAATCCGCATCATGGGCAAAAGCTAAGAATACCTGTGATAATTCACTTTGAAGATACCTGTCATTAAAATTGTGCCAAATTTGCCATGCTTCTCCTACCGCGATAGGTAATTGCCATTTGTTTTGTTGTCTTGTAAGCAGGTGGAAATTTTTCCCAGCCTTTAAGCTTGCCATATTTATAAAGTGATTCAAAATCTTCTACATGAGAAATCAAAAACTTTCTAAATAACTTCCTTATTCGGTCATTAGTAAGAGTTGTTCGTACCGAAGTACTAAGAGAAAACATTTCAGACATCATATCCGCATGCATCCTCTTATAAATAAACTTGTCAGTAATTTCATCTATTCGGGTTGAAGTCTTTATATCAAATGCAGGTCTGGAGGGAGCCTTAATTTTAAGCTTTTCCGCTTCTTTTTCAAGTTGTTCACTCTGGGTTTGAAAGTGTTTTAAGAGCTTTTCTATGACCATTTCTAAATCCTTATCATGGACAAAATTTTTCAGCAATTGACCTGCTTCAATACTATTGTATCTTGCCCTTAGTAAGTTCCAGAGATTATGTGCGGTCTGCATATCGATTTGTTCAATTTTGGAGGTAGATTTTTTAAAAATTGAAATGTCCATAGTAGAGTTCTCCTAACTTTTTTTCTAATTTAAGCATAAGAAATTAAATATCTAACTTAAATATCTTGTAATTATTATTCCCTAAGTAATATTCTAATATGATTACGCAGCGCATTATATTAAACAACACAAAAAATAGGAGGGTTTACGCTCTTTAAGGAAATTTTAACAACCTAAATAGTTTATATAACAAAATAATTAACCCAGAGGTAGTAGTGATATGCCTCCGAGTTCAATTAATTAACCGCTTTTATCAAGTCTACGAAGGGCTTCAGCCAAAGTTAAAATAGTAAAGTTGACTGGAAATGACAGCTTTGCCTTTTATGCCGCCAGAATAATAGTAAATGGTATAGGCTGTTGACTATTTGCTGAGCAAAGCTATTATGTGATGCACAAATACATCACGGCTATTCCAAATGCATCACTATGTTATTGAGAAAAAATATACGGTTAGAAATTTTTTTTTATTAAATATAAGATTCAAACAAAAAATACGATGCATATTCGCATCGTATTTTATTTTCTGTTTATCAAAATTGCTGTAATAAGGGGATAGTTCCCATGCAATTGTTTTTGGCATGAATATTGCAACTATTTATTGCTGGAAGAGTAGATATTCTGCCCGGAGTGTAAAGACCTTAACCTATAAGTTTAGTTTTGGATTTACTCAAAAAATAAATATATTAATAAGGAGGTACGTTATGGTTTTTGATTTGAAATTTTCCGAGGAACAAGAAAGGATTCGTCAATTAGTCCGTGATTTTGTTGAAAAGGAAGTAGCACCGGGAGCAGCAGAAAGGGATGAAGGGGAAGATTTTGCACCTACATATGAATTGATGAAAAAGATGGGAAAATTAGGGCTGATGGGACTTCCTTACCCCCAAGAATATGGTGGGGCAGGTGCTGACCAAATATCCTATGCCTTGGCGGGTTTTGAGATTAATAAAGTAGATGCATCTTTAGGCTGTGCTTATTCTGTTCACATATCCTTATCAGGCTGGCCAATTTTCCACTATGGTACAGAAGAACAAAGGCAAAAGTACTCAATACCGATGTTCAAGGGAGAAAAATTGGGTGCCTTTGGCTTAACGGAGCCTAATGCTGGAAGTGATTCAGGTGCTAGTGAGTGTACGGCAGTTCTTGAAGGTGATTATTATATTCTTAATGGAACGAAATGCTTTATAACAAACTCAGGTTATGCTGATATTTATGTGGTTTTTGCGATGACCGATAAATCTAAGGGTATTAAGGGAATCAGTACATTTATAGTTGAGAAGGACACACCGGGCTTTAATTTCACAAAACAGGAAAGAAAAATGGGTATTCGCTCTACAGTTCAACGGGTTATTGAAATGGAAAATGTAAAGGTTCCTAAAGAAAATCTCCTAGGAAAAGAAGGAGAAGGTTTTAAAATTGCCATGACCACCCTGGATGGTGGAAGAATTGGTATTGCAGCTCAAGGAGCTGGAATAGCAGAAGGTGCTTATGAGTATGCTTTAGGTTATGCCAAAGAAAGGATTCAATTTGGCAAACCAATTGCAGCTCAACAGGTAATTGCTTTTAAATTGGCCGATATGCACACCAAAATAGAAGCTGCTAAGCTATTGACTTTAAGCTCAGCTTGGAAGAAAGACAATCATCTTCCCTTTAGTAAGGATGCTGCCATGGCTAAATTGTTTGCAACAGATACTGCAATGGAAGTTACAACTGAGGCCGTTCAGGTTCTAGGTGGAGCTGGATTCCTTCGTGATCATCCAGTAGAGCGTATGATGCGGGATGCTAAGATTACTCAAATATATGAAGGAACTAATGAAATACAAAAACTGGTTATTTCTGGTTTGATTTTGAGATAGATAAGAAGTTTGAAGGTTGTAAATCTGGTTACTCCCTCCTAGGGGGAGTAACCAGAAAATTTAATATTTACAAATTTAAGGATCTTCAAAATGGGAGGGTTGCTAATGGCAAAGGTTGTATCTATAAAAGAAGCTGCTGAAATGTTTAAGGATAATATGACGGTTATGGTTTCAGGTTTTTGGGGTATAGGAGCTCCGGAAAAACTACTCGATGCTCTAGTTGAAACAGGCGTGCAGGGTCTAACCGGTATTTCAATTTCAACAGCATTGGTGGATAGGGGTATCGGCAAGCTGGTGGCCAGCCGTCAGCTAAAAAAAGCAATTGTGTCATATATTGGGCGAAATACCGCTACAATGGAACAATATGAGGCGGGGGATATAGAAGTAGAGTTTGTACCCCAAGGGACCTTAGCTGAGAGGGTACGGGCTGGAGGTTTTGGATTGGGTGGAATATTAACGCCTACAGGTGTGGGGACGGAGCTGGAGAAAGGAAAACAGCGATTAACTATAGATGGAAAGGATTATCTTCTGGAGCTAGCTCTCAAAGCTGATGTTGCATTAATTAAAGCGCATAAGGCAGACAGATCAGGTAACCTAGTGTACCGTAAGGCAGCAAGAAATACTAACCCGCTTATGGCGGCAGCAGCAAGAATTACTATTGTCCAGGCTGATGAGATTGTTGAGACCGGAATGATTGACCCTGATATGGTTATGACACCTGGAATTTTTGTAGATTATATTGTTCAGGGCTAGGGGGGGATAAAGATGGATAAAAAAGAGTTTATCGCAAGGCGTGTTGCCCAGGAATTTAAGGACGGAGATTTTGTTAATTTGGGAATCGGTATCCCTACATTAGTAGGAAATTATATTCCCGAAGGAATTAAGGTTTACCTTCATTCGGAAAATGGATTTACTCATATTGGACCAATGCTTGAAAATGAAAATGAAATAGACCCTGAATTAATAAACGCCAGTGATCAGCATGTTTCAATTCTCCCTGGTGGTGCATTTTTTGACAGTGGAGTTTCCTTCGGAATTATACGTGGCGGACATCTTGCAGCCACAGTATTAGGTGCACTCCAAGTTGACCAGGAAGGGAATTTAGCAAACTGGAAAATTCCAGGCAAGAAAACTGTTGGTATAGGCGGTGGAATGGATCTGGTTTCCGGTGCCAAAAGAGTAATAATTGCTATGGAACACACTTCTAAGGGAGCATCCAAAATATTGAAAAAATGTGATATACCTTTAACAGGTTTAAATTGTGTGGATTTAATTGTTACGGAAATGGCTGTTATCGAGGTTACAGAAAGTGGTTTGTTGCTAAAGGAAATTGCTGAGGATGTAACATTAGAAGATGTCCTTGCTACTACTGAAGCAGACCTTATTATTAGCCCCGATTTGAAAAAAATATCTGTTTGATTAAGGTGAATCGGGAGAATCAAATGAAGTATAAATATTATATTTTTCTTCATTTTCGTCAACGTTAGTTCTTAAAATAATTTAATAAGAGAATAAGGGGAGAGAAACGTGAAAAATACTGCATTTGTTTTTCCCGGTCAAGCTACACATTACGTAGGCATGGGTAAAGACATAGCTGAAGCCCATAAAGAGGCAATGGAAGTTTATGATGAGGCGTGTGACCTAACAGGGGTAGATATTAAAAAACTTTGTTTTGAAGGACCTGAAGAGGTCCAGAGATTAACTGAAAATAACCAACCAATTATTCATACTACAAGTTTAGCAATTTTAAATGTTTTGGAAAGAAAATATGGTTTGAGCGCTGATACTACAGCTGGTTTTAGTCTAGGTCAATATACAGCCCTAGTTTACGCAGGTACTTTCCAATTTAAAGATACAGTATCCCTCGTGAAAAAAAGAGGGATTTTCATGCAAAATGCAGTTCCAGTAGGGTTAGGTAAAATGGTTGCTATTCTAGGTTTAGATAGAGAAGAAATAAATGATATAGTTACAGAATGTTTACCTTTAGGTCATATCGAGCCTTCGAATTTCAATTGTCCTGGTCAAACAATAGTGGCTGGATATAATGCTCCAATTGATAAAGCAGCTGAAATAGCTGTTAAACGAGGCGCTAAAACGGTTTTTTTGCCAGTTAGCGGACCCTTTCACACTGCGTTATTAAAAGAAGCCGGTACCCAGTTAGTTGAGGAAATCGAAAGCAGAAACATTGAAGTAAAAGATCCCGTGAAGAGATATGCAGACAATTTTACCGGTAAATTTGAAACAACAGGAATAAAAGAATTATTAAGACAACACGTTTATAGTGCCGTTAGATGGGAAGAAACAATGGATACAATGCTTACGGCAGGAATTGATACTTTTATTGAAATAGGTTCGCAAAGTTTTATTACCAACCTTAATGTTCGTTGTGCGGAAAAGCATGGAATTGAAGCCAATTGTATAAATATTAGAGATTTAGAGTCATTAGATAATTTATTGCGTTTTATTGATAAACAAAAGGTATAAACAAAAAGACTAAAAAAATTGGATATTTAATTAAAAGGAGTGTTGAAAATATGGAATTCAAAAAAGTCTTAATCATCGGTGGCGGGCAGATGGGAAGCGGTATTGCCCATGTTATGGCACAGGCCGGAATTCAAGTGGAAATTCGGGAAGTAACATTGGAGTTAGCTAATAAAGGAATAGCAAGTATTAGCAAAAATATTGATAGAATGATTAAAAAAGGAAAAATGACTGAAGAACAAAAGCAGGAAATAATATCCCGAATCAATCCAGGTGCTGACTGGGGTGCAGAAGACTGTAAAGATGTTGATCTGGCAGTAGAAGCAGTAACAGAAAATATGTCCCTAAAACTTGAAATTTTCAAAAAATTTGATAAGTTTTGCCCGGAAAAAACTATCTTAGCCACCAATACATCTTCACTGCCTGTAACTGCTATCGGTGCTGCTACTAGCCGTCCAGAAAAAGTTGTTGGCATGCATTTCTTTAGCCCTGTTTATCTCATGAAATTAGTTGAAGTAGTAAAAAGTTTGGCAACTGATGGAGAGACTGTTACTAAAATCATGAAGCTTGCTTCTGATATAGGAAAAAGTCCTGTAGAGGTCACTGATTTTCCCGGTTTTGTAGGAAACAGGATTATGGTCCCCATGATGAACGAGGCTGTCTTTACCCTTTATGAAGGTGTAGCCGACGCCAAAACTATTGATGATGTTGCAGTAACCGGATTTAATCACCCTATCGGTCCTCTTCGTCTAATCGATGCAATTGGATTGGATACTATTCTCTATGTAATGGATGTATTATATGAAGGGTTTGGCGATCCTAAATATCGCCCATGCCCACTATTAAGAAAATATGTAGAAGCAGGCTGGCTCGGTAAAAAATCCGGGAGAGGCTTCTATAACGATTATCAATAAACTATAAAGGATGGTGTGATATGTCTGAAGATAGAAATGTTTTGTTTGAAAAAATTGAAGGAATAGGGTTTATTACTATAAATCGTCCCAAAGCATTAAATGCTTTAAATGTAGACGTATTTAACGAACTTTCACCACTCCTTGATGATATTTCCAAGGATTCTTCTGTCAGAGTAGTTATCATTACCGGTAGTGGTGAAAAGGCCTTTATTGCCGGCGCAGATATCACTTATATGCTTCCGATGTCCAGTCCGCAAGGTAAAGCCTGGGGTGAAATAGGTCAAGGAGTTTTTAAAAAAATTGAAAATCTTCCCCAACCGGTAATTGCAGCAATTAATGGCTTTGCCTTAGGTGGAGGCTGTGAGTTAGCTATGTCATGTGATATCCGTATTGCCTCTCAAAAAGCAAAGTTTGGTCAACCTGAAGTTGGGTTGGGGATAATCCCCGGTTTTGCTGGTACTCAAAGGCTACCTAGGCTTGTGGGAAAAGGTAAGGCTAAGGAGCTGCTATTCACCGGAGATATGATTAATGCTGACGAGGCTTTTAGAATTGGTTTGGTTAATAAAGTTGTTCCTCCTGAAGAGCTGATGGATGCGGCTCAAGAGATGGCAAAAAAAATAATGAAGCATGGACCATATGCAGTTCAGTTATGCAAAGAAGCAGTAAATGTTGGTATGGAAGTGGACTTGGAAACAGGCTCCAAATATGAAGGAACCCTTTTTGGAATAACATGTGCAACCGAAGATAAACAAGAAGGCATGACTGCGTTTGTGGAGAAGCGCAAGCCTAATTTTACAGGCAAATAAAACCCAATGCCCTCGTATATTTTTCAATGTATGCGAGGGGTTTTTTAAAAAGGAGGAATCTTTTGTGCGCGGTATACCTAAAGATGAGCTGGATAAAAGGATTAAAACCTTACAGGGGTTGCTGCAAAAAAAAGAAATTGATGGAGCTCTAATAATGCAAAACGCAGATTTATATTATTTTACTGGTACTATTCAGCGTTCATATCTTTTTATACCCTCTCAAGGTGAACCGATATTAATGGTTGAGAAAAGTATGGATAGGGCAAAAATGCAATCCGCTTTGGAAAATATAATACAAGTGGAAAGCCCCAAAAATATTCCTTATGTCTTAAAAAGTTTTGGCTATAACAAATTAAAAAACCTGGGTTTTGAAGCTGATGTACTACCAACCAGCCAGTATTGGCGGTTCCAAAAGCTTTTTATAGACACTGAACTAATAGATATTAGTATCCTGATTCGTTCTATTCGCATGATAAAGTCCCCTTTAGAGTTAGAAAATATAAAAAAAGCTGCAAAAATGGCTGAGGAAGTTTTTGCTTTTGTCCAAGAAACTATTAGAGAAGGAATTAGTGAATTGGAACTGGCAGGGGTAATTGAAAAGTTCTCCAGGGAAAGAGGGCATCAGGGATTTGTTCGTACCCGAGGATATAACCAGGAATTTGGCTGTGTTTTACTGTTGTCTGGTGAAAATGGAGCAGTAACCAGCTATGGTAATAGTCCTTTAGGAGGACGGGGTGCTAGCAATGCCTTTACATGTGGTGTATCCCCAAGAAAAATAAGACGTAATGAATCAATAATCTTAGATTATCTACCATGTATAAACGGTTATATGGTTGATATCACCAGAACCTTTTGTATAGGCACTTTGCCTAACCATCTTGTTAGGGCTTATAATACAGCTCTTGAAATACAAGAAATAGTTAAGAACATTGCCCGGCCTGGGGTCAAATGTGAAGAACTTTATCATACTGCCCAGCAGATTGTCTTAGAAAACGGACTAGGGGAAAACTTTATGGGTCTGGAAAAGAAAGTGCCCTTTATTGGCCACGGAGTGGGGCTGGAGGTGGATGAACTTCCAGTAATTGCACCTAGGTCGGACATCCCTTTAGAGAAAAACATGGTATTAGCCTTGGAACCAAAATTTGTTTTTCCTGATGGAGCTGTGGGAATTGAAAACACCTTCGTTGTTACTGAAAGCGGGTTAAGTAATTTAATGAACTTTGCAGAAGGAATTCAATATCTATAGGAGGGACAGAAGATGAATGAGAATGATAGAAATATTTTAGATGGCTACTTAAAATTCGCAGCAATTATAAATGACTTGACCCCTATTGATTTAGGAATAGGCATTTTTGATAAAGAAAAATGCTTGGGTTATATTCCCGGAAAGTTAATGGATCTAGGTGCAAAGGCGGGAGATCCTGTTAAGGTTGGCAGCGGGGTATATAGAGCAATGAATGAACGAAAAAGAATTTTTTTACGGATAGATAAAGCTGTTTATGGCAGACCTTATTTGGTAGTTGCTTTACCAATTTACAGCAGTGATCAGCAGATTATAGGTGGTGCCGCCGTTACCCAACCCCTTGATAAATTTGATGAGGCCAAAACAATATCCAATAAAATGTTTGACAGCACTAGTATTTTGGCAAGTACAACTGAGGAAATATCTGCTCAGACCCAAGAAATATCTTCGATTTGCCAGACTCTAGCCGCCAGCGTTAAGCAAACCAATACTAGTATAAGAGAAATGGATCAGGTTTTAGGTTTAATTAAAAACATTGCAGGACAGACAAATCTGCTAGGACTAAATGCCGCTATTGAGTCTGCCAGGGTCGGAGAACACGGGCGAGGGTTTGGAGTTGTTGCAAACGAAATAAGAAAATTAGCGGGTAATAGTAACAATTCGATTGCGCAGATAGAACAGGTAATAAAAAAAATACAGGAGGAAAGTGAAAATATATTTCAGCAGATTAATTACATTGATAATGTTATGGAACAAAGTGCAGGGGCTGCTACTAATCTTGTAAGCGCTGTTGAACAAGTGGCGTCCATGGCAGAAAATTTAAGCATTCTTGCAAATAGGCTGGAAAGTGATGAATCATAAATGAAGGGGGGTTTCTGCTTTGAAAATCATTGTCTTAGTTAAAGAAACCTTTGATACAGAGGCAAAAATTTTGCTAGAAAGTCCAAATAATATAAGTCAAAAGGACGTTAAGTATATTATTAATCCCTATGATGAGTTTGCTATAGAAGAAGCTTTAAGGATAGTAGAAAAATTTGGAGGAGAAGTAATTCTTTGCAGTGTAGGCAGAGAGGATTCCCAAATAACTATTAGGAGCGGTTTGGCTTTAGGTGCAGATAGAGCAAAATTGATAGTATCCGGAGCTACCGATAGTATTACAGTCAGTAAATTCTTAGCACAAAGCATATCCCAAGAGGGGTTTGATTTGATTTTAGCTGGCTGGGTTGCTATCGATGATAATAATGCTCAGGTACCTGCCCGATTAAGTGAATTATTGCAAATCCCTTTAGTTAATGTAGTCATAGAAATTGAAATTTCTGAAGATAAAATAATATGCCGACGGGATAGTGATGACAAGATAGAAATTGTTGAAACAGGGTTGCCGGCAATTATTGCAGTACAGCGAGGGATTAATGAGCCCCGCTACCCTACTGTTAAAAATATTCTGCAAGCTAAAAAGAAAAAAATTGAGTTTCTATATATGGAAAAAATTAAGGAAAAAGTGAACATAAATATATCTTATGATGTCATCCAATCAAAACGGAAGGGACTTTTGATTGATGGTTCCTCTCCCCAAAAGGCTGTAACCATTTTAGTAGAAAAATTGAAAGAAGCAAAAGTATTGTAACAAAATGGGGTGGAAATAAATGGGAAGACTGCTGGTTTTCGTTGAGCATAAGGATGGTTGTCTTAAAAAAATATCCCGGCAAATATTAGGATATTTTAGTAATACTGGCGGGGAAAATGACTTTGAAATAACAGCTATTATAGTCGGTGACAGCATAGAAAAAAAAATAATAAATGAAACTGCCAGTTGGGGAGCTGATGAAATAATCCTTGTAGAAGATAAAGGTTTAATTAATTACAACCCTCTAATACTGGTTCAGGCAATAACAGAAATAATCAGGGGCAAAAATCCTCAGCTTGTGCTATTTGGTAATACTGCCTTGGGTAAAGATTTGGCTCCAAGACTAGCTCAAGTTTTTTCCCGACAAATGGTTAGTGATGTCATTGATATTAACTTAGAAAAAGAAATAATAAACTTTATTCGTCCCATCTATGGCGGCAAAGCCTTTGAAAAAATAGAAATAAGCTCTAATAATCTCACTTTTGTAACGGTCAGACCGAATTCATTAGAAAGTTTTGTCAACTGTTATCAAACCCCCAAGGTACATAAACATCATACTCAAATTAACGATAATTTGCCCTATCTACTAAAGGAAGTAATAAAAAAAGCTGCTGAAGAAAAATCTCTAACTGAAGCAGAAATAATTGTCAGTGGCGGTAAAGGTATGCAGAAAGCGGAAAATTTTAAATTACTTGAAGAGTTAGCTAAGGTCTTAGGGGGTGCTGTAGGAGCATCACGATCTGTGGTAGATGCAGGATGGATGCCATACTCGGTACAGGTAGGACAGACTGGCAAAACAGTAAAACCCAAAATATATATTGCCTGTGGAATATCCGGGGCTATGCAGCATTTAGCCGGCATGTCAACATCCCAGGTCATTGTTGCTATTAATAAAGATCCGGATGCACCTATTTTCAAAGTAGCCGATTACGGAATTGTCGGCGACCTCCTACAGATAGTGCCGCTATTAACAGAAGAGTTGAGAAATATGTATCGTGAGTAAAAAGCAGGTCTGGATGTGCCAAGTAGGGAGATATACTGGAACATTTCTGGGCAATACTTTATGTATCTAATGATTTTAACAGCCTTAGGTTTTTTTGCTCATGGTGTATATAAGCATTACAAGCTGTGGTGTATGGGAAAGAAGGAAAATAGAAAAAGCAATTATATTAAATTTTTAGGTAATATCTTATCCCATCGTAATATCCTAAAAGAATCATTGCCAGGTTTTATGCATTTATTGATTTTTTTGGGTTTTATTATATTATTCTTAGCAACGGTAATTATTGGACTGGAACATTATTTGCATTTAGAAATATTACAGGGTAATTTTTATTTGGGATATTCTTTGTTGACAGATTTTTTTGGTCTTGCAATTATTATTGGTATTGGAGCTGCTGTCCTGCGCAGGATAGTGAAGCCTGTCACTGAAGCAGATAATAAGCCTGAAGACTTTATAATCCTTGTCCTTATAGCGGTGATAGTAATAACAGGATTTATTGTAGAAGGGCTCAGGCTGGCTATTTTAGATGTTAACTGGCAAAACTGGTCTCCAGTAGGCAAGGGGTTTAGTAGGATGTTTTTAGGATTTTCAGAATCTGCGCAAAAACATCTTCATCTCTTATTCTGGTGGCTGCATGTTTTTATAGTATGTGTTTTTATAGCTTTAATACCTGGTTCAAAACTGTTTCATTTGATAGCTGCATCATTAAATCAGATTTTAAAGAATGAGCAGTCCGGAAAAGTATTAAACAGTCTGGATCTAGAAGATGAAAATGCAGAAAGCTTTGGTACCGGAGAAATAAATGATTTTAGCTGGAAGCAGTTATTAGATTTAGATGCCTGTACAAGATGTGGCAGATGTCAAAATAACTGTCCGGCATATATAGCGGAAAAGCCTTTAAATCCAAAAGAATTAACACAAGATTTGAAAAAAGCATTATTCTTTGCAGGAAATATGAGTAATTTGAGCATTTCTAGGCATCATTTTTTTCAGGAGACTGCTTCAGGGATAGAGGCGGGTGGACTGTTTAATTATGTTTCTCCAGATGAAATATGGTCCTGCACAACTTGTTTAGCCTGCCAGGAAGTTTGTCCAATTGGTGTAGAGCATGTTCAAAAAATTATTGATCTCAGAAGATATATGGTTATGACAGCAGGGAAATTTCCTAAAGAATTGCAGACCACTTTTAGAAATCTCGACACAAACGGTAATCCCTGGGGAATAGGGTGGGCGTCTCGGGCAGATTGGACTGAAAACATAAATATTTATCAATCCAAGGAACCCAAGGAAGATGTTATCCTATATTGGCCGGGATGTTTTGGTTCTTATGACGAGAGAAATAAGAAAGTAACAAAGTCATTTATCGAAATACTAAATGCTGCTGAAGTAAAATACAAAATATTGGGAAACCAAGAAAAATGCTGCGGTGATTCTGCCCGGAGGTTAGGGAATGAGTTAATATTTCAAATGCTGGTCTCGGAGAATATTGAAAACATTAAAAAAATGGGAATTAAAAAAATAGTAACCCAATGTCCCCATTGCTATAATACACTAAAGAATGAATATCCACAGTTTGGCGGGGATTATGAAGTAGTACACCATACCCAGCTAATTGAAGAGTTAATTAAAGAAGGAAAATTATCTTTAGAAACTAATAAAGAATTAAAGATTACATTTCATGATCCTTGCTATTTAGGCAGGTATAACAATAGTTACGTTCCTGTAAGGAATTTATTAACCAGAATCTCAAATCTTTCTCTACTGGAGATGGACAATAAAATGGCAGATAGCTTTTGCTGTGGAGCTGGGGGAGGTCAAATGTGGATAGAGGAAAATAAAGGCAAGAGAATTTCTTCAATCCGTTCCCTAGAAGTAGAAAAAACAGATGCAGAAATATTGTGCACAGCCTGCCCATTTTGTCTTACTATGCTTTCAGATAGTTTGGAAGAAAAAAACATGGCTGTCTTGGATGTTGCAGAAATAATTAATGGAATTAATAAATAAAGAAGGTATTTTAACTAATTTTCAGAATATTTGAAACAGGAGTAATAGTTAAGGGGTGATTAGTATCTTTTTTTCATTTTTAATAGAAGAACTAGTAACAGGGCTGAGTATTGATAAAGATTATATTGTTAAAAGGGCATTGGAAATTTTCAGTAATACCTTACATACTTCTTTACCTGTTATTGATACTAACGGAACTTATTTAGGGCTGGTTAAATTAAGGAGCTTGATAAATCCCAGTACTTTAGAAAAAAACAATAACATTTACGATTATGTTGTTCAGTCTCCTGCTATTAAAGATAATGTTAGTTATCATTCAGTAGATATAGATTGGGATAATGATTTTGATATTCTGCCTGTTATTAATGATAACGGTGAATTGATTGGATTTATTCCTAAGGAAAAATTATTTAAAAACTCTTTTTTACAGCATAAAAAAATATCAAACTATATGCAGCAGCTCGTTAATTCTCTTTATAATGGTGTAGTGGCAATTGATAGTGAGGGTAAAATTGTAGCCTTTAACCCTGCCGCTGAGAGAATACTCGGGCAAAAAAAGGATGAAGCTTTAGGCAAGCATATGTCTTATCTCGATCCCGCAGGAGGACTTTTAGAGACACTTAAATCCGGAAAGACATCTATAGGTGTTAAAACCGAAATTAATGGATTTACCATACTCTCTAATCGCTCTCCCATAAAAGGAGAGGATAAAAACGTTGGTGCTGTTGGGGTATTTGTAGATATTTCGGATATCGAAAGAATAAGTCGGGAGCTGGATGTAAACAAAGCATTGGCTCAAGAGCTCAACGCCATAATTGAATCATCTTATGACGGATTATATATTATTGATAATACGGGACGGGTTGTCAGGGTTAATTCTTCCTGGGAAAAAATTTGTGGGTTTTCAAGGGATTATATTATTGGACGAACTGCCCGGGAACTAGTTTCCGATGGCTTTTATGATAACTCTGCTGCAATGCTAACCCTCGAAAGAAAGGAAACCTCGACAGTAATGTTGGAGATAACCTCTGGGTGTAAAAAAGGGCAAAAAATAATTGCCACAGGAACACCTATTTTTGGTGTTGATGGAGAGGTAGAGCAGGTAGTAGTAAATGTCAGGGACATAACTGCCTTAGAAAATCTCAAATTTCAACTAGAAGAGACCAAAAAGTTGAGTAAAAAATATGCCAGCGAATTAGAAGAGATACGCCTGCAACAGTATAAAATGGATGATATAGTAATTAATAGTCCAGCGATGCAAAGGGTGATTGACTTAGCTGTTAGAGTATCCCAGGTGGATTCTACAGTAATTATTACCGGAGAGTCTGGTGTAGGTAAAGAAGTAGTAACAAAAAAGATTCATTTGTTAAGTAAACGCAAAAACAATTCATTTATTAAAATAAATTGTGGTGCTATCCCCGAAAATTTATTAGAGTCTGAATTATTTGGTTATGAGGGCGGGGCCTTTACCGGGGCAAAAAGAGAAGGTAAACCGGGTATGTTTGAGTTAGCATCTGGTGGAACCCTTTTCTTGGATGAAATAGGTGACATGCCGCTTAATCTTCAAGTAAAACTGTTAAGAGTACTTCAGGAAAAGGAAATTGTACGAGTTGGAGGAGTAAAACCGATTAAGATTGATACCAGAATAATTGCAGCAACCAATAAAGATTTAGCCTTAATGGTTAGAAGGGGTACTTTCCGGGAGGACTTATATTATCGGCTAAATGTAGTGAACATATTAATACCTCCTTTGAGAGCCCGTCCAGAGGACTTACCGCCATTAATAAGTACAATTCTACAAAGTTTAAATAATAAATATGATAAGCAAAAAACACTTTCCCAATCCGTTGTTGAATCTTTATTAGGATATGATTGGCCAGGAAATGTTAGGGAATTGGAAAATACTCTAGAAAGGCTGGTTGTCCTAATAAATGAAGATAATATCCAGTTGCCTCACCTACCAGATTATTTGCACAAGGAAAATGATTTAAATACAAAAATTGTCACCATAAATGGTATTGCTCCCTTGAAAAGAGCTGTAGAGGACATGGAAAATCAATTATTAAAGAGAGCCCTCAAGGAATATGGTACAACCAGAAAGGTTGCTAAGATT
Source organism: Peptococcaceae bacterium BICA1-8 (assembly GCA_000802045.1). GTDB lineage: Bacteria > Bacillota > Peptococcia > Peptococcales > BICA1-8 > BICA1-8. The sequence goes on from JUEF01000143.1 coordinate 24,431, forward strand.
TTAGGTGTTAACCAGTCCACAATTGTCAGGAAAATGAAACAGTATAATATTGAAAAGGATGATGTAGATGAACATCAAGAAGATGCATACGCGCATCTCTTCAAGATATAAAGGTTGAGAACTATTTTAAAGGTATTTCCTAAATGATTGATGCAAATTTTCATCAGTAGGATAATAATAAGAAAAATAAATATCATTTCATAAATATTATTACTTAAATAAACCTCTAATTTTCCGCTGATTTAAGGCAAATTAGAGGTTTTACTTTTTAACCAATTTATTTTCAAACTAAATTGAATTTGGCATGGTTCTTGCAATTACCTTTAGTATATGTATCTCAAGGAAGGAGGTATTTAAAATTGGACAAATGGCAGGTAATGTATAAAGAAAAGTTAGCAAGTGCAGAAGAGATTGTTAAACAGGTACCGTCAAATGCAATTTGTGCTACATCTTGTGCTTTGGGAGAAGCTGTTGGATTGGCTCAAGCCCTGGCTGAAAGGGCTGAACGGGAAGAGTTGACCGGGATAACTCACCATTTGCTTTTAACACTGAAAAACCTTAAGTACCTAGAACCAGGCATGGAAAGCAAGATGAAGCATGTATCCTATTTCACCAGTGGTTATGCCCGAAAAACTGTCCAGGAGGGAAGGGCGGACTTCATGCCCTGTTATTATAAAGACGTTCCCATGATATGGCGGGAGCTTGTCAAAGCAGAAGTATTCTATGCAACTGTTTCCCCCATGGATAAGCATGGCTGGTTTAGTTTTGGTGTATCGGCAAGCACTAGCAGGGCACAGATGTCTAGAGCTAACAAGATATTTTTGGAAGTAAATGAAAATATGCCTAGAACCCATGGTTCCCAATTTGTACATATTTCCGAGGTTGATGCAGTATTTGAAAACAATGTTCCTTTGGCTGAATTAGGAGAGGCACCAATCACCGGACAGGATCGAATTATCGGTGATTATATAGCCGAACTAATACCCAATGGAGCAAGCATCCAATTAGGTATTGGTGGAGTACCCAATGCAGTGGCTAAAGCCTTAAAAACAAAAAAGGATCTTGGGCTGCACAGTGAAATGTTCACGGAAGGAATGGTTGATTTACTAGAGTCGGGAGCTGTCAATAACAGCAAAAAAAATATTCACCGGTATAAATCAATTACCGCTTTTGCTGCTGGGAGCCGACGCATGTATGATTTTCTCGATGATAATCCCGGAGTTGAATTTCATTCTATAGATTATGTCAATGACATCAATATAATTGCTCTCCATGATAATTTTGTCTCAATAAATGCAACTATCGAAGTTGATCTTATTGGTCAGGCATGTTCAGAATCTTTGGGACCTAAGCAATTTAGCGGGACAGGGGGGCAGGTTGATTTTGTTAGAGGAGCAGGTTTATCCAAGAATGGTAAGTCATTTATTACAACCTATTCTACTGCTAAGAATGACTCAATAAGCAAAATCAAGCCTATGCTCACCGAAGGCTCCCATGTAACCTGTACTAAAAATGATATTGATTATGTTGTAACAGAATATGGTGCAGCAAAACTTAAAGGTAAGACGGCTTCGCAAAGAGCAAAAGAATTAATTGCCATTGCCCATCCCAAATTTAGGGAAGAATTAACATTTGCTGCTAAGAAAATGAATCTAATGGTTTAGATTTTAGTACTAAATATCAAACAAATTTAAGGAGTGGAGAAAAATGGCTTTAATGAATGGTCAGCAGTATAGAGAAAGCTTGAAAAAAATGCGGCCCAATGTTTATAAATACGGGCAGTTAATTGAGGATGTGACTACCCATCCTGCAACAAAGCTTCATATTGATTCAGTTGCACATTCCTATGATATGTCTCAGGATCCGGAAAAATCCCATATTTTCACTAACACCTCCCATTTAACTGGGCAAAAAGCCCATCGTTGGAATACCTTGTGTCAGACGATGGAGGATCAAATAGGTAATGCTGATATGAAGCGGGAACAATACAGATGGTCGGGTACATGTCAGGGTGCAACCTGTGCAGGCTGGACCGGACTAAATGTTCTCTGGGCTATTACTTATGAAATGGATAGAGATCTGGGAACAAATTACCATGAAAGACTAAAAAAATATTTTCAGTATGTGGAAGATAATGGTTTGGCCTTAGCCGGTGCAATTACTGATGCTAAAGGAAATAGAGCATTAAAGCCATCCCAGCAGAAAAACAAAGATACTAATGTTCATATCAAAGAAATCCGGGAAGACGGAATTGTCATCAGGGGCTATAAAACACAAATCTGTGGAGTAGCAGCAGCCCATGAAATAATTGTTGTTCCAGGTAGTGGATATAAGGAAGAAGATAAAGACTTCTGTCTTGCAGTAGCAGTACCTAAGGATATCGAAGGTTTGACAATTGTTGAAACCCGTCGCCCCAGTGATACCCGGGATGAGGAAGAGGGCTGGGATTCTCCAAAGGTTGGTAATATAACCCAAGCTTATCTATTATTTGATGATGTTTTTGTACCCAATGACCGGGTATTTATGTGTGGTGAGTTTAAATACAGCGGTAAAATCTTAGGATTTTTCACTGCTATTTACCGAGCAGCAATAGGGGCTTGTGTTGCTGGACAAGGGGATATAATGTGCGGTTCAGCCATTAATATGGCTAGAGCTAATGGATTATCTCAAAAAGTATTCCAGGATAAACTTAATCAGATGGCTGTAAATAACGAGGTTACCTACGGGATAGGCCTGGGGGCAATGGCCAAAGGTAAAAAACATCTGTCCGGTCTTTTTATACCCGATGCTCTTTTAGCCCATGTTAATAAAACACAGGTTGCTAAATTACCATATGAAACTAAGGTTCTTACTCAAGATATTAGCGGTGGTATTGCTGAGACTGGTTGCATGCCTTCATATGCAGATTTCCAATCACCGGTATATGGCAAACAACTATTAGAAGCGTTAGAAGCTGGTACAGATGGCGAGTCCCGGGCTCGTATGGCTAGACTTGTTGAATGGTTAACTGTAGGTGGAGGTATCCCTGGCTGTATGCATGGCGGCGGATCCCCAGACGGTGCTCGACTTGTTGTCAGAGCAATGACTACTTGGGAAAGATTTGCTGATGATGCAAAACGCATCGCTGGAGTAACCGGAGAAATAGCTGAGCCACCTAAAAATAAATAATATTTCCCGTTTGACAATGGGATTAGACCTGTACGAGCCCCTCACCCTTTATGGGGAGGGGACTCGTGAAAGGTCTAATAAAGAGATTAATACTATTTATAAATATTGTAAAATTCAAAATTGTTAAATATATTTAGAAAATAAAGTTTCAAATGTTTTAAATTTCATGTGCTTGCACATGATTAAAATAAAAAAAAGAAATAGGAGGTAAGAAAATGGCAGTTATTCGTGAGCATGGAAAAGAACAGCCCTATATTCCCTTTGGTATTTTCAAACTCCGGTTACCTTTCATGCATTACAAGCAGGAATGGCCTGAATTCTGGCAAGGTTTAATTCTCGTAGCAGTTGCTTTGGGTGCGATTCCTATATTACAGGAGACACTTGGTGTACCTTTTGAGCTGGCGGTTGCTATGGTTGCCTTGAACGGGCTGCTCTATATTCTTCATCCCACCTTTGGTGATCCTTTATTTCCTGGTTGGATTACTCCGGCGATTCCTCTTGTATTAGCCTTTGCCGGTGGTTATGAAGCAGGTATTGACCGTATTCATGCAATTATTGCTCTACAATTAACTATGGCAGTTGTATTTACCTTTATGGGTGTTACCGGGTTAGCGAAAAAAATTGTTAATCTTGTACCAGTTTCCATGAGGGCAGGAATTATTTTAGGTGCTGGTATTGCCGCAGTAGTTGGTGTTATAAAACCTGGCGGTCGGATGGCCGGACAGGAAGTTACTATACTCGTTGGCGCAATTATTTGTTATTTGGTGCTTTTCTCCTGGCGTTTCCAGATAGCAAAAAGTAAAAATTCTTTCTTAGGACAGTTAGCTAAATACGGGATGCTTCCCGGAATGATAGTTGCCGCAGTTGTTGGTCCTATTTTTGGAGAAATTGCAATACCCACAATTGAATGGGGTTTCGTTCCCTTTGGTAATCTCACACAGGTTATTTCCGGTTATACTATTTTTGGAGCTCCAGGTTTTCCTCCATTAGGATACTTTATTGAAGTATTACCATTAGTATTTGCAGCTTACATCATAGCCTTTGGTGACTTTGTACTTGCAGAAGTAGTTACTAAAGATGCAGATGAAGTTCGTCAGGACGAAGTTATCGATTTTAATGCCAATAGATCAAATATTATTTCTGGTCTTAGAAACTTCATCATGGCATTAATTGCACCATATGCTCCATTATGCGGTCCTCTTTGGGCAGGTGGTACAATAGCTGCTGTTGAACGTTATAAGCATGGTAGAAAATCCATGGATTCTATTTTCGGTGGTGTCGGTACATTCGTTATTGCCATGGCTATTGCTGGTTTCTTAATGCCGATTATTTCCTTGGTTAAGCCGGTATTACCAGCTGCTCTTTCTTTAACCCTGATTGTTCAAGGCTTCGCTTGTGCCTATATAGCAATGGAGATGGTTAAAGGTAAAGAAGAACGGGGTGTTGCAGGTATAATGGCTATCTTCCTAGCATTTAGAGGTGCAGCCTGGGGTCTAGCAGCAGGCGTAATATTACATTTATTAATTGGAGTAAAAGATCAGATTACTGCAGTTCCAGTAGCTCCTCCAGCCGAAAACAACAAATCTATTGACGCATAGATTAATACTCTTCATATTTGGTAGAGGTCCCTGCCAGGGATCTCTACCACTTTTTTTAAAATGAGTTTGAGGTGGTGGCTAAATGACCAAGGGTATAGTCATTAATCCCGGCAAATGTACAGGTTGCACAATATGTTCTTTAACCTGTACTATTACCTATAATAATGATTTTAACTTAAATAAAGCACATATCAAAATCAGGAAAAACGATATGGAAGGGACCTTTCTGATCTCTTTTTCATCTACCTGTTTGACCTGTGGAAAGTGTGCTGAAGTTTGCCCCACAGGATGTCTGAGTATGCTAGTGGCTAGTTTCTAGTGACTGGTGACTGGTGACTAGTGACTGGTGGTTAGTAGCTAGATAATTAATGATAGGTCGATGGTACTTAGTGCTCAGTGTCCGGTGAAATAAATCGTTTATGGAGGAGAATATGTGCGGTTATGCAGGGAAATTTCTTGATATTGATTTATCTAGTTTATCAATTAGGGACTTAACATTTGACGAAGATACTATAAAAAAATATATCGGTGGAGTAGGTATTGCGGCCAAGCTTGTTTATGATTTGGTCCCATCAGATATAGATGCATTAGAGCCTGAAAATGTTTTGTGCTTTTCAGTTGGCTCCTTGGTAGGTACAAATGTACCCACTGCTTGTCGTACCGAGGTCTCAGCCAAATCTCCTGCAACAGGTTTATTTGGAACCTCAAATTCCGGCAGCTTTTGGGGTAGTGAACTAAAATTTGCAGGATATGACGGGGTAATTATCCGGGGTAAATCACAGGAACCAGTCTATGTATATATCAATAATAACAATGTGGAGATTCTCTCTGCAAGTCATGTATGGGGTAAGGACTGTTGGCAGACGATAGAAGTACTTCGCAGGGAATTAGAGGATGAAGAACTGCAAATTGCATTAATTGGCCCGGGGGGAGAAAATCTCTGCCGCTTCGCCAGTATTGAAAACGGTCCCTATGACGCCTGGGGCAGGACCGGATTAGGGGCTGTAATGGGTTCGAAAAACCTGAAGGCTGTTGCTGTACGGGGTAGTAACAGTATAAAAGTTTACGATAAAAAGGAATTTATTAAATTGGTTAATCAGGCACGAAGCAGTTTAAATAACTCACCTTTTTTTGGACCTTTTAGTAAATTCGGGACTATGTTGGCAACCGTTCCCTATTATGAATTTGGTGCTTTGCCGGGGCGTAATTTTCAGACTGGGGTAATTGACGATTGGCTGGAAACAAGAAGTAGAAAACTAGTTCACCAGTACAGCAAAAGGGGAATTTCCTGCATGGCCTGTCCTATAGCTTGTGCTCACTGGGTTGAGGTTAAGGAAGGTCCATATAAAGGATTGCGAATTAAGGATATGGAGGTAACACCTTTAATAGGCTTTGCAGCGGGGTGTGATGTCAATAATATTCCCGCTGTTGCTAAATTGACAGAGGTCTGTCAGCGTTATGGAATCGATATGGTTTCTGCTGCCGGTACTATAGCCTTTACAATGGAATTATTCCAGCGAAAAATTATTACTGAACAGGAAATAGGTTTTAAAATAGATTGGGGTAACGAAGAAGGCATATTTAAACTCTTAGAGATGATTGCAAAGCGGGAAGGAATAGGTGATATTTTAGCTGAGGGGACAAAAGCAGCTGCTCAAATTATTCCCGGAGCTCAAGATTATGCTATTCATATCAAGGGACTAGAAATACCCATGGCTGATCCTAGGGGTAGATGGTCAACATGGACCTTTGGCACCCTTACCAATATCCGCGGAGGTGACCATCTCCGTAACCGGAATCCTGTTGAAAACTTAAGATTCAATGAAAATCCAGTACCATATCGAACAGAAAAGTTTGGTCTCTCTGATGAATTATATGAAGAATTAGATATTTTTGAAGGAGAAAAGGAAAAAATATTTGACTTCCAAACCAGAGATGTGAATATTGCGGCTATGTCAAAATGGGCAGAGGATTTAATATCCGTTTATAACACTTTGGGAGTATGTATTCGCCCCCCTGTTTTACAGTCTATAGGACCTAATCTTCTCTCTAAACTTTATACATCTTTAACCGGTATTGATATTTCTGCTGAGGAATTAATGGAGGCAGGGGAAAGAATATGGAATTTACAAAAGCTTTTTAATATAAGGGCAGGGGAAAAAATAGAAGACAGTGTTTTCCCTAAAAGATTCTATGAAGAAGAAATGGGTTCTGGAGCCAGTAAAGGCAGAAAGCTTGATCGGGTCAAAGTTCAGGAAGTTTTGGATGATTATTATGAAATAAGGGGTTGGGACAGGAAAACAGGGATACCCAGAGAGGAAAAGCTAAAGCAACTGGGATTAGTTTAACATAAGCAGCAGGAAATAAGAGAATTGTATAGAAAATTTTACATTATATCTTATTTCTTAAAGGGGTAAAAATGGCTAATTTCAATAGAAAAGAGGTGATTTTTGATGACTCAACAGGCTACTGAGAATGTTAATGCCAAACAATTGGCAGGACAGAACTTTCGTGAAGGATATAATTGTGCCGAAGCAATACTTCGAGCTTATCGGGACGTATTAAATCTCGATATTTCTGATAGTGCGTTGAGGATGGCTTCGGGGTTCGGCGGAGGTCTAGGCCATGCCGGGTGCATGTGTGGTTCATTAACTGCCGCTACCATGGTTTTAGGGATGCTTCAGGGACGGGTTACTAATGAAGAGAGCAGGGAACCCGTGTACACTAGTGCACAGCAATTTCATGGGCTCTTTGAAGAAAAATTCGGTGCAACGTGTTGTCGGATGCTTAATCCTCACCCCTATGATAGCAGAGACCACTTGCGAAATTGTCTTAAGATTACCGGCAATACAGCGGAGTTGTTACAAAAGTTTATTGAAGACAAACAATTAGCAGAATAGCTATATAATTTCCTCGACCCTCTTTTTGAGCTATCCCGATTTACATGGGATAGCTCAATTGATGCATATAAACGGGTTGGCGCTCACTATCACACAAAGGGTGTTGAGATATACCAAGTAATTGAAGGAAAAGGGAATATTTATATTGGTGCTCCCAAGGATGAAGGGGAGGTTGATTGGAAACAGCCAGTTAATGGTATAGGCTGTTGACTATTCCTGTCGCCCATATGTTACTCAAAAAGAAGCATCACAATCCACTAAGTCAGCAGGGGATTATGATAAATTTATCAAATTTTTTGTTATTCAAATGAATGAGCGTTTTGGTGTAGGTGGTATAAAGGGTGGCTCCGGTACTATATATGAGAATTGTCAAAGGGTTGAAAAAAGCTATCAGGAAGCCTTAACTCTTTTAGAGATGAAGGAGAAATTTCCAAAAGAAACGGAATTAATTTTCTCCTATCAGGAGCTAGGCATATACCGATTTATCCCTGTGCTTTGGGAGATGAGGAAAAGTGACGGCTTTGAAAATCAGTCTTTGAAATGTCTTTTAGAGTATGATGCCCGCCATAAAACCCAGCTTTATAAAACCCTAGAGGTTTATTTAGAGAATGATAGTAAAATTAATGAGACGGCAAACCTATTGCATATTCATGCTAATACCCTCAGCTACAGATTAAAAAGAATTTGTGAAATAGCTGAGGTCAATCTGGATGATTACAATCAAAAAAT